>JAEUJS010000453.1 GCA_016792935.1 Archangium sp. | reverse complement strand
GCGCCGCCGACCCGAAGTTCAAGATGCGCTTCACGATGCCGCCGGTCGAGAAGAAGACCTGCACACCGGGCAACGAATCTCCGAGCGTGGCGCGCACCTTCTCGCTGGCCTTCACGTCGCTCAACGCCCGCTGCGTGCGCGGCACGAGGTTGATGTTCACGTTGCCGCCGTGGGGCCCGCTGTTGCCTCCGAACAGGCCACCCCGGCCCGCGGCCAGGCCGCTGCTGGCGATCATCGTGGTGACGACTCCGCTCGAGCCTGCCTCGACGCTCTTCAAGCCCAGCGCCTTGACGATGGCCGCTTCGACGATGGCTGACGTCTCCTCGGTCTTCGTCACCCGCGTCCCAATCGGAGTGCGGAAGCTCACCGACACCTGCGCCTCGTCGGTCTCGGGGAAGAACTCGGTGCCGATGCGCCCGAACAACGAGATGCACAGCGCGAAGAAGAGCAGCGTCGCGAAGACCGTCTTCACGCGGTTCTTCAGCACCACCTCGAGCATCTTCGCGTAGCGGTGATCCATCGCGTCGAGCCAGCGCGTGATGGTCGCGGCGATGCCCGTCTGCTGCGCCTCGGAATGCGGCTTGAGCCACATCAGACACAGCAACGGAGTCACCGTGCGCGACACGAAGAAGCTCATGATGAGCGCGAACGAAATCGTCAGCGCGAGCGGGATGAAGAGATTGCGCGCCACTCCCTGGAGGAAGAGCACCGGGAAGAACACGACGATGGTGGTGATGGTGCTGACCAGAATCGGCATCGCGACTTCCTGCGCCGCGGCGAGCACCGCCTGTTTCCGCGTCTGCCCCATGCCGAGATGACGATGGATGTTCTCGAGTTCCACGATGGAGTCGTCGACGAGGCGCCCCACTCCGAGCGCGAGTCCACCGAGCGTGAAGATGTTGAGCGTCTGCCCCGAGAAATAGAGCAGGACGAAGGTGCTCACGACTGAGAGCGGAATCGCGACGGCCACGATGCCGGTTGCGCGCAGTGACACCAGGAAGATGAGGATGATGAGAATCGCGAACGCACCGCCCTGCACCGCTTCGTGCTGCAGCGAGCTCACCGCCGCGCGGATGTACTTCGATTGATCGAACCCGACCGCCAACTTCACGTCGGGAGGCACGCCGCGCAGATTCGGCAACATGGCGTTCACCGCGTCGACGACGGCGATGGTGTTCGCTCCGGGCTGTTTCACCACGCGGATGTAGACGCCGCGCTTGCCGTTGATCCGCACGACCTCCGATTGATCAGCCGTGCCATCACGGACCTCAGCGACATCTCCGACGCGCACCACGCGACCGTCGGCGCTCGGCGTGCCCACGATGACGTCGCGCAGCTCGTTCGCGGTCTCGACCTGCGTGTTGGTGAACACGTTGTAGTCGCGGCCACCGGTGCGCAGACTTCCGCTCGGGAGAATCAGGTTCGACGTACGCACCGCGCTGACGAGGTCGAGGATGCTCAAGTTGCGCGCGCGCAACGAATCGACATCAGCGAGCACCTGCAGCTCGCGTTGCAACCCACCACCCGGAGTTGCGCTCGCTACGCCCGCCACGCGCTCCAGCTGCGGCTCGATGACGTTGTACGCGAGGTCGTAGAGCTGCTTCTCGTCGAGCGTGTCGCTGGTCACCGCAATCTGCACGACGGGAATGTTGGTGATGTCGAACTTGAGCGTGAGCGGCTGCCCGACACCCGGCGGCAAGGTGTTGAGAATCTGCCCGACGCGCTGCTGCACTTCGAACTGCGCGGTGTCGAGGTTGGTGCCGTACTGAAACCACACCGTCACCAGCGACGTGCCCTGCTTGCTGGTGCTCTCGACGCGGTCCACTCCGGGAGCCGCGCTCACCGCGCGCTCGATGGGCTGCGTGATGGCCTTCTCGACGTCTTCGGGGCCCGCGCCTGAATAGAACGTCGCGATGCGCACGTTCGGCAGGTTGATTTCGGGGAACAGGTCGACCGAGAGCCGCTGCAACGACACGAGGCCGAGCACGATGGCCATCAGCGACATCATCAAGATGAGCACTGGATTTCGCAGCGCGAGTCGGGTGAGCCACATCTTTCAGTTCCTCGCCGCCGCGCCGCTGGGAGCCGACGTGGAAGCAGCGATGCGCACCTTCGCTCCGTCGGCGAGCGCGTCGATGCCTTTGGTCACCACCGTCGCTCCGGCCTGAATTCCGGCGGTGACCTCGAGCGATTCCTGCCCGCCGTCGCTCAACGACTCGCCGGTCTGCACTTCGCGCCGACGCACCACTGTTCCGCCACCCAACGCCGCCCCTGGGGGCTCTGTCTCCACCACGTAGACGAACGACCTTCCGCCTGAGAGCTGCACCGACTCGATGGGCAACACCAACGCTGCAGGATGCCGGTCCAGCTCGAGGGCGGCGCGGCCGTACATGCCGGGCTTCAGCAGCCGGTCGGGGTTCGGCAGATGCACTTCCGCGTCGAGCGTGCGCGTGAGCGGGTCGAACCCGGGCGCCAGACGTTCGACTTTTCCCTCGAAGTCGCGGCCCGGGAACGCATCGAAGCGAACGCGCGTGACCTGTCCCAGCTTGAGCTGCGGCGCCTGCTTCTCGTTCACCGCGACGAACACCCGCACCACGTCGATGCGCGCCACGGTCAGGACCACGCCAGAACCCGCGCTCACCAACGAGCCCGGGTCGAGCCGGCGCGTCAGCACCACGCCATCGAACGGCGCTTCGAGGCGGGTCTCTCCCAGTCGCGTGGCGATGACGCCGAGCTGCGCCTGCGCGCTCGCGAGCTGTGCATCGGTCGCCGCCGCCGCGGTCGTCGCGTTCTGCAATTCCTGCTGCGAGACGAGCCCCTTCGGAGCGAGGTTCTGTGCGCGCTCGAGGTTGCTCTTCGCCAACGCCGCCGCGGCCTGCGCCGAGGTGACGGTGCCCTTCGCCGCGGTGAGCTGATCAGACAATTCCGCCGGGCGTACCAGCGCGAGCAGCTGGCCCTTCTTCACCAGGTCTCCACGGTCCACGAGCACGGCGTCGAGGTAGCCCGTGGTCTTCGAGCCCACGTCGGCCTGCTGCACGGGCCGCACGTCCACCGGAGCGCGCGCCATGACTGGCACGTCAGCCACCGCAACCTGAGCCGCGACCACCAGGGGCGGAGGGCGCACCTTCGGCTGGGGCTTTTCGGTGCACGCAGCGAGCACCACCGACACCACGCTGATCATTCCGAGGCGGCTCATCGCGCGCGAGCTAAGCACAATCGTTGTTCCTGACAATCATTGCTTGCAACAATGATTCGGCGCGTGCGAAGTTTCACCTGAATCATGCCGAGCCGGGAACACCTCGACAGAACCGAGCGATTGGGCCGCGCCCTGGGCCGGTTGCGCCGTTCCATGCACGCGCGCGCGGTCCGCGCCCTGGAACGTAACGGTGACCTGCTGGTGCACTGGCAGTTGGTGAGCGGCATTTCGTACGACGACCTTCATTCCCAGGCCGAGCTCGCGATTCGCATCGGCATGGACCCTGCGGGCACGTCACGCGCGCTCGATGAGCTCGAGAAGCGCGGTTGGGTCGAGCGCCGCCGCGATGGAAGAGACCGGCGCCGCCTCAACATCTCGCTCACCGCGAAGGGGAAGCGCTGGTTCGATCAAGCGCGCCGCGAGGTGTTCGGCGAAATCGCTCCGGTGTTCGAGGAACTGAGCGCCAGGGAGGCGAAGCAGCTCGAGTCGTTGCTGCTCAAGTTGAGCGCGGTGCGGGCCGTTCTGCCTACCTGATCAATCCGCCTCATCTCCTTGCACTCTCAGCAGTTGGGTGGTGTCTGCCACCCGTGCGCCACCTCGTGCTCGTCCTGGTCTTCGCTCTGCCCGCGCTGGCGCAGCAAGGCCGCTTCTTCACCCAGCAAGCGCGCAACCCCATGGGCGGGGAGACGTTGCGTGCGTCGAGTCCCTCCGTGGTGCCCACCGGGTGCTCGGAGGGGCTGACCGACGACGTGGTGGTGGAAGTCATCGGAGACGACGTGTGCGTCACCGAAGCGCCGGTGTTGGTGTGCACCGCGGGACAACGCTGCCTCTCGCTCGCGCTCGACGTGAACGTGGCGACGGAAGATCGCAAGCCGCGCCGCGTGCAACTTCGCTCGGAGCAGCCCGTCGTCGCCGGCTACTGCAACGGCGGCAACAGCCAGCTGTGGCGCCCCGTGTACCGCGGCTGCACCAAGAACGATGGCTGGCTGAATCCCAACTCCACGCTGCTCGACATCGTGCCCGCGAGTGGAACGACGGTGCGCTTCATGTTCCCGAAGACCGCCGTCGTGCCTCCGCCTGCGACTGCGAACACCTCGGCGCCGCCGGTCATCTCCACGCCGACCGACACGTCCGCGCCTCCCGTCGTCGCTGCCGAGCCGCAGCGTGCTCCTCCGACTCGCAGAGAACGCGCGCTGCTGCCCGACCGACGCAAGGGCCTCCACCCTGGCTTCGGCGCGACGTTCCTCGCGGGCGGGCTCTCGGCGCAATTCGTGCTCGGTGGCTCGCTCGACGCGCACTTCGAATACTCGCTCGGGATTCTCGGGCTGCGCGCCAGCCCACACGTGTTGTTCGAAATCGCGGCGGAGCGCTGGCTCGCCATCGGCGGAACACTCGAAGCCGGAGCCCATCTCAACCTCGGCCGCGTCTTCACGCTGCGCGCCGGCGTCTCGGGCGGAGTGCTCCCGACGTCACGAAGCGCCATCTTCTACTTCGCGCCCACCGCGGGCATGGCGTGGAAGTTCGGACCCGCGTCGAACGTGCAGCTCGGGCTCGGCATCGAATTCCCACTCACCGGTCAGCCATTCGTCGTCGCGCTCTCGCTCGCATATCTCTTCGAGCTCGGCCCGCCGCCCGCACCTTCCACGGAGCCTTCACCATGAATTTGAAGCGACTCTCACTCGCGCTGTTCTTCACGACCACGAGCGCGTGTTTCTTCGCACTGCCCGGCGGTCCAACCGGAGGCGGCGGCGGAAGCGCAGGCGGCACTGGTGGCGGCGGCAGCACGGGCGGCGGAACCGGCGGAGGCGCGACTGGCGGCGGCACCGTGAACTGTGGCGGCGGCGGGACGGGCAGCTGCTCCGGCGTCTCGCTCACGAGCAACGGCGTGCTCGACTTCGACATCAAGCGGCTCGAGCTGCACGGGCGGTTGACGTTGAACGGCGGAATGCTCCCGACGGCGACGCGCACACGCGGCTTCCTGGTGTTCTCGAAGGACGGTCACGACGACGCGCGGCTCGCACTCGGGACGAGCGGCGACTTCAACTACGGCGTCACGCTCACGCCCGGCGAGTACACCATCAGCTACCAACCGGCCGATGCGTTCACGGTGTTCTCGCAGTCGCGGCTGTGCGCCACCGACGACGTGCAGGACATGCCGTGCAACGCGGGAATCCTTCGCGAGATGTCCATCACCGCGTCGGGCACGCTCGACTTCGACTTGCGCAGCGTACGCGTGACGGGCGGCGTGACGATGAACGCGTCGACGGTGCCGATGGCGAGCGGTGACCGTGGCGCCTTGTCGTTCGGACTGCAGCGTGGTGGCAGCGCTCGCACGCGGGCGTTCGGGCCGAGCGGTGCGCCGACGTATGCGCTGCATCTGCTCTCTGGCACGTACGACGTCGACTACGAGGGCCGTGGTGCCTGCGCGATGGGCTGGCCGGTGCCGTGCAACTCCGGAGAGATTCGCAGCGGCGCTTCGCTGACGTCGTCGGGTGCGCTCGACATCGACATTCCGGCGGTCGCGCTCAGTGGCCGCGTGACGCAGGACAACGCGATGATGCCCGACGGAAGTGGTCGCGGCTCTCTCGAGTTTGCGCGCGTGAATGAGCCCGCCGCGACGACTTCGCTGCCGGTGAGCGGCGCCGCGACGTACGACATCGTGTTGCTCAAGGGCTCGTACGTCATCACCTGGCGCGCGACGCCGCAGGTGTGCACGGGGACGAATGCTCCCGCGCATCCGTGCACGAGCGCGACGGTGCGAGGCTGTCCGTGAAGAGGCGCTCCCTCACCCTGACCCTCTCCCCGAGGGAGAGGGAATTCGTCTTCTTCCTCAGCTTCATCGTCTCTCTGCTCGGCTCGTCGTGCTTCATCCCGCTGGCGCCGTGTGACTCGACGTGCCGCGGCTGCTGCACGACCGACGGCTTTTGCGTCGCCGGAAATCAGAACACCGCGTGCGGCTCGAACAACGTCTCGTGCGTCAGCTGCGCGAGCGGCTCGACGTGCACCGCGGGCGTCTGCTCCCTCACCGGAGGCAGCGGCGGCTCGCTCGGCGGAGGCGCAGGTGGCTTCGGAGGCGGAGGCGGCTCAGGCGGCTCAGGCGGTGGTGCAGTCACCGGCGGAGGCGGCGCGATGAGCGGCGGAGGAGGCGGCGGCCCGTGCGCGACCGGCCTCTCCTTCTGCAGCTCACGCTGCGTCAGCACGACCACCGATGAGACCAACTGCGGCGGCTGCGGCATCTCGTGCACCAGCTCGCAGGCCTGCAGCGGCGGCACGTGCGTGAACAACCCGGCCGACTGCCGCCAGACGTCGTGCCTTGGCGGTTTCTACTGCGACCTCTCGAGCGGCATCTGCCGCGCCGGCTGCACCGCGCACGCGCAATGTCCGATGCCCGGCACCTGCGACATGAGCTCGCGCACCTGCCAGTGCGCTTCCGGCAATCGACTCTGCGGCGGCAACTGTGTGGCCGAGACCTCGACCGACTCGTGCGGCCCGACGTGCATCAAGTGCGAGAAGGCGAACGCCACGCCCGCGTGCACGAATGGTCAATGCGTCTACACGTGCAACTCCGGCTTCAACCGCTGCGGCGCCGATTGCTACGCGGACGACGACGTCACGCACTGCGGAACGAGCTGCACCGCCTGTCCCTCCTCTCCCGCGAATGGAATGGCAGAGTGCGCGCTGCTCCCGAGCGGAACCGGAGGAGGAGGCGGCGGCGGAGGAGGCAACCTGACGCGCCAATGCGACTACGCGTGCAACCCGGGCTTCTTCAAGTGCGCGGCGGGCTGCTGCCGAGCGAGCGCCATCGCCGCAGGCGGAGACACGACCTGCGCGCTCGTCGCCGGCGCCGTGAAGTGTTGGGGCGCGCGACCGAGCTCGCTCACGCCGACCGACATCGGCGGCATCGACGCGGGCGTCACCGCGGTCGCGATGGGCGCTGCACATTCCTGCGCGCTGCGTTCCGACGGACGCGTGATGTGCTGGGGCGGCAACGACGACGGCCAGCTCGGAGACGGCACCGGCACCTACCGCTCGAGCCCCGTCTTCGTGAGCACGAGCTCCACCTTCACCAGCATCACCGCGGGCAACTGGTTCACCTGCGGCGTCACCAGCACCGGCGGTGCGTCGTGCTGGGGCGACAACGTCTACGGAGAGCTCGGCATCGGCACGTTCTCTCCCTCGAGCTGCACCGTCGGCCAGTGTCACTTCTACGACGTGCCGTACCCGGTGAGCGGGCTCACCAGCGGCGTGCTGCGCGTCGACGGCGCGTGGGGTCACGCCTGCGCGCTGAAGATGGATGGCTCGCTCTCGTGTTGGGGCCGCAACGTCTTCTCGCAGCTCGGCGTCACCACGCCGAACGCCATCGCCACGCCTCGCACCACGGTCGCCGCCAACGTCCTGCAACTCGCCGTCGGCGGAGACACGACGTGTTTCCTGCAAGGCGGCAGCGCGCAGTGCATCGGCGCGAACCTGTGGGGGCAGCTCGGCGCAGGTCTCCCCTTCAGCACCACCAGGAGCGAGGTGCCGGTGAGCGTGATGGCGACGAGCACCACCGCCCTGTTCGGTGGAAAAGGCGACGTGCACTGCGCGGTGACGTCGAGCGGCTTCCAGTGTTGGGGCCACAACGAGTTCGGTCAGGTCGGCGACGGCTCGAAGATGGACCGCGCGTCGCCCGTGGCAGTCACCGTGCCGTCCACCGTGACGTCCGTCGTGACCGGTGACGACCACACGTGCGCGCTCACTCTCGAAGGGTGTACTGCTGGGGCTCGAACGACAACGGTCAGCTCGGCGACGGCACGCGCATGGAACGGCTCACGCCGAACGTCGTGTCGGGGAGATGATCAACCGCGCCACGCCCGACCGAAGCCACCGGTCACCACGAAGCGCGGAAAGTTCACCCAGTTCTCGAGGAACAACCGCGCCACGCCTTCGCCCTTCGACGCGAAGGGAATCGGCGCGTTCTTTTCCATGGCGTGTCCGCGCCCCTGCGCGACCACCGCGAGCAACATCGAGCCGAGCCCGACCACCGACGTGACCCAGCTCCACGCCCACCCGAAGAGCACCAACACCGTGCCCCACTGGAAGAGCGGAACAGTCAGCACGTGAATGACGAGATTCGTGCGCGACGCGTGAAAGTCGGGGTACCCCTTGAACTGCCACGCCAACAATCCACCTTCGCGACTCATGTGGACGCACTCATGGGCGGCGGAGAATGAACCCGTTGTCGCCGACGAGCCAGAGGTGTTCTTCGTCCACTCCGTCCATCGCGCGCACCGCGAGCGGGTCGGTCGGGAACACGGTCCAGCTGCCGTTCCACAGCCTGACCTGGCCGCGCTCACCTGAAACATAGAAGCGGCCCGCTCCGAAGGCCTTCACGGCGTAGAGCGCGTCGACGCCGGCGTCGGGAACCCGTTCCCACACGCCCGCGTTGCGACTGCCGACGAAGCCGTTGTCGCCCACCATCACCAGGCGCGTCGGTGAGATCGACGACGAGCCGCGCACCGTGGGCACCGCGCCGAGCGCGCTCAAGTTGTCGAACGACTGCGCTCCCGTGTCGCGCACGCGCAGCACAACGGGCGTGTTGAGCGAGTTGCGTCCCGCTCCGAAGAAGAGCGAACGTGACGCGCTGTCACCGGTGGTGAGCGTCAGCCCATTCGCGTTGCCCAGCACCGTTGGATTTCCCGTGCCGTCCCACGTCGCGCGCCGCCCATCGCGCAGCAACGCCTCGACCGCCACGCCGCCGTCGTTCGCGGTGAAGCCACGCAAGCCCACCACCGGGTCCGGCAACATCGCGCTGGGCGCGCACCCATTCATCACCGTGGCCGTCGTGATGCGGCCGATGCCCGGGTTGCCTCCTGCGACGAACGCGCGGCCGTTCGAGTCGGCCCACACCGCGTTCATGCGCATCGGGCAGTTCGACGAGCGGTCGAGGAAGCCGCCATCGGGCACGCGCACGAAGAGCTTGTCGCCGCCCGCGAGCCACAGCGACTCCGGGCCCCACGCGCTGACTGCCACGAAGTCGCGGTCCATCGCCTCGATGGTGCGCACGCGCACGAAGACCACCGTGCCGCCATCACTCGCTCCCGCATCGGCGCGGCACACGCCATCGTCGGGCGTGCCGTCGCAGTCGTCGTCGAGCGCGTTGCACACCTCGGTGCCGTTGGGGTTGGCGAGCGCATCGGCGTCGTTGCAATCACCGCCCGCGTCCACGCGACCGGGCCCGCAGAGCATCGCTTCGGTACCGGGTGCGCCGAAGCCGTCGTCGTCGAGGTCAGCGAGCGTGGTCTCAGCGCAAGGCATCACCACGCCCGCGTCTTCGTCGCTGAACTCCACCAGCGTGAAGGCGTTGGCGAGCGTGACGACCTCTCCGCGGGGCAGCGTCAATTCGACCGACCACGCACCCGCCGGGAGCCCGCGCGGCACCGAGGCCGCCACCGTGCGCGCATCGACCCACCGCATCGAACCGAGGATGACGTTGAGCGTTCCGTTGCTCGCCGTCGCGCTGACCGGCGCGGTCCACATCGTCTTGTTGGGTGTGTCGAACTCGAACACGCCGAGTGGGAGAAACCCTTCCCCCTTCAGCTCGACCGCTCCGCCTTCCGCGGCGCTCAGCGAGCTGGGCACGACTTCTCGCAACGACGGAGCCGGTGGCGGCGACACGCAGCCCGCCATCAAGCCCAGAGAGAAGACCAACGCTGTGCACGCGCGAGACATCGGCCCTCGGAGGTTATGCGCGGCAGCGTGCTGATCAACAGTCAGGCTGCCCGCACATTCGCGGTATGCTGGTGGCCCGGTGCGCACACTTCCTGCTCGCTCCGAACCGCCCCTGGTCGGTTCTCCGCTGCGCACCGTGCTGTTCACGTTCCTCTCGTTGCTGGTGTTCGGCTGTCCGCTCCCGACCAACGTTCGCTACCGCTGTGAGACCGACGGCACCTGCGCGCTCCAGGGTCAGGTGTGCGGACCCGACCGCTTCTGCCACCCGCCCAGTGACTTGCAGGACGACGGCGGCCTCATGCTCGACGGCGGCCCGTGTGTGCGGCGCGACGTCACGGCCGAGTGCGCGGCCGCCGAGTGCGGCTTCGTGAACGATGGCTGCGACTTCGTCGACTGCGCGCGCGACTGCCCCGCCCCGCAAGAATGTGGAATCGAGCGCCCCAACCGCTGCGCCTTCCCGCGCCTGTGCACCGCCGAGGGCTGGTGCTGGGAAAACCCCTTGCCGCAGGGCCACACGCTCAACGCCGGCTGGCGCGCCGACACGCGTCACGCGTGGTTCGTCGGAGAAGCACGCACCATTCTCTTCTGGGACGGCGAGCGCTCAGCGCTCCAACACAACCCCGCTCCGCCCATCACCAACTTGTTCGACGTGCAGGGCAGCTCACCCACCGAGGTGTACGCCGTCGGCTCGCAGGGCGTGATTCTCCACTTCGACGGCACGCAGTGGGAACGCGAGCAGACCAACCCCATCTCGACCGCCTCGTTCCGCAAGGTGCTCGCGCTCGGTGACGGCGGAGCGCTCGCGGGTGGCACCGGCGGTCTGCTCTTCTCGCGGCGCGCGCAGCTCGAGCCCAACATCCGCTGGGGCCCGGAGAACCTCGGCACCACCGACGACGTTCGCGACCTCTTCCTCGACCGCGACGGGCGCGCGCTGGTGCTGACGCGGCGCAATCAGCTCTTCGTGCGCGGCACGCAAGGCTGGGAGCCCTACCTCAACGTCGGCATCCTCTCGGAGAGCTACGCGGCCGGCACACTCAACGGCGAGCTGGTCGTCGCAGGCACTGGCCCCAACGGCGTCTCGGTGGTGACGCTGGTGGACGCGGGACTCGAAGACGGCGGCAGTCTCTGGAACCCCATCGACGCGGGCTTCCTCATCGTCGACCTCGCGCCCGGAGATGGTGGCGTCTTCCTCATCGGCCAGAACCAATATGGCTGGCTCGACCCCGATGGCGGCGTGCTGCGCGGCACCATCAACGGCTTCAACCAGCAGATGACCGGCATCTCGCACCAGGACCACACGCTGTTGCTCGCCGGCTACGCGGGCTTCATGGCGACGTTCAATCTGGATTCCACCAACCCGATGACCGCGCTGACGCTGCGCAGCTCGCCGTTCCAGCGCAGCGGGTCCAACTTCAACGCGGTGTGTGGCACGTCGCCGACGAGCTTCTTCGCGGTGGGCGGCAACGAGACGGGCGGCGGGCCGCGTTGGTACGAGCGCAACGAGCTCGCCAACGGCATCGAGTGGCGCATGCGCGAATTTTCACTGGGAGGCACCAACGCGTTCCACGGCTGCTTCGCCGAGAGCGACCGCGCGTGGTTCCTGGGGGACGATTCCAAGTTCACGCTGCTGGTCAGCAGCCAGCCCTCGTACAACGACTTCACGGGCAACTTCGGCGGCGTGTACGTCAGCGGCTGGGGCGCGCGAAACGTCGGCTACTACTTCGTGCGCACACAGTCGGACCAGCTCACCGTTTCCGACAGCGGCGTCGGCAACAGCTTCGAGGCCCGCAGCGTGGGCATCAACAACGCCAACCTGCGCGCGGTGTGGGGCTTGTCGGGCGACGCCATCGTGACGGTCGGACAGAACGGCAACGTGTCGCGCTACGACGGCGTGAACTGGACGCCCTCGACGCTCGGCACCGAAGACTTGAACTCGCTCCACGGCGTTCGCCTGCAGTCAGGCGCGCCGCGCTACGTCGCCAGCGGCGCGAACGGCACCATCGCCACGCTCGATGAGTTGGGTGACGTGGTGAGCAACGTCGACCCCAACGTGCAGCTCCATGAGGCGTTCGTCACGCCGACGGGCGTGGGCTGGGTCGGCGGGCTCGCGGTGGATGGTGGCGGCCTCGTGCTCCGGCAGGCGACGCCGGGCGCTCCGTGGGTCGAGGTGCCGCTCTCGTCGCCGCGCGAGGTGAATGGCATCTTCGGCTTCACCACCGCGACGGGTGAGACGATGTGGCTCGTCGGCCACCGCGGGATGATTCTGCGCAAAGACCCGTGAGCCGCTAGGTTCCCGCTCGGGGGGCATTTGAGCGGAGCGCTCGCAGCAGTCATCACCTACGCGCTGTTACTCGTCCTGTGGACCATCATCCTCGCGCTCTACGTGCGGCATCGCCGTCACGCCGAGGGGGACTCGCTCATCGCGTTGTTGCTCACCGTGCTCGCGCTCGACGCCTTCAAGAGCGCGTTCGAGAGCGCATACTTCGGCACCGTGTGGGCCGCGAACTACGGAGTGCTGCCCGCTTCGTTCAAGACGCTCGGAGAGCCCTGGCCGCTCGCGAGCGTGAAACTGCTCAACGTCGCCGTCGCGTCCATCGTGCTCTTCCGCCTCGCGCGCTTCTGGGTGCCGCAAGAGCTGCAGCGGCGCGAACAACAGCGCATCGACTTGCAGGCCACGCTGAAGCTCGCGCGCGACAACGAAGAGACGCTGCGGCTGGCGGTGAGCGCCACCAGCAACTTCCTGTGGGACACCGACTTGCGCACCGGCCGCGTCACGGCCTCGGGAGAGACGGGGCGCTGGCTCGGCTACCCACCCGAAGAATGGCCGCCCGAGCCGTGGGACCAAATCGTCCACCCCGAAGATGCCCAGCGCGTCGCCGAGGCCATCACCGCCGCCATCAAGGGCCGCACGCCGAACTACGACGTGAAGCACCGCGTGCGGAAGAAGGACGGCACGGCGATTCAGGTGCATTCCACCGGGGTCGTCGCGCGCGATGCGCAGGGTCGCGCGGTGCGCTTCGTCGGCTCGGTGCGCGACGTGTCACGCGAAGTCGAAGAAGAGGCCGCGCGCGTGCAGACGCAAAAGCTCGAAGGCCTCGGGTTGCTCGCCGGCGGCATCGCGCATGACTTCAACAACCTGCTGACGGTGGTGACGTCCAGCCTCGAGCTCGCGCGTTCCAACACGGCGGCCGACAAGAAGAGCGAGGCGCTCGACACCGCGAAGCTCGCCGTCACGCGCGCCACGGTGCTGACGCGACAACTCCTCGCCTACGCGGGTCGCGCCTCGACCGAACACGTGCCGCTCGACTTGAACGAGCTCGTCGGCTCGATGGGCGATTTGCTCTCCGTGACGGTCCCGAGAAAAGTGACCGTGCAGCGCGAGCTCGAGAAGACGCTCCCCGCGGTGATGGGAGACCCCGCGCAGCTGCAGCAAGTGGTGATGAACCTCATCACCAACGCCGGCGAAGCGATTGGAGAGAAAGAAGGCCAGGTCACGCTGCGCACCGCGGCGATGACGCTGGACGCGCCTCCGCCGCATCTGCGAACCGGCACCATCAGTGGCAAGGTCGTCCGACTCACGGTGACGGACACCGGCCACGGCATGTCGAGTGAGACGCAGGCGCGCATCTTCGACCCGTTCTTCTCGACCAAGGGCACAGGGCGCGGCCTCGGCTTGAGCGCGCTCGCCGGGATTCTCAAATCGCACGGAGGCGCCATCTGCCTCGACAGCGCGATCGGCCGTGGCTCGACGTTCACCATCTACCTGCCCGCGCTCGACAAGCCGCTCGAGAAGCCCGCCGCTCCGCCGGCCGCCGAGAGAGAGCCGCTCTCGTTGCGCGTGTTGTTGGTCGACGACGAGCCGTTGTTGCGCCGCTCGACGAGACGGTTGCTCGAGCTGCTTGGCTGCACGGTGGAAGAGGCCGAGACCGGTCGCCAGGCGCTCGAGCGCGTGAGAGCGCACGTCACCGACTTCGACGTGGTGTTGATGGACGTCACCATGCCCGAGATGAGCGGCATCGAGGCGAGCGAGGTGTTGCGCGAGCTGGCGCCGAAGCTGCCGGTGGTGCTCTCGACGGGCTACAGCGCGGGCGGCGACCTTCCGGACAGCTCGAGCGACAGCGGGCTCTTCACGCTCGCCAAGCCGTACACGCTCGAGCAGATGGAACGCGTGCTGCGCAAAGCAGCTAACGCGAAATGACGAGGTGCAACACCAGCTCGACCTCATCGCGATTCTTGATGAGGCCCAGCGCCGCTGAGTACGGCTTCACGCCGTAGTCGCTGGTCTTGAAGCGCAGGCGCGCGTCACCTTCCATCACGCGGTCGCCCGTCTTCACGGTGACGGGAAACACGACTTCTTTGGTGACACCATGGACGGTGAGCTTGCCGGTGCACTGGAGCGCGCCGCTCTCTTCGCGGAAGAACTTCGTGGTGGCGAACTCGATGGAAGGAAACTTCGCGGCGTGGAGCTGGTCTTCGCCGAGCATGTTCTCCTTCACCTTCTTCTGATCAGCCTCGGCCGGGCCCGGGTTCGCGACTCCATATTTCTTGCGCACGTCGGGCTCGTCGGGGACCAGCGAGGCGACGTCGAGCTTGATGGACAGCGCGAGCGTCTCGACGCGGTCGGGGTCTTCGAGCGACACCGTGCCCTCGAACTTCGACGCGCGAACGACGTGGTCGTGGGCGAGACCGGCGGCGGCTCCGGTCTTCCATACCTTCACCACCAGCTCGCTCTTGCCAGTGTCGAGAGTCCAACCAGCCTGGGAAAGCACGAGCGAAACGCAGAGCGCCGAGAACATGACCCTCGTCTAGCGCTGTCGGCCACGCTGTGCACTCCAGTGGGCGATCGACTTATCGCGCGACGGGAATCCACTGCGCTGCAACATGTATGTGCACTCCCACATCAAGGGCCGATCGTGCGCTCTCGCGCGGAGCATGCGAACATTCGCGAACCGGCGCGGACTCAGGGGCGCGCTGCGTGATGGCCTGGCCGAGACAATCTCGAGGACACCATGCGGACCATTCCGACTCATTCATCTTTCTATGTGCTGTCCATCTTCGCCGCGTTGGCGCTCACCGCCTGCAACTGCGGCGGAGGCGTCGGCGCTCCATGTCAGTCGAACATGGACTGCCTCAACACGCTGGCCTGCCTCGACACCCAAATCTGCGCGCCGAAGTGTGCCGACGACCTGGAGTGCAAGACCGACGAGAAGTGTTCGAGCTCGGGCGGCTGCGTGCCGAAGACGGGCTGCGGAGATGATCGCGACTGCATGACGGGTCAGGCCTGCACCGCGGTCGGCACCTGCGCGCAGTCGTGCACCAACGCCATGAGCTGCGGCAGCACCGCGGTGTGTCTCTCGAGCGGCACGTGCGCGACGAAGTGCACCACCGCGGGAGACTGCGGCATGGGCGAGAAGTGCTCGAACGCCGGCGGCTGCATTCCCAACCTCGGCTGCGGCACCAACACCGACTGCGGCTCGGGCCAGCTCTGCAACTCGGTCGGCAAGTGCGTCAACGACTGCCGCACCGCGGGCTGCAACCCGGGCGCGACGTGCAGCAGCGACGGCACCTGCCAGCCGGCGGCTCCCGACGGCGGCAGCAACTGCGGTGGCGAGCTCTTCCAGGCGGCGAAGGTGAACTCGAACATGCTCATCGCGTTCGACAAGTCGGGCTCGATGAACGACCCCATCGTGATGGGCGGCATGAGCAAATGGGTCATCGCCACCACGGCCATCAAGCAGGTGACGATGCAGTACGACGCGCAGATTCAGTTCGGCCTGATGCTCTTCCCCGAAGGCGCGAGCAACGCGCTGCAGTGCGTGCCCGGGCCGGTGAGCGTGGCCGTGGGAGACCGGCGCGCTCCCCAAATCGCCTCGACGCTCGACATGAACATGCCCGGTGGCCGCACGCCCATCGGAGGAGTGCTCACCGCGGCCGGCATGGTGCCCGAGCTGGTCGACATGACGCGCGCCAACTACGTGATGCTCGTCACCGACGGCGCCGAGACGTGTCAGGGCGACGGCGTGATGGCGGCGACCCAGAACCTCGCGCAGCGCGGCATCAAGACCTTCGTCATCGGCTTCGGTGGTGAGGTCGACGCGACCAACTTGTCGGACATCGCGGTGGCGGGTGGCACTCCGCGCCCGGGCATGCCGCGCTACTACCAGGCCGACGACGCGACGACGTTGCTCCAGGCGTTCAACACCATCGCCCAGGGAGCGCTGGGGTGTGAGTACCGGCTGGCGACGCCTCCGCCCGACCCGGCGAAGGTCTTCGTGTACGTGAACGGCGTGCTGCAGAACCGCGACACCGCGCACGCCAACGGCTGGGACTACTCCCCGGCGACGGTGCGCATCACGTTCTACGGCGGTCTGTGCCAGCTGGTGGCGAACGACGCGACGGCGCGCGTGAGCATCGTGTACGGCTGCCGCGACGACTCGCTCACCGAGACCGACCGTCGCGATGGCGGCGCGGGTCTCCCCAACGGCTCGGCGTGCAACGGCAACATGGACTGCGCGAACGGCGTCTGCATCGGCAGCATCTGCGGTCTGCCCGTCGGCTCGATGTGCACCATGGGCACGCAGTGCGCCTCGACGGTGTGCAACAACGGCGTGTGCGACCCGGGCATCAACTGACTCCGGTCGACTGACAACGGACGCGGTTCTGGAGTAGAGCCGCGCTCGTCAGGTCGTAAGGGAAGCCGGTGAAAATCCGGCGCGGTCGCGCCACTGTGTACCGGGAAGCTCCGCAGGAGTCGGAGCCCGGGCGCTCGAAGTACCCACTGGGACCTCGCTCGGTCCTGGGAAGGGTGAGCTGCTCGTCGAAGGCCCGGAAGCCAGGAAACCTGCCTGACGGGTGGTCCCTCTCTCTTCGCGAAAAGAGAGACGAGGGAGTGACGTGCTTTCTCTTCTCTTCATCGCTCTTGCGGCGACGCCCGACGCCGGTGTGGAGGATGCGCGCCCTGAGGGAGCCAACAATTCCATCTGGCGCCTCGCCGATGGCGGAGTCATTCCACTCATCGAGAGCGACGTCATCGTCGTGGTCCCCGAGACCGCAGAGGAAAGAGCGACGCCCTCCTCTCCGCTCGTGCGTGACCCGAGCGCGGCCATCACCGTGCGCGACGCCACGCACGCGCGCGCCGAAGCGAAGGACGCCAGCGAGCTCATCACCACGACGCCCGGCTCGGTGCTGCAAGACGCCGGCGGCGCAGGGCAGAGGAAGACCGTCTCACTCCGCGGCGCAGCACCGAACGCGGTGATGGTGATGCTCGACGGAGTTCCCCTCACCGGCCCCGGCGCCGCGATGGATCTCGCGCGCATTCCAACGTCCGCGCTCGACCGCATCGAAGTCTTGCGCGGCGGCGGCTCGCGCTACGGCCCCGGCGCCATGGGAGGCGTCATCAACCTCGTCACGCGAAGACCGCCCAACGGCACGTCGCTCTTCGCCGACGTGACGCAAGGCAGCTTCGTCACCACCCAACTCTCCGCTGGCGCCGCCACGCAGTTGCTCGGAGGCGATGGACTCGTGCTCCTCCACGGCCTGCGCAGCGAAGGCACCTTCAACTACCTCTACGACGACATGCCGAGCATCACCGGCAATCCGCTCACGACCTTGCGGAGAGAAAACAACGACGCGCTCCAGGGCGGAGGCCTCGCGCGCTTCCGAAAAAGATTCGGAGACACGCAGCTCGACGTGCTCGCCGAAGGCATGGCCGAGTCGCGCGGACTCGCGGGGCCGATTCAGAATCCCTCTCCGACTTCGCGACAGGGCTCGGGTCGCGGCACGTTGTCGTTGCGCACCTCGACGCGCTTCGAGAGCGGAGGGACGTTGAGCACCTTCGCGTACGGCCGCCTCGACGACACCACGTTCGCTGCGAGTTACCTCGGCGCGAGCTACCACCAGCTCGAGAGCAGCGTCGGAGGCGAGCTCGTCTTCACGCAGCGCATCGGCTCGAGCAACGAGCTCACTGCGCTGGTCACCGGCGGCGGAGAATTCCTGCGCGAGCCGAGCGGCACCAACCCCGCGTGGGGAAAACTCGGCGCGATGCTCGCGGATGAGCTCGTGTTGTTCGACGGCGCTCTCTCGATTCACGGCAGCGCGCGCGTGGACCTCGCCGGAAAGTTCGTCGTCATCTCGCCCAGGGTCGGCGCGATGCTGTTTCTCCCCGCGGGATTTTCCATTCGCGCGAACGCCGGACAAGCGAGCCGTCCACCGTCCTTCTCCGAGCTGTACGTGGTGCAGGGAACGCTGCTGCCCAATTCCGAATTGCGGCCCGAGCGCGCGTTGAGCGGAGACGTCGGCGTGGCATGGACGCACGACAAGGCCGAGGTGTCCGCGACCGGCTTCATGTCGCTGTATGAAGATTTGATCAGCTACGAGTACTACCCGCCCAATCTCGCGCGACCGTTCAACTTCTCCGCGGCGCGCGTGGGTGGTGTGGAAGTCGACGCGACCGCGCGACCGTTCCACTGGCTCGAAGCGAACGCCGGCTACACGTGGCTCGACACACAGAATCTCCGCGACGACCCGCGCTACTACTTGAAGGCGTTGCCGTTCCGCCCGAAGCACCGCTTCCACGCGCGCGTCAGCGGCGGGCCCGAGTGGCTCCGCGCCCGAGCGGAAATCGCCTTCCAGTCGTCGCAATTCATGAATCGCACCGAGACGTTGAGCATCCCCGACCGCGCGTTCGTGAACGTCGGCGTGACGGCGCTCCCACTCTTCGCGTGGGTGAAAGAGCCGCGCGTCACGCTCAGCGCCGAGCTCAAGAACGTGCTCGACGTGCAGACGCAGGACCTCGATGGCTACCCGCTCCCGCCGCGCGCGTTCTTCGTGACGCTCGGCGTGCAGTGGGACGTGCAGCGCGCAGCACCGGAACGAGGCCTGAGGTCCACGAGCGAAGAGCGGCAGGCCCAGGACAAGAAGCAGCTTGCGTTGGCACCGTCCCCGGGCCAGAGCGCGGAGAAACCATGAAGCCCATGAAGCGAATCGCATTCGGACTGTTGCTGCTGGCCACTTCGGGCGTGTTGAGCGGGTGCCCTCCGACGGGCGTGGTGTGCAAGCCGGGCACGGTGCCGTGTGGCATCGGCTGCATCGACCCCAACTCCGACCGCCGCAACTGTGGAGCGTGCGGCACCGCCTGCTTCGCGGGCCAGGACTGCAATTCGGGAACGTGCGCGTGCCGCGTGGGCACGACGGCGTGTGGCTCCGACTGCGCGGTGCTCGACTACGACGCGAAGAACTGCGGCCGCTGCGGCAACCAGTGCGCGCTCGGTCAGGTCTGCGACAACGGCGTGTGCGGAGCGTCGTGCACCTCGGGCCTCACGCGCTGCGGTGCTTCGTGCGTCAACACCTCGACCGACCTCGCGAACTGCGGAGCGTGCGGCGTCGTCTGCGCGCAAGGCCAGCGCTGCAACGCGGGCGTGTGCGACTACGCGGCCATCGCGGCCTGCTACTGGAGCGGTCAGGTCATCGGGTTCGACCCTTCCTCGGGCGTGAAGGGCCCGCTGTCGGACCTCGGCAGCAACCCCGCGGCGCTCGCGCGGCTCGGAAACGCAGTGCTGGTGACTGATCAAACCGACCGCCGCCTCTATTCCGCGTCGCCCACCGCGAGCGGCACGTACGCGGTCTCGAAGTTCGCCAGCCCCACTGGAACCGTCGCCACGCAGATGCTCGTCGACCGTCCCTACGTGTACGTCGCGAACGCCGGCTCGGGCTCGGTGCTGGTGCTGCAGGAAGGTGTCGACGCGGGCGTGTTGACGCTCGACGCCGGCGTGGATGGAACGCTGGTGCTCGGAACGGTGACCGAAGTGCAGCTCGGCATGAACACCTTCCCGCAGGGCGTGGCGAAGGTCGGCTCGACGTTGTGGGTGCCGCTGTACGGCGGCTTCGGCGCGGGGCCTGCTGATGCGGGACAGGAGCTCGCGAAGATCGACGTGACGAATCCCGCGATGCCGATGCTGAACGGCCGCGTGTCGTTGAAGAACCTCGACTTGAAGCCGTTCGATGGAGGCACTCCGGCCGCGCGTCCGTGGGCCATCACCTCGAAGGGCACCGACGTGTACGTCGCGCTGAACAACTTGAACGCCGACACCTATGCGCCGGAAGGTCCGGGCCTCGTCGCGAAGGTCGACACCACCAACGACATGGTGAGCGCGGTGTACGACCTCGGCGCGAACGAGTGCCTGAACCCGCAGTGGCTCGGCTTCGTCGGCGAGAAGCTCGTCGTCTCGTGCGGTGGACAGATTGCGTACTCGCCGACGTTCTCGGTCGACTCGGTCACCGCGGCGGGCGTCGTCGCGCTCGATTCTTCCGGCGCGGTCTTGAGCGGAAAGTTCAACGCCTCGGGCGTGGCGACCGACGCGGGCTTCATGCCGATGATGCCGGGCCGGTTCGCGGTGTCGAACGGTCAGGTGGTGCTGACTGATCAGAACGGCGGCCGCGTGGCGATTCTCGACGTGAGCGATGCGGGCATCAGCGAAGTGCGTGGCATCTCGAACGCACTCGACATTTGTCCGGTCAGCGCGACCACGGGAGTGGCGAACGTCGCCGACGTGGTGACGAGGTGAAATTCCCTCTCCCTCGAGGAGAGGGCCAGGGTGAGGGAGCACCTCTTGCTCTTCTGCTCCTCGCGCTGATCAGCACGCCCGCGCTCGCACAAGAGTGGCTCGGTCCACCACCGAAACTCCCCGCGACGCGCATCATCACGCTCGCGCCATCCATCACCGAGACGGTCCTCGCGCTCGACGCAAAGTCCTCGCTCATCGGCGTCAGCAAGTTCTGCGAATTCCCCGAGGTCGCGGCGCTCCCGCGTGCCGGCGGCTTCAACGACCCGAGCGTCGAGACCATCGTCGGCCTCAAGCCGCAAGTCGTCATCGTGCAGAAGGGCCCCAGCAACCAGAAGCCCGTTGAGACGCTCGCGCGGCTCGGCGTCTCGGTGCTCGCGCTCCCGCTCACCTCGGTCGACGACGTGAGCCTGGCCATGACCGAGCTGGGGCGCGTCACCGGCCGCTCGGAAAGAGCGCTCGCGCTGGTGAACGAGCTCGCGACCGCGCGAGCGACGGCGAGAGCCGAAGCCACGAAGACGCCGAAGCGCGTCCTCTTCGTCTACGGCTGGGCACCGTTGGTCGTCGCGGGTCCGGGCAGCTTTGCGGATCAACTCGTCTCCGACTGCGGAGCGAAGAACGCCGCCGAGAAAGCACCGAGCGCGTACCCGACCTACTCGCTCGAGACCGTGGTGAAGCTCGTGCCCGACGTCATCATCGACGCCGCCGACGTGAAGGACGGCAAAGACGCCATCGAGAAGCTCGGCCCGCTCAAGCGCTCGAAGTGGTCGATGGTGCCGACCAAAGACCTGCTCCATCCCGGGCCCGCGCTCGCGAAGGCGCTGCCGTCGTTGTGTGCGCTGGTGAAGTGACGTGGCGCTCCTGACGAGCGTGTTGATCAACCCGCACACGTGCGCGGTGCGGCGCATCGAGACCGGTCTCTTCGTCGGAAAGAAGAGAGGCCAGGGCACCTTCCAGGAATGGCCGAGTGACGCGCGCTACGTGCGCCACCACCAGCGCTCTCCGCGCGTCGTTCGCTTCGACGAAATCGCCGCCGCCGAGAAGGCGCTGCAGGTGCGCGAAGACGAACTGCTCGCCGAGGGCTTCGTGCGCGTCGATGAAGACACGGACCTCTCGGTGCTCCTCGCGCACCACGACCCGTGGAAGACGTGGCTGCACGCCCAGCAGAGCGTCCGCCCGCTGCTCGAGCTGTGGAAGGGGCTGGCGCCGGAGCCGATGCTCGCGCGCTGCCCGGCGAAGGTGACGTCGGTCACTGGCGAGGCCATCGTGCTCTCGACCGAGGCCGGAGAGCTGACCTGCCGACGACCGCTCGACCCGGAGGAGCTCAGCGCGCTTCCGGCCTTCCTCATGCCGCTGCTGCTCCGCCACGCGTCGCTGTCCGGTGTGGTCGACCTCGCGTGGGAAGCGGTCGAGCGAAGCCTCGCGATGCGCATCGACGACGCCGACTTCGAGTTCGACGAAGAGAACGGACTGTTGATCCAGACGCTCCTCACGCGTGGCAGCAACCAGGCGATTCCGGCGACGGCAGGCACGCTGCTCAACGCCATCCTGTCGCCGCTCACGATGACCACCCGCTGAGCGGATGAAGCTTTGCTTCAATTCGGGCACAACAGCGCCATGCACTCCTCCCGGCTGCTCCTGCTGGCGTCGATGTGTGCATTCGCCGCATGCACCACCGACATCGACCTCGAAGACGCCGGCCGCGACGCGGGCACGAGCAGCGATGCGGGTGTGACGACGGATGCGGGTGTCGACGCCGGCAGCAACGCTCCGCTGAAGCTGGTCTTCATCTTCGATTCCTCGCGCTCGACGACCATCACCGACCCGAGTGGAGAGCGCGTCGCCGCGATGACCGCGCTGCTCGATCAACTGCCCGTCACGCCCGACACGTCGGTCGCCGTGATGGCCTTCGCAGGCACGACCACCGGGTGGCTCAACGAGAGCACGCCGGAATTCACGCCGCTCCCGTCGCTGACGCCGTTGGCGAAGTCGACCCTCGCCACGCGCGTGCTCACCTTCACCTCGCCGCAATCACCAGACGCGGGCGGAGAGAGCGTCGACTGGGTGCGCGCGCTCGGCGACGCGTGGACGCTCGTCTACCTCGACGCGATGTCGGCGCTGACGAACGGCACGCCACCGAAGGCGCGTTACGTCCTCTTCTTCATCACCGACGGTCGCCCCACGTTCAATCAAGACGATGAATTGCTCTGCGGAGACGTGGTGCGTCGCATTCGCAACCTGAAGCTCTACGCCGAGGACGTCACGCTCCACACCGTTCACATCTTCAAGCCGACGCAGCCGCTCCCGACGTGCGCTGCCGATGCGGGCGTTACGTTCGTCGCTGGCGGGTGCATCGTGCCCATGATCGCCAACCCCGGCACGTGTCCAACCGTCGAAGTCGACCTCGACGCGACGCGACTCAACGCCATGGCCGCGCTCGGCGGCGGGGCGTTCCGCGACTTCCGCGCCGGGCAGCCGGTCAACTACGTCGGCCTCATCCCCTAGTTCCCGAGCGCGCGCGTGCTAGAGGCGCCGCATGCGCATCGCGTCCTGGGCTCTCGCCGCCGCATTGGTGTTCACCGCTTGTGGTCCGGTCGATGAGACCGACGAAGCTGATCAGCTGGTTCGCTACCCAACGTCGTCGCCCCAGGGGGCTCTGATCAAAGCCCGCCGCGACGGCATCGTCGGAGGCCGCGTCACCTGGGGCTACCCGCAGGTCTTCAGCATCTTGATGGAGATGGCCGACGGCAGCGCCGGCACCTGCACCTCGACGCTCGTCGGCCGCCGCACGTTGCTCACCGCGTCTCACTGCGTGCGCAGCGACGACAAGCGCACCAGCGCCCGCTACGTCGATGCGACCAACGCCACCGTTCGACGCGACAACCAGACCATCCGCGCCACGGCGTGGATTGCGCACCCCGACTGGCTCACCGCCACGGAAGCCGACGAGTCCAACGTCGACATCGCGCTCGTGCAGCTCGAGCGCGAGCCGTTCGTACGGCCGCTGCAGTGGAACCAGGAAATGCTCGACCTCTCGTGGCGCACGCGGCTCGTCGAAGCGACCGGCTACGGCGTCGAGAGCGCGCAGAGCAACAACTCCGGCACCAAGCGCACCATCGTCATCCCCATCGTGTCAGTCGCATCGTCGACGCTGGTGACGGGCACCAACGTTCCACTCTCGGGCACCTGCTTCGGAGACTCCGGCGGTCCCATCTTCGCGACCTTCCCCGACGGCCAGAAGCGCGTCATCGGCGTGAATTCCAAGACGCGCATGGCCGAATGTGGACCCGGCACGTCCACGCGCCCTGACGCGAACAACCAGTGGGTCACCGACAACGTCGCCCTCTACGAGGCCGCGTCGTGCATGGCGGACCACGAGTGCCAGACGACTGGCTGCGCGACGCCCGACCCCGATTGTCTCTGCCTCGCTGACGGCATGTGCAACGCCGCGTGCAACGCGCCGGGAACGTCTGACCCCGATTGTCCTTCGAGCTGTGCGCAGGACGGCGTGTGCGCGGCCGTTCCGTGCGGTCTGCTCGGAGATTTCGACTGCTCTCCCGTCAGCCAGCCGTGTGGCCGCGACGCGCACTGCAACTCGCGCATGTGCCGCGAGAGCCCGCAGCACCCCGAGCCGTATTGCACCATGGCGTGTGACACCAACACGCCGTGCATCAACGGGCTGGAATGCAACGCGGGCGTGTGCCGCTTCCCGATTCTGCCGACCGCGGCGGCGGGCGAAGTGTGCACCGCGAACTCGTTGTGCGACGGGCTCGACCTGGTGTGCGTGACGATTCCTTCGCAGGGCGCTGAGCCGACGTGCCGCACGCGCTGCCTCGAGGCGGACGATTGCGGCAAGGGCAAGGCATGCGTCGCGACGACGGACAGCGCCATCAAGGCGTGTGCTCCGGTGGTGCAGCTGCCAGCGGGGAAAGAGGTGACGTTGACGCCCGCCGCGTGCTCGGTCGCTCCGTCGCTCTTCGCGTTGCTGGCACTGGTTCCGCTGATGCGGAGACGCCGCAGGCAGTAAAAGGGCGCATGCCCTCGCTCGATCTCAGTCGTGTGATGTTGAAACGGCGGCGCACGAAAATCGTCGCCACCGTCGGCCCCGCGTCGAACTCGCCGGAGATGCTCGCCAAGCTCATCGACCTCGGCGTCGATGTGTTTCGTCTCAATTTCAGCCACGGCAACCACGAGCTGCACCAGCAGGCGTACACGCGCATTCGTGCGGCGGCGCAGGCGGCGCGCAAACACATCGCCATTCTCGCGGACCTCTGCGGCCCGAAGATTCGCGCCGGAAAATTCGATGGCGGGAGCATCGAGCTCGAGCGTGGCAGTGAAGTGGTGATGACCACGCGCGCTGGCTTGCTGGGAAAGCCCGGGCTGATTCCGTCCGAATACGAAGAGCTCGCGAAGGACGTGAAGGCGGGCGACCGCGTGTTGCTCGATGACGGAAATCTCGAGCTCAAGGTGCTCTCCAGCGACGGAGTGGACGTGAAGTGCCACGTCGTCCACGGCGGGAAGTTGAAGGACAGGAAGGGCATCAATCTGCCGGGCGTGGCGGTGTCGGCTCCGGCGTTGACGGGGAAGGATCGCAACGACGCGCTCTTCGCCGCGAAGCTGGGAGTCGATTTTCTCGCGCTCTCGTTCGTGCGCAGCGCGGAAGACGTGCGTTCGCTCAAGCAGCTGCTCGCGGCGAATCAGTTTCAGACGCCGGTCGTTTCGAAGATCGAGAAGCCCGAGGCGTTGCAGGTCATCGGAGAAATCATCGAGGTGAGCGACGCGGTGATGGTCGCGCGCGGTGACCTCGGCGTGGAAATGCCGGCCGAAGAAGTGCCGTTGATTCAGCAGGAGCTCGTTCGCCTCTCACGCAAGCTGCACAAGCCGGTCATCGTCGCGACGCAGATGTTGGAGTCGATGATCGACTCGCCTCGTCCCACGCGCGCCGAGGTGACGGACGTGGCGAGCGCGGCGTTCGGTCACACCGACGCGGTGATGTTGTCGGCGGAGACCGCGAGCGGGCAGTACCCCGGTGAAGCGGTGGCGACGATGGATCGCGTGCTGCGCATGGTCGAGGGCTACAGCTGGAAGCATCGCTACTTCGGGAAGGTCTCGGAGTTGGACCCGGAGACCGGTCTGCGCGTGTCGTCGGCGTTGTCGCGCGCGGCGTCGATGTTGTCGGGCGATTTGGATGTGCGGGCGGTCGTCGTTCCCACGCGCTCGGGAAACACGGCGCGCATCGTCTCTTCCGAGCGGCCTGCGGCGCCGGTCGTCGCGTTGGCGGCGGATGCTCCGACGTGTCGGCAGCTGGCGTTGTCGTGGGGCGTGACGCCGGAGTTGATGGACCACGCGTCGCTGTCCGAGCCGGCGACCGCAGCGCGCGAGCTGGTGGTGAAGCAGGACCTCGGCAAGCGCGGCGAACACGTGCTGCTCGTGTGGGACTCAGACAAGCAACACACCGGCACCGAGCCGACCGTCAGCATCCTCACGTTGTGAGTTGAACGAGCGGGAGAGGGTCGGGTGAGGGGCAGTCACAGCACTCGGGTCGAAGTGGTGTTTGTTGATCACTCGCACTGCCGAACAGCGCTCGAGCCCCTCATTCCGAGCGAAAAAGTGCGCTCAATGCGCTCAATCTTCGAGGCGTGGCCGACCATTGTCTGAAATTGGCTGTCAGGACGACCAGATCCACTCAGTGGTCGATTGACTGAAATTCGCTCGAAGGAGAGAGGCATGCCCGACGTTCGGCGCGACCCAAACCCTCACCCGACACCACTCAAGGCAGTTCTCAGCCGTCGAACCAGAGCAGCGCAACGACCATTTTCACACACTCGTCACCCGAATCACGATGGCCGTGATGTTGTCGGCGCTCCCGAGCTCGTACGCGGCGCGCGACAGATCGTCGACCGCCTCACTCGGAGCCAATTCCAGCCCCGCACGCAGCCGCGCGTCGTCGAGCGGGTCGTACAGCCCATCGCTGCACAACAAATACACATCACCGCTCTCGACCTGATGCGTCGCCACGTCGCACTTCGCGTGACCGTTCAAGCCCAGCGCCCGCGTGATCTGATTCTTGTACGCGAACTCCGAGCGCGGCCCGGCGACACCCGCCGCTTCCATCTCGGCCCACAACGAATGATCTCTGGTGAGCGCCAACACCGCCCCATCGCGCAGGCGGTAGATGCGTGAATCGCCACAGTGCATCACCGTCAGCAGGTTTCCCTTGAGCAGCGCAGCGACCACCGTCGAGCCCATCTGCGAGAGCCGCCCCTCCTTCTGCGCGAGAATTTCCTCGTGCGCGGCGACTCCCGCTGCGGCGAGCAGGTTCTCCTCGTACGTGCGCGTCTTCACTTCGCGAATGGGCCACGTGCCCTGCGGGTCGCGACGGTTCTCCGCGATGAACTCTTCGAGCGTGCGCGTCGTCAGCTTCGACGCAATCTCTCCGCCCTCGTACCCGCCGAGACCATCGGCGACCACGAACAGTCCCAACTGCGATGCGTCGAGCATCGCGTCCTCGTTGTTGCTCCGTCGTCCCGTCAACGTGATGCCTGCGCTTTGCGTTTCCATGCGCAGTCGCAAGAGCACGCACCGCGCCGACGAAACCCCGCGCCACCACGCGCGCGCCTGGAGCCTCGAAACCCCACCCAGTGGCCTCGCACTGGAGCCCACACACACACCACCCTGCTCGCTCCGAACCGCCCCCTGGTCGGTTCTCCACTGCGCAGTTCGCGGTTGGGGAAAAACGCGACCTGAGTATGGTCCCGCTCATGATCAAACGCGCACTCCTGGTCCTCCCGTTGTGGTCCCTCGCTGCCTTCGCCGCCGGTGCTGATGAGACCGCGTGCAAGAAAGGCAACGCGTCCGCCTGTGCCAAGGCCGGCCGCGCCAACATCGACGCTGAGAATTACGCAGCGGCCAAGCCGCTCCTCGAGAAGGGCTGCCAGCACGGCAGCGCCGAAGCGTGCGACGACCTCGGCTGGATCTGGGACGACGGCCTCGGCGTCGACATCGACAAGAAGAAGGCGGCGGAGTCGTACGCCAAGTCGTGTGCGGGCGGTTTCGCGCGCGGCTGCACCAACGAAGGCGTCATGTACCTCAAGGGCGAAGGCTTCGCGAAGGACGTGAAGAAGGCGGCCGACTCGTTCCAGAAGGCGTGCGACGGCAAGAACTCGCCGGGCTGCCGTGACCTCGCGTTCCGCTACTTGAACGGCGAAGGCCGCGAGAAGGACCTCGACAAGGCGTTCGATCTCTTCAACGGCAACTGCACCAAGAGCGACGGCGCGAGCTGCTACGACGTCGCGGTGATGTACCTGAACGGCGAAGGCCGCGAGAAGGACCTCCCGAACGCGAAGGTCTTCTTCGAGAAGGCGTGCAACATGGAATACGGCGCGGGCTGCTACGACCTCGGCGTGATGTACGCCAACGGCGAAGGCATGCCGGTGAACAAGGTCCTCGCGAAGAAGAGCTACAAGAAGGGCTGCGACCTCGGCCACAAGAAGTCCTGCGAAGTCGGAAAGTAAGTCGCTGAACGTGAGGGTGCGCGCGTGAGCGTCGTCCTCATGACCCACAACGCCTGGAAGGTGGCGGAGTACCGCCGCTTCCTCGGGCGTCACGCGCAGACGCTTCACGTCGAGCCGCCGACGGAGTCGAAGGAGCAGCTCCTCGGTTGGCTCGACGAAGCGCGCGCGGTCCTCGCTGACGAGAGCAACATCTTCGACCCGAGCGGGGACCTCGTGCGTCCCGGCTACGTCGGTCCAGCGCGGAACATCTGCCGTCTCCATGCGTGGGTGAAGAACGAGAGCGGCGAGCTCGTGCGCCGCTCGTTCATTCGCGAGGTGCAGGGCACGTTCGACGCGTCTGCGTTGCGGCCCGATGATCCAACGGTCTTCAACTGGGACTCGGCCTTCACGCTTCACTACCCAACGGCGTCGCCCCAGGGGGCTCTGCTGGCTTCAGGAGCGACGCTGCACGCGATGAGCGAAGCGGGACTGAAGAACTCCGCGCGCGAGCAGTGCTTGTCGGCCTTCGTGAAAGAGCGCCTGCTGCTCGAGCAACCCAAAGCGCTCAAGTGGACGCTGCTCGCCGACTGGAACACCAACGCGCGGCTGCTGCTCGAACACCCGCTCTACGCGCAGCTCCCCTCACCGCTGCAGAGCGCGCTCGACTTCGTGGTGCATGAGGGCGTGTTCTTCCGCTCGGTGCAGAGCCGCCGCGAGGGCAACTACTGGTTCCCGGGCTTGAACGGAGGCCTCCCGTTCGTCGCCAAGAACGACGCGGTGCACGAGGCGACGTACATGTTCCACGACGTGATGCACCACCTGATGCCCGACCTGCTCTTCGACGGAGTGGACTCGGAAGATCACCGTCGCACGTACATCGCGTACCGCATGATGAGCGAAGCCATCTCGCTGGTGATGGCCGACATGACCTACGTCGCGTCACTCGCGGGGAGTCCGCTCGCTCCGAAAGACTACGACTGGGCGAAGCGGCGCATCTTCCCGCTCTACCAATCGCTCCCACGCGAGCTGTCCGGCGATTTGAAGTCGCTCGCGCGCGAAGTGACGCGCTTCGTGTTGCGCGGCGTGCCGGGCGCGTTGAGTGAACAGGCCGACGCGTGGAAGTCGTTCGAGGAGAAGTACACCAGGTTCTTCGTCGCCGACTTCCAGTGGACGCGCGTGAACTGGAAGAACCTCCACGGCCGCGCGCAGATGGTGCGGGAATGGGTGAAGTTGGTGGGCGCTCCGACGTTCCGCGCGCAGGGGTTGTGGTTCGTCAGCGACGTGGTCGCACGACTGGGCCGCGGACTCTCGGTGCCGGACCTGGTCGAGGCGACGTTCGAGCTCGTGTGGAACGAGCGCATCCAACCGGCGCTCACGTTCAAGAACGCGCGTGGAACACTCGAGGAGCGCGTGGAACATTCGACCGAGCGCGGCTTCCGGCGGTGGCTCACCGGACAGCTCGCGTTCTTCGCGCGCTACCAACCGTTGCTCGGCTTGCCTCCGCTGGCGACCGAGTTGTCGGAGCGGCTGCGTGAGGCGCGCGCCATCGATGCGCGTGAGCGTGACGCGATTCGGGAGCGCTTCGAGGCGCACGTGAAGTCGTTGGCATCGAAGGGAATCATCAGTGACGACGACGCGCTGATGTTCCCCGATTGCTTCCCGCTGTTCGATCCGTTCTTCCTGCGCGACTACGACACCGCGAAGCAGGAGTTCACGACGGTGGCCGAGGCGAGCGCGCGCGCCTTCGCGTAGGAGAAGCCACTTCATGCACGCGCAAGTCATCGCCGTCTTCGCCCGCATCCTCACCGCCCTCGGAGCGACCGGCACCGATCACGCCGCGTGGCTGTTGCTGAAATCGAAGCTGGGCCGCAAGGTCGTCGCTGATCAGCTCGGCATCAACGAGTCGGATCTCTCGACGTTCGACGCAGCGCTGAGCGACGTCGAGCGCTGGAACGCCTCACCGGCCGAGACGCCGCGCAGAGCCGAACTGATCAACCTCGCGTCACTCCGCGCGCTGCAATGGCTCGACCCGATGGCGCAGAAGTTGGGCGTCGTGGGCGTGGAGCTCCCGGGCATTCCGACCGACGAAGCGCACACCGCGTCCCGCGTGCGAGCGCTCGAGCTCGTGTTGCGCGAGCTGATTCACGAGAGCTACCGCACGCAAGACGCGCTGGTGACGCGGCTGCGCACCGTCTTCAAGGCGGACTCCATCGAGAAGTGGCAGCGCTCGGCAGCGGGAGGCGACGTGCTGTCCGGCATGAGCTTCGGAGACCTCGCCAGCCTCTTCGTGAACCGCGAGGAATACCCGCGCTACCAATCACTGCTCGAGGTGGAACAGTACCTGGCGATGCTCCGTGAGCGGCGCGCGACGCTGCGCACGTATTTGGATGGTGTGCGGCTGGTGCGCAACTCGCTCGCGCACCACAAGCCACTGAGCGTGGTGCAGCACGCGCTGGTCGAGGCGTACACGCGCGAGATTTTCTCTCCGCTCTCGCAGTCGTGGCGTGAGGGACGCACCACGGTGAACCCCGATTCGCATCTGCAGGCGTCGCGCGAGGGGCTCAGTCAGTGGGTGGCGACGCTCGCCGAAGACGTGCGTGAGGTGCAGGACGAGCTGGCGAAGTTGAAGGACGTGGTGGCGGGCACGCAGCGCGACGTCTCGGCGCTCGAGGGCGCGGTGGTGTTGATTCTGCTCGCCGGCTTCTTCGTCATCCTCACCATCGGAGCGAGCGTCTACGACGTGCTGACGTCGCCTCCGACGCTCGACATCAACCTCGATCGCGCGGCCGAACAGGGCATGCGTTCGATTCGCGGGCTCACGTGGGCCGCGCTGACGTTCGGCCTGGCGATGGTGCGCGTGTTCTTGAACGTGTCGGTGTTCCGCGGTGGCCGTGGAGCGAAGTGGCTCGAGTTGTTGCGTGGCACGCAGGCGAAGGCGGCGGTTGGTGCCTGGACGCTTGCGGGGCTGGTGTTCCTCTTCGCGCCCATTCGCATCACGGCGTTGGACAACCAGGTCAACGGCGTGAACGGCGTGAAGGCGCAGATCGAGATGCAGAGCGCGATGCTCACGCTCGACGAGGCGAAGCTGGATCAGTTTCTGGGTGCAGGTGGCGACCCGAACATGAAGTACGCGGGGAATTCGCTGCTGCACCTCGCGCTCATCGGTGCGGCCTGGAAGAAAGACGGCACGCTCGACAAGGACGAGTCGCGGCGTGAGCGGATGGTCAAGAAGCTCCTCGCTGCAGGCGCCGTGGTCGGCGAAGACGAGCGCACGCTGGCGCGACAACTCGAACGCAGCTCCCTCCTTCCGAAGGAATGACTCCCATGCGCGTGCTCGCTCTGGTGTGTGTCGTCGTGGTGAGTGGTTGTGCCCCGTCGTTGAAGATGCGGCGGCTCGCTCGGCCCACCGCGGCGCTCGGCGACGTGCGCACGCTCTCGCTGGAGCTCGTCCCCGACCCGAAGCTCGACGCGTTCACGAACGGTGAACGCATCACCGACTACTTGAAGACGCGCATGACGTACGAGCTCAAGAGCCGGTTCACGCTCTGCGAGCCTGCTCCGTGTGGTGACGGGGCGCTGCGGGTCTCGCTGCACGAGCTCTCCTTCGATGCGCCCGCGGGCAGCAATCCGCTCGGTGGTTTCTTCGGCGCTCCGCAGGCTGGGGCGCGCACCGTTCGGGTCGTGTTCGCGGCTTCGTTCGCTGGCTCGGAGCCGAAGCGTCGAACGTCACTGCGCACGGCTGCTGATCCGCCCGACGCAATGATGCGCGGAATCCTCAACGAGTTGGCGCACGACTACGTCGATGCGTTCGCTCCGCGGCCGCCGCTCACCGAGTTCACGCTCGAGTCGTGTGAAGGCTGCAACGCGGGCATCGAGTTGTTGCACAAGGGCGATTTCAAGGGAGCGGCGACCGTCTTTCAGGCGCGCACCGATGCGCATCCGGATGATGCGTCGGCGTGGGCCAATCTCGCGTTCGCGCTCGAGGCACAGGGACTGTGGAAGTCGGCGCGCGATGCGTACAAGAAGGCGGGAGATCAGGCCGCGGCTGCGGCGATCGACGCCATCCTCCCGCGGTAGCGAGCAACAACGGGCGCCGCGCACGGAGTAGAACGAGGTCATGCGCATTCTCGTCGCGATGCTGACGGTCGCACTCCTCGCAGCGTGTCCCGAAGCACCGATGACCGACGCCGGCACCGGCGGGGGCAGCGGCGGAGGCGCAGCCAACACCGGCGGTGGCACACCAACGGGCGGAGGCGCAGCGACGGGTGGCGGCGGCGGCGGCGGTGGAGCGACCGGCGGCGGTGGAGCGACCGGCGGCGGAGCAGCGACTGGCGGCGGCTCGACGACGGGCGGCGGCGCAGCAACAGGCGGTGGCGGGCGACTCATCACCGTCGGCGTCGGAGGCGATCGCCGCTACTCGACCACCGACGGCAACATGACGATTCAAGGCGACGTGCAAGACCTCGCTCCGAGCGACGCGGACTGGGCCGACGGTCACACCGACACGATGATTCGCGGTCACTGCTACGGCAACGGCCGCTTCCTCGCGGTCGGAGGCCAGAGCGACGGCACGTTCCGCAGCACGACCGACGGTCTCACGTGGACGGCGCTGCAAACGCTCGACGGACAGAACGGTCGTGCGAGCGCGGACTGGCTCGGTGGGTGCGCGTACGGCAACGGCCGCTTCGTCGCCGCGGGCGGCAACGGCTCACGCTGCTTCTCGACGGACGGGCTGAGCTGGCAGTGCCCCGCTCCGTATCAGTCGTTCCACCACCGCTCGGTCGCGTTCGGCGGCGGCCGCTTCGTCACCGTCGGTAACTCGTACGCGATGACGCCGATGCACATCTCGAGCATCTCCACCGACGGAGCGACGTGGACCGACATCCCCGCGCTCAACAACACGTCGGCGAACTTGATCATCTGGGTCGAGTCGCATGGCGCGTTCTACGCGGTGTTCGGCAGCACCCTCGGCACGCTCGCCATGGGCAGCAACGCGTGGACCGCGGTCGCTGGCGTCGATGTGTCCGGAGTCGCCGGCGCCACCGTGAAAGACGACAGCGTCTATTTCATCGGCACGCGCCCGATGGCTCCGTACACGCGCTTTCTGATCAGCTCCGCCGACGGAATGATGTGGAACACGCAGACGCCCAACCTCTCAGCCGAGAGCATCCACTGGGACCAGCAGGGCCACTTCCTCGGCAACCGCACGCGGTATCCGCAGCCGACGATTCCGGTGCGTCTGCGCTCGACCGACGGCGTGACGTGGACCGAAGTGCAGGAATCGAATTCGCTCCACGGCGTTTCGCGGTTCGTCACCGGCACCGTGCCGTGATGAAGGGCGCGCTCCCTCACCCCAACCCCTCACCCCGAGGGAGAGGGAGAGTTCTTCTCGGGTTCAGTCTCGTCGTCATCGTCGTGCTCGCGTTCATGCTCACGCGCTCCGAGCCGCCCGAGACAGCGCCCGAACCCCCCACACCACCGAACCCTGTCGTCAGCGTGCAACCGAATCCGGTCGTCCCCGCTTCGGTTCCTGCACTCGCGCCACCATCGACAACGGAAGACGCCGGAGTCGTCGTCGCTCCGCACGACGTGTTGATCCACGTCACCAGAAATGGTCAGACCGCCATCGGCACACGCCTCGAGCTCGCCGCAGCCAACGGTCGGCGCCTGAGCGGAAACGTCGACATGATGGGCAACGTCACGCTCCCGCTCGAGCCCGGGCTGTGGACCGTCACCGCGCCGCGCACGCAACCCAACGTGCTCCTCGTCGAGCCCACCACCACCGAGCTCGACGTGGCCGTGCTCGCCGAACGCGTCATCAAGGGGCGCGTCGTCGGTGTCGATGGAGAACCCGTCATCCGCGCGATCGTCACCGCCGGCAGCCCCCACGTCATGACGGAGGTCGACGGAACGTTCACCCTCCCAGTCGCCACCGACGACGTCGTCGAGGTCGACGCGCGCCATGGCTTCCTGCGCTCACAGCCACACTTCGTTCGTGCGCCGCAGGAAGGCCTCTCGCTCCAACTCGAACCGCTCTACCGGGTGACGTTCACCACCGTCGGGCCCGGCTCGACCAGCTCCCGCATCGTGGTGCGCCACCGCTTCGGCATGAGCACCTGCGCGACGAGCTGCCGGCTCGAACTCCCCGAGGGAGAGCTGACTGCGTCGGCCGTGGCGTTCGACGGCGCCCACCTTCACGCCGCGAAGCCCGTCACGGAGTTCCTGAAGAAGAACGGAGAGCGCGTGCTCAAGCTCGAGCCAGTCCCTCCACTCACCGGGCGTCTGCTCGATGCCAACGGCAACGCAGTGCCCGGCGCCACGCTGCGCCTCAACCGCTTCAATCTCAGCGGCTCGGCGTACCTCGACCCCAGGGCGATGCCCAAACCGATGGGGTTCGACAACACCGTCATCACCGGCTCCGACGGCAGCTTCAGCGTGAACTTCCCGCTCGAGAATTTTCCGATTTGGGTCATGACCGCCGACGCGCCGCGCGAGCTCGACCGTCGCGTGCTCGTGGTGCCGTTCGATGCGCCGCTCGAGGTGAGAACGAAGTGAGATCTCCCTCACCCTGACCCTCTCCCCGAGGGAGAGGAATCTTTTTCGTTCGCTTCAGACTTGTTCGACTCGGACCGCGCGGAAACGCTCCGCGAGCGCTCTGGGAACTTCCGCGCGCTCGTTCTCGATGCGCGTCGCCAACGCCCGCGCGTGGTTGAAGTCGCGCACCTCGAGGCAGCGCAGAAAGAGCCGCTCCTGATGCGGCCACACCGACGGAAACGGAAACGCCATCGCCGTCCCCCGCTCGGTCGCCAGCTGCCACAGCGCGATGAACTCCGCGCCCGTCGCGTGCTCGAGCAACGCCGTCTCCACGGCCTCCAACGTCAACCGCTCATCCGACAGGGGCCGCTTCGACCAGTCCTCGCTCATCGCGGCCTCGAGCGCGGGCTTCGCTTCGCCGAACTTTCCCGCCGCCACGCGCGCCAGAGCCGCTCGCGCCAACGACGCATGCCGCAGCGGCGTCTCCTTCTGCCGCTCCGCCAGCGCCTCGAACAACTTCACCGCGCGCGCAGGCTGCGTTCGCGCGACCAGCGTCGCGATGTTGTCCAACTCCTCGACGCTCACGCCCGACGCGTCATCGTCACGCCCCAACTTCGCGAGCAGCGCTTCTTCACCGCGCGAGAGCTGGTCCAACGTGCGCTCGACGGCTTCACGAAACGGCGCCACCGATTCGAACGGAGCGCCGTGGTCCATCGCGCGCGTCAGCAACCCCAACGCCTCGCGCGACGCGTCGGTCAGCTCGTCGGGCATCACGTCACTCGCGTCGCGAAAGCGCACGTAGGCGAGCAGCACCAGCCACTTCCACTCGGTCGTGGAAGGCGTCACCACGTCGCGCAACAGCGTCGTCGCCGAAGCCCAGTCGTCTTCCTCGAGGTGATGCACCAGCCGCGCATCGCGCCCCTCAGGGAGATGAAATGGCGGCGCGAGGAAGTGCTGCGACATGCGTAAGAACAGTAAGACGCTCGTGTGGCGGAGCAACTGCTGTTCTCTCAGGCAGCGGAATCGTTGCAGCGCGCGCTGGGCCTCGAGCACACCGGCGTGACGGGAGTACAGGTGACGACGGCGGCGATCGACCGTCTGCCCGATGCAGCGCCCGTCACCAGCGGCGACACCGGAGCGACCTTCCGCATCTCATGGTGACCTCGAGCCTCGACACGTTCCTCCGCGAACCACACGGTCGCTTCGAGGGCACCCACTTCACCTTCTGGAGCCTGGGCCACGTCTCGGGCTGGAAGGTGTGGGGCAAGCCCGACGTGCACGACGGCCAGCAACTGGTCGCGTGCATCGAGACACTCCTGCGCCCGCGCGCGCCCCGGTACTGGTCGCTGGTCGACCTGCGCGCCCTCGAGGTCGTCGGCGAGCTCGGCTTCGAGGTGTTGCGCGCGTGGGTCGAGCGTCACCGCGCGGCGCTCGCGAAGCGGCTCGTGCGTCAGGCCGTGCTCAAGCCGAAGGGCGTGGTCGGAGCGATGGTGGCCGGCTTCTACGTGCAGCTCACGCCCGGACACCCGGTGCGCGTCTTCGAGTCGGTGGATGAAGCCTGCCTGTGGCTCGAGGTCCCGCCCGCAGCGTCGCGAACGTCCAGGAGGTCTGCCGGCGGAAACGTACTTCCCTCGAGAGCGACCTCCGCAGACGCGCCTCCCGCGCGAAGGCTGCGAGCGCGCGAACGGCCTCGTGAAGTCGCGCCATCGCGAACTCCCCGCGCACTCGGAGAGCCTGCACTCGCACGCGACACGGACTCTGGACTCGAGCCACGGCTCCAGCTCGAGCACCTCGTCGCCGAGTTGGACCGCGCGGTGCCCGACACGCGCTTCCTCCCCACGCTGCGCCGCTGGCTCGCCGAGCACCCCGAGGCCACTCGCGCCCCCGACGCTGCGCGCGCCCTCGGCCTGTCGACGCGCACGCTGCACCGGCGGCTCGCCGAGGAAGCCTCGGCCTTTCACCTCGAGCTGCGACGTGCCCGCGTCGAGCGCGCTCAAACGCTGTTGCGCGACACCGATTGGAAGCTGACCCACATCGCGCAGGAGGTCGGCTTTCCGAGCAGCCAGCGCCTCGCCACCGCGTTTCGCGAAGTGCTGGGCCTGACGCCCACGGCGTTTCGCGCCAGCGCCCGCGGAGGCGTCACCGTGGCACCCGGGCGAACGTCTTTGGCGCCTCGCTGAACGCCTCTCCGCCCGAGCTGCGGCACACCAGCGCCCATGCTCAAGCCAATCTTCATCGCTGCTCTCGCGCTGCTCAGTTCCTGCGCTTCGACCCAGGCCGTCATCCGCCAGCCCGACAACGTCTTCGCGTGGAAGGACTACTGGCTCGCGCACTACGACCACGAGCTCTCTGCTGCACGCGAAGCCGTGACCCGTGAAGCCGCGGTCCGCCCCGTCGCCGCCGCGCGTGGCGCCGGACGCGTCGTGGTGCTGGTGCCCGGCATCAGCATCGGCCGCGAGATGTTCGCGCCGATGGCCGCTCGCCTCGAGCGCGATGGCTTCCGCGTCGTCATCTGGGAAGACCCCGCGTTGATCAGCACCGGCATCGCCCGCGCTGCAAACGACCTCGCGCGCTTCGTGGCCCGCGTGCGAGCCGAGAACGGAGGTCGCCGCGTCGACCTCGTCGCCGAATGCACCGGCGGCGTCGCGGCGCGCTTCTACCTGCAGGAGCTCGATGGCGCGGCCTCGGTCGAACACCTCGTCACCTTCGTCTCGCCACACCACGGCACGGTGCCCGCACTCATCGCCGCGGGCGTCACCTCGTGGCAGGGCCTCGAAGACCTCGAGCGCGGGAGCGCCTTCATGCAAGTCGTCAACGCACGCCCACTCCCGAAGCAGACGCAGGTGACGTCCATCTACAGCTGCGACGACGCGCTCCTGATGCCCCGCGACACCGCGGCGCTCGAGGGCGCACGCAACGTCGAGCTCTGTGGCGGCCCACGCGCCTACGGCCACTTCGATGGCTTCTGGGACGCGACCATCTACGGGCACATCGTCGAGAGCCTGCAAGCCAGTGGCGCCGTCGGCACCGAGTCGGCGCAGCGCTGAGCCCTACAGCTTTGTCGCCCGGCGGAACGCGCCTTCGCCGGTCTCACCCTCCACCACTCACCCTGAAACGGAAAACCCGCCCATGAACGTCAAGAAGCCGTCGCTCTCACTGCCCCGCGCCGTGTCGTCGTTGCCCCTTGCGTCGACCGCGAAGCAGGCCGCGCAGTCGCTCGAAGCGGCAGCCACGCGCGCCGGCGGCTGGCTCGACAACGCGCTCAAGAAGGAACCGCGCCGCCTCGCGAACGACGCCGCCGGAGTGATGAACTTCATCGCCCTCAAGGGCACCGAGGTGCTCGCGCCGAAGAGCTTCGAGGCCGACGACGCAAAGACCATCGCGCAGCTTTCCGACTGCATTCGCCGGCGCGACGAGCCGGGAGTCGCCGCCATCCTCTCCAGGGCCGGCCCACGCCTCGCCGAGAAGTTGTGGGAAGCCGACCTCCCGACGTGGGTGACGCCCGAGCAAACGCTCGACACGTTGAAGACCAGGCCCGACGAGAGCTGGCGCGTGCGCTGGAACTACGACTTCGACACGCCGCAGGCGGCCGCCGAGCTGGCGCGCCTCGCTCCGCCGCTCAAGGGACTGCTGGGCGTGTTGACCAACGTGCGCAAGGCGTTCCCCGAAGGAGCGAACTCGCGCGCGGACCAAATCACCGGCGGCACCACGTTCGGCTACGACCCCGCACGGCCCGGCACCGGAGAAGTGACGCCCAACACCATTCGCATGACCGACTCGCTCAATGCGCGCACCGGCCAGAAGATGCCCGTGGCGTTGATGACGTATTCGCGTGAGCCGTGGTTCGACCGCAAGTCGGGCGTGGGCTTCAACGACGAGTTCAAGGCGCTGACGCCGAACATCATCCTCGCGAAGGGCCGAGTGGCCGAATACACCGACGCCGACCTCCACGGAGAGGCCGCTGGAAACGGCCGCCCCTCTCCGCGTTGCTCTCGAAGTTGAGCGGCGGGGAACGCAAAGGCGTCGAGCCGCAGGTGGTGCGCTTCTGGATGCAACGCACCAGGCTCGACGCCGCAGAGACACCAGTGCCGCCGGCGAAGTGAGCGCCATGCGATTTCGCCACTCTACTTAACAGGCCTCGACGAAGCCTTAGCAGTGTGTCAGATGGCCTTCAGTTCGGCTGTCAGACCCTTCGCAGGCCCCACTGGAGAACAAACATGACGACGACCCCGCTTCGCGACTTCCTCGAAATTCCCTACGAGCAGCTCGAGGAAATGAACCTCCAGGTGAAGCAGGCGCGGGTCAACCGCGAGAACGCGGACAAGCTCAAAGAAGCGCGCATGAAGTACCTGCAGGACGAGAAGCGCATCAAGGCGGTGACGGTCTGTTTCACGGACCTCGAAGGCCGCCTGCACATGCTCGACTACGACAAGAAGTTCCTGCTCAAGAGCCAGGACAACCTCACGTTCGACGGCTCGTCGGTGCGTGGCTTCTCGGCGCAGCACGAGTCTGACCTTCGCCTCAACATCGACTGGGCCGCCTTCTACTGGCTGCCGGCGGACGTGTTTGGTCCGGGCAAGGTGCTGGTGTTCAGCGAGGTGATGGGCCGCGATGGTCTGCCGTACCCGTCGGACCTGCGCAGCAAGCTCAAGCAGTACAGCGAAGAGCTGTTCAAGAAAGAGCAGCTCATCTGTCACGTCGCGCCCGAAATCGAAGGCTTCCTCTTCAAGGGCCGCGACGCCGAGCGCCACTACAACGAGACGGGCAAGTTCGAATACGTGTCCATCGGCGGGTACTACCACTCGCTTCCGGGCGACAAGCTGCGCGCGTTCATCGACGGCGCCGCTGAAGTGCAGCGCGCGATGGGCTTCAACAACGAGAAGGACCATCCCGAGGTCGCGCCGTCGCAGTTCGAGATGAACTTCAGCTACAGCGAGGCGCTCATCACGGCTGATCAGGTGCAGCTCTACAAGTTGCTGTGCCGTCAGGTCGCCGCGAATCTGGAATGCACGGCTTCGTTCCTCCCGAAGCCGGTCACCGGCATCAACGGCAACGGCATGCACACCAACATGTCGTTCAACAAGGCCGGCAAGAACCTGTTCTGGGACGCGAAGGGCCAGGACGGTCTGTCGAAGGCGGGCTGGGAGAGCATCGATCGCATCCTCTCCAACGCCGATGACCTGTGCCTCATCTTGAACCCGTCGGTGAACGCGTACCGCCGGCTCGACCCGCACTTCGAGGCGCCCAATCAGATCAAGGCATCGGCGAACAACCGCGGCGCGATGGTCCGCATCCCCACCGGCAACGAGAAGTCGGCGCGCATCGAGGTGCGCAGCGTGGCTCCAGATGCGAACCCGTACATGGTCTTCTACTCGCTGATGCGCACCGCGCTCGAAGGCCCGGGAACGGACCAGGACGAGAGCAAGAAGAGCCGCACGCGCTTCCTGCCGGACAACATCTATGACGGCATCCGCCTCTTCAAGGGCAGCAAGTACATGACTGAGGTGCTCGGAGAGAGCGTCCTCACCAAGTACGCCGAGGTGAAGCAGCTGCAGGCCGACCGGTGCAGCAAGGCGCTCGGCTCGATGATCAAGGTGCCCGAGATTCAGTTCCACCACGAGGTCACCAACCAGTACCTGTGGAATCAGTTCTGATTCGCAGAGCAATTGCGGCGCGACGTCATGCGACGTCAGCGTGAAATGCGCGACGCCTCCGAAACAATTCGGGGGCGTTGTCGTTTGGTGCGCTCGCTGCACTTCGGGTTCTGCATGAACAAGCCGATTCGCCACCCAACGGCGTCGCCCCAGGGGGCTTTGCGCAAGAAGCGCTTCCTGACCGTTGCTCTCCTCGGCGCGCTGCTGATGCCGACGGTCGTGCACGCTGACGTGTACATGCAGCACCCGCGCGGCTCGAACAATCGCCTCAACGGTGACGACGACAAAGCCCCGGAGCCGAGCGCCTTCGAAGTGCTCGTCGAGTTCGTGCGCAGCTTGTTTTGATTACACCCACGGCTCGGCGCACTGTGGACACTCTCGCGCTCGCTCGTACTCCGCGCGCGGGCCCTCGAAGCCACACCAACGGCACCACCGCACCGGCCCAATCGGAGCGACGGGCTTGAGAACAGGCGCCGGCTTCTGCGGAACGAGCTGACCCGGCCGCCACACCAAGTCGAACAACGCCTCCGACAGCGGCTTCGCCGTGCCCTCGATGAGCGGCCCACGCATCGGAGGCTCGGTCCCTTCCGCCACGTCGTGCAGCTTCCACGCAGGTCGCACGCGACGGCCGCGCGGCTTCTCTCCATCGAGGCGCACCGCGAGCACCGGTTCTTCCTGCGCGTCGAGCTTCAGCTGAAAACGCATGCGCACCACGCGCCCACCTTCGAGCGACGGCACGTCACGCGTCTCGAGCACGCGCTGACTCAACGCCTGGCTCACCACCAATTTCGTCTTCGGCACCGGCTCGAACGCAGCCTGAAAAAGCACGCTGACCACGAAGCGCGGACCGTCCACGCGCTGCACCGATTCGAAGTGCACGTGCACGCCCGCGAACTCCCGCGGCGTCATTCCCATCGCATCGAGCACGTCTTCGAACATCGAGCCCGAGCGTAAGTCCTTGAAATCGATCAGGTGCGATCTTCTGCGCAGAGATCGCACCCCAACAATCCACTGCAAGGTGACGTGAGAGTCGTCACAATGTCACCCAGAGGCGGCAAATCGGCCTCTGCGATGAATCGTCAACCGGCCGACAACCAGATGAATCGAATCAGGAGGAAGCATGCAGCCTGAATCCCTTCGTTCCGTTGCGCAGCGTCTCGAGAATTACTTCGAGTGGTATTTCCGCATCGACCCTGATGCGACCGCGTGGGCAGTGACGCTCGTCTCGCGCTTCAACAAGCTCGTCAGCGGCACCGGCGACGCGCTCGAAGCGAAGAAGCTGCTCGACGACACCTCGGGTGTCTCGCTCGGCTCTCCGTGGGAAGAGATGCGCCTCGCGCTCCTCACCCTCGCGACGCGCTAATTATTTTCCGAAGAGCTTCTTGAAGAAGCCGCCCGACGTGGCGGTGCCCCACACCCACGTCCACTTCGGGAAGCGGAACGAGATGTCGGTGGCGATTTGGTCAGTCGCCGCCACGGAGTTCGTCGTCACGCGCTTCAAGCCCACCGGCGCGAAGCGCTGCAGCACCTCGAGCCACACGCGCGCATGGGGCAGCGGACCGGCGAGCGTCAGCTCACTCAAGAATCGAAACGACGGGTGCTGGAGCAGCGCCGTCAATTCGAGCAGCCGCGCTTCTCCCGTGGTGGTCACCTTGTTTCCCCCAACGGCCGGCTCCACCGTCATCGCGCGCACGTAGCCCTTGCGCCACGTCATGGTGAGCTTCTCCCCCGCGATGGCCGGCGTGAGCTCGGCCTTCACGCTCTCGTCTCCACGCAACAACTTCGCGCGCGGTGACTGCGTCACGTCCAACAACTGCGCGAGCTCGGACCACGTCACCGACTCGTCGGTCGCGTTGAGCAGCCTGCTCTCGAGATGCGGCGTCAGCGTCTCGAAGCGCGGGTCCATCTTCGGCAGCTCGAGGCGCACGTCACACGGCGGCCGCGGCGTCGGATTCCCCGGAGCCACCGCCGACAACGCATCTGCCAGCGCGAACGCGTTCGCGTACCGCTGCGGAGCGTGAAAGCTCAGCGCGCGGCGAAGAATCGGCTCTACCGCCTTCGCTGCCTCGGGCAGCTGCAGCTGCAACTTGCCCTGCGCGATGAGCGGCTTGAGCGCCTCGCGACGCTGATTCTCGGTGTGACCGTCTCCCGGCGAGCCCCACGGAGAGCGCCCCGTCAGCATCAACGTGCCCAGCCACGCGAGCATGAAGACGTTGGTGCGCGCGGTCTCGGGCTGGCCGAACAACTCCTCGGGGCTCCACATCCACATCGCGGGCGTCGAGGGAAAACCGGCATCACATTCCGCGTCGAGCGCCGCGAGATGAAAATGCAGCCGTCCGTTCTCGTCGGTGCCCAGATTCGCCGCGCGAATGCTCAGGTGTGGACTCGTGCAGGCGCCGAGCAGCAGCGACTCCGCCTCCGACACGCCGAGGGCGAGCCCACGCATCGCGTTGAGCGCGCTCTGCGGGTTCGAGAAGGGAAACGTGCCGTCCATGCGGCGACCGGGCGACTCGATGACCACCCACTCGTCGCCGTCTTCACCCGCATCGAGCAACGCGGGCCACGCCGGAGAGCTCAGCTGTGACGCGAGCCACCACCGCCGTCGAATGCGCTCCAGGTGCTGCTGCTTCAACCCCGCCACGGGACGCTCGACCCACCAGTCTCCGGGCCGCTGGTCTTGCAGCGGCTTCACCTTCGCCGCTTCGACGAAGGAGCCGTGGTTCCAGCGCAGCGATGAGACCTCCCACTTCGCTGCGAAGGGCGTCGCCATGACGAAGGGTCATCTTGCGGCGCGTTTTCGCCGCGTGGAAGTTTCCTCTCGCGCGCTGGCCGCTCGGGCGTCGACCTCTTCGTTCCACTTCTCGCCGGAGTGCGCCTTGACCCAGCGCGCGGTGGCGTTCACCGCGAGAAAGGCGTCACGCAGTCGCTTGCAGAGCGCGTGGTACTTCTGCGGTTTCGGCAGATGCGCGCCCGTCGCGACGTCGAGGGCGATTTTGCAGTCGCTGACGAGCACTGTGTTTCTCGGCGAGTCTCCGCCTGCGGCTACGTTCGCCGGCCCGTTCGAGCGTTCGACTGTGTTTCTCGGCGAGTCTCCGCCTGCGGCTACGTTCGCCGGACTGTTCGAGCGCTCGTTTCTCGGCGAGTCTCCGCCTGCGGCTACGTTCGCCGGACTGTTCGAGCGCTCGAGGCGCGCGGCGGCCTCGAGTCCTTCGGCGGCGGCGGTGAGCTCCATCACCAGCGAGGTGGTCTTCTTCTCGCCGCCCCTCCCTTCGGCGAGCACGGTGTCGTCGTCGCCGAGGACGATGAACGCCCAGCCGCCGGGCTTGCCCATCTTCTCGGCGCCGGCTCCGTCGCAGACGACTCGCACTCGGTGATTCTCCCTCACCCCACTGCGATATGAGCGAGTCGTGTCGCCGTTCGCCGTGCTCATCACCAGCATCTGGGGAGGGCTGCTCGCGCTCGAGCGACGCGCTTTCCTCCAGGCGATGGTGTCGCGGCCCATCGTCGCGGGCACGGTGACGGGCGCGCTGCTCGACGACGTGGTGGGCGGGTTGATGGTCGGGCTGGTGTTCGAGCTGCTCCACCTCGGCGGCGCGTCGCTCGGTGGAGCGCACCCCGACCACGACACGCTCCCCGCGGTAACCGGCTCGGCGTTCGCCGCCGGAATGGCGAACGCCTCGGGGAGCGACTCGACACCGGCGATGTGGACGCTCGCGGTGTTGTTGTGCGCTCCGCTCGGGCGTGCGGGTCTCATGCTCGAGAACCGCCTCGATGCGCGCGCACGAAAGTACTTCGGACGTGCGTCGGCGGCGGTGACGGTGGGCGACGTGCGGAAGGCGGCGCGACAGAACCTGCGCGCGATGTGGCCACAGTTCGTCTTCTACGGGTTGCTGTGTGGCTCCGCGGCGCTGATTGGGCCACGCGTCGAGACGGTGCTGCAGCTCGCTCCGCTGCCGGTGTTGCGCGGGTTGGCGTGGGCATTTCCAGCGATGGGTGTCGCCGCGGCCGCCGCGGGCGTACACGGGAGTCACGCGCCCAAACGCGTGCGCATCGCCGTGACCGTGATGTTGCTGACCGTCGGCGGGCTGCTGATCAGCGGGAGGTGGCGATGATTCCGTTCCTCACCTTGCTGCGCATCGCGTGGCGCAGCCTCTTCATTCAGGCCGGCTTCTCACCCGAAGCGATGCAGTCGCTGGGCCTGCTCTACGTGCTCGAGCCCGCGTGGCCGCGCCTCTACCCCGACGAAAACGCGCGCCGCGAAGCCGTGAAGCGCCACCTCTCGCCGTTCAACACGCACCCCTACGCCGCGGCTGCGCTGGTCGGCGGCATCCTCTTCCACGAAGTGAAGGTCGCGCGCGGAGAAGGCACCGTCGAAGACGTGGTGCGCTTCAAACAGACACTCATGGGCCCGCTCGCCGCGCTCGGTGATGGCTTTTATTGGCTGTCATTGCGCCCCGCCGCCGGAGCGCTCTCGGCCGTGCTGGTCCCCGTCATCGGTCCCTGGTCGGCGCTGGTGTTCCTCGCGCTCTACAACGTGGTGCACCTCGCGACGCGCGCCTGGCTCTTCGCGACGGGCTACCGCGAAGGCGCCGGCGTGGTGGCGCGCCTCGCCACGCTCCGCGTTCCCATGTGGAGCACGCGCCTTCGTTCCATCGCCGCCGCCTGCGCTGCGGGCATCGGCGTGTGGTTCGCGTCGTGGTTCGGCACGCTCGGAGGCGCAGGTCTCGCGCCCGGCTTCGTCTGCCTCGCGCTCGGCGTGCTCGGCGTCGTCGCGCTGGAACGGAAATTCCCGCCTCTGCTCCTGCTGTACGCGTCGGCTGCCGTGGCCACGCTCGCGGGAGCGCTGTTGTGAGGTAGAAGCGAGCCCGCACCATGAAGCCAGTGAGCACATGAAAGTCGAAAAAGAATTCACCATCATCAACGCGCTCGGCCTGCACGCGCGCGCGGCCGCGCAGCTCGTGAAGGCCGCCAACCGCTACCCGTGCGAGGTCGAGCTCGAGTGCGAAGGCCAGGCGGTCAACGGCAAGTCCATCATGGGCGTGCTGATGCTCGCCGCCGCGCAGGGCATGAAGGTCACCATTCGCTGCACCGGAGAAGGTGGCCAGCAGTGCCTCGATGAAATCGCCGCGCTCATCGCCAACAAGTTCGGCGAGCCGCGTTGATTTATCTCGACCACAACGCCACCACGCCGCTCCTGCCGGAAGTGGTCGAGGCGATGTTGCCGTACCTCACGACGCACTTCGGAAACCCGAGCTCGGCGCACGCGTACGGGCGCGCGGCGAAAGAAGCGGTGGAGAAGGCGCGCGCGCAGGTCGCCTCGCTGGTGAGCGGAGCGAGCGCGAACGACGTGATTTTCACCTCAGGCGGCACCGAGGCGACCGCGCTCGCGCTGAAGGGAACGCTCCCCCTCGGCGAGAGCGGCGGGGTGAGGGAGCGTCTCGTCAGCACCAACGTCGAGCATCCGGCGACCGCGCGCGTGCTCGACGCACTCGAGCGCAGTGGCCACGAAGTCATCCGCCTGAAGGTGAAGACCAACGGCCTGCTCGACCTCGCGCAGGTCGACGCGTCGCTCGCGCCTTTTCCTGGCGGGGCCGCCGGGCTGAAGCCCAGCGCGCGCTGGCTCTCGGTGATTCACGCGCACAACGAGACGGGCGTGCTGCAGCCGCTCGACGCGCTCCATCGCCTCACGCAGAAACACGGAACGCTCCTTCACGCCGACGCCTCGCAGTCCGCAGGGAAGGTCGCGCTCGCGCTCGCCGACTGCGACCTCGTGACGCTCGCCGCGCACAAGCTCTACGGACCCAAGGGCGTCGGCGCGTTGATCAAACGCAGCGACGTCACGCTCCACGCGCAGCAGCTCGGCGCCGGTCACGAGCGCGGTCTGCGCGCGGGCACTGAGAACGTCGCGTCCATCGTCGGCTTCGGCGCAGCGTGCGTGGCGGCGGTGCGCGACCTCGAAGCGAACGCCAGGAAGCTGCTCGCCCTGCGCGAGCGTCTGGAGACGAAGCTGCGTTCCGAAATTCCCGGGCTCGTCATCGCCGCGGAGCGCTCCCCGCGCTTGCCCAACACCACCTACGCGCTGTTCCCGGGCGTCACCGGCAACGCGTTGCTCTCGCGCGCTTCGCTCCTCGCGGCTTCGACGGGCAGCGCCTGTCACGACGGCCACGACGAAGCGCCCGCGGTGCTGCTCGCCCTCGGTGTCGATGCCCGTCTCGCCGTCGGCGCAGTGCGACTCACGACCGGTCGGCACACTGAAGAAGCCGACATCGACGCGAGCGTGGCAAATCTCCGCGACGCCTGGGCATTTCTCAAGAGGTGAGACACCTACACCTTCCGACACACAGTGGAGTTTTTCGTCGGAAAAGGAAGGTGCGTGCTCGACGTCAGCGCAGCGATTGATACCGTTCGCGCGCTTTCCGCACACGGTGTTGCCGACGCGGAAATTCTCCTGGGAGGAAGCACACAATGAAGAAGATTCTTGGCGCAGCGCTGGTGATGTCCGCGTTCGTGATCGGCTGTTCCTCGATGGTGAACCCCATCGAAATTGAAGAGCCCGGCTACGAGATGTCTCCGATTCAGTTGCAGCCCAACTTCCAGCGCTGCTCGACCATCGAGCCGGATGACGCGACGAAGGCGCAGATCGATCTCGAGATTGCACCGGCGCTCGCGCAGCTCGGCGTGACGAAGCCCGGCGTCACGCGCCAGGCCGTCACCGGCGGCACGATTCCCGTCTACTGGCACGTCATCAACAACGGCACCTCGCTCTCGCAGGGCAACATTCCCGACTCGCAAATCACCGCGCAGATCAACGTGCTCAACGCGGCCTACGCGTCGACGGGTTGGCAGTTCTCGCTCGTCTCGACCGACCGCACCACGAACTCCAGCTGGTACACGTGCTCGGGTGGCTCGTGTGAGACGCAGATGAAGAACGCGCTCCGCCAGGGCAGCGCCGACGACCTCAACATCTACTCGAACAACATGGGCGGCGGTCTGCTCGGTTGGGCGACGTTCCCCTCGAGCTACAACAGCCAGCCCAAGATGGACGGCGTCGTGCTGCTCTTCTCGTCAGTGCCGGGCGGAACGGCCGCTCCGTACAACCTCGGCGACACCGGCACGCACGAAGTCGGCCACTGGATGGGCCTGTACCACACGTTCCAGGGCGGGTGTAACGGCAGCGGCGACTCGGTGAGCGACACGCCGGCGGAGAAGTCGCCTGCGTACGGTTGCCCGACGGGCCGCGACACGTGCCGCAACAAGGCCGGCGCCGACCCCATCACCAACTTCATGGACTACACCGACGACAGCTGCATGAACACGTTCTCGGCGGGTCAGGATACGCGCATGGACTCGCTGTTCACGACCTACCGCTTCGGCAAGTAAGGCTCGACGAGAGCCGCCAGCAAACAAGTCAGTCGGTTTCGGTTTCAGGTATTCACGGTCGGGGCTCTTGGAGCTCCGGCCGTTTTTTTTTCGCTCATGTGGATCTCTCTTCGCGCAGATCAGGCTCGCGGGCTGAAGACGCCGTGCTTCGTCTACGACGCCAACGTGTTGCGCGCGCGCGTGGCGATGCTGCGAGCGTTGGATGCGGAGTTGTTGTGCGCGGTGAAGGCCAATCCACACCCGGGTGTGCTGCGCGTGCTGCAGCCGCTGCTCGATGGCGCCGACGTCGCTTCGATGGGTGAGCTCGACGCGGCGCTCGCGGCGGGCTTCGCGCCTTCGACGCTGAGCTTCGCGGGCCCGGGAAAGTCCGATGCCGAGCTCGAGCGCGCCGCCGAGCTCGGAGCGGTCATCAACGTCGAGTCGGTGCGCGAGCTCGAGGTGTTGCCGAGCAGCGCGCGCGTGCGGGTGCGGGTGAACGCGGCGACGCTGTTTCGTTCGTACCGCGTGCCGTTCACGGGCGCGCCCAGCCCGTTCGGGTTCGATGAGGAGTCGCTCGATGAGGTGTTGCCGCGGCTGAAGCGGTTTCGGCTCGAGGGCGTGCATCTGCACGCGGGAGCGCAGTGCACCAGCGTCGAAGGCGTGCTGACCGTCGCGCGCGTGGGACTCGCGTTGCTTGCGCGTGTGGGTGGCACGTCGCTCAATCTGGGCGGCGGCTTTGGAGCCATCGCTCCGGACAATGAGCTCGACGTCGCCGCGCTCGCTCCGAAGTTGAACGCACTGATCCCCTCTCCCGCCCCTGCGGAGGGTCAGGGTGAGGGAGCGTCAGCCCGCTCAGCGCCCGAAGAAGGCGAACACGCCCGGGCCGAGCGCGACGCAGACAAACGCGGCGCGAACACCCGCGACATACGCGGTTCTGGCGGCGGATCACTCCCTCACCCCAACCCTGCTCGCCTCACGCTCTGCTTCGAGCCGGGACGTTGGCTCGTCGGACCCGCGGGCCTCTACGTCACGCGCGTCGTCTCCGAAAAACGCTCGCGCGGAAAACACTTCGCGATTCTCGATGGCGGCGTGCACCACTTCTTCTCCGCGAGCACGGTGCTGACGCCGCCCAACGCTCGACGCGCGCCGGTGCTCAACCTCACGCGGCCCGACGCTCCGCTCGTGCGTCGCGAGCTGCACGGCGTGCTCTGCACTCCGCTCGACTCCCTCGGAGCCGACGTCGAACTCCCCGAGCCGCGCGTCGGCGACCTGCTCGCCTTCCAATGCGCGGGCGCGTACGGGCCCACCTTCAGCCCGACGAACTTCCTTGGTCACCCGCACCCGCTCGAGCTACTCGTGAACTGAGACGTACCGGCTCGGGTAGTCCTCATCGACGGTCTTCTGGTCAGAACAATCGATGGGCACGCTGAACGCCTTGCGCAGCGCCTTCTCGTCATCCTTGCTCACGTACGACTGCGACACGTCGAGGCGCTGCAGCGACGAGAACTTCGCCGCGTTCGCCACCAGCACCTTGATGCCTTCGCTCCCGAGCGTGCCCATCGAGAGGTCGAGCACCTCGAGCTGCCCCGCGAGCTTCGACTTCACCAACGCGGGGATGAGCTCGTCGGTGAACTCGTTGTTGCGCAGCCCGAGCTTCCTCACCTTTGGAAAAATCGGCCCGGTGAGAATCGGGAGCAGGTCCTTCGCTTTGGCGTTCGCTCCGTAGTCTTTCGAGCCGCACCACACCTCGAGCTCTTCCAGCTGAGGCAACGTGCTCGACGTCAGCTGCTTCGCGCGCACGCTCGACAACCCGCAGGTCTCGATGATGAGCGACTTGAGCTTCGGCAACTTCAGCGGACCGAACTCGAAGTTGGTGCGCCCCGACCACGACGCCGCGCCGCTCGTCAGCTTGAGCGCCTCGAGGTTGGGGAACAGCTTCGAGAGCGCGCGCACGTCACCGATGGTGTGGTGGTCCATGTCGACGTCGCTCGGCTTGTCGCCCAGAAACAACCGCCGCACGTATTTTCCGAGCGGCCGCTGGCCCGCTTCCTTCAGCGTCGCCGGCACGTCTTCCTCGTTGGAGTCCCAGCGAATGACGCCGGTGCGCAGCTCGCGCAGCCCTCCGCAGTGCGGCAGGTCGAGAATCGGCCGCAGCATCACCATCACGTCGTACGACTCGTCCATCCAGTCCTGCTCGTTGAAGACGTGGAGCGAATCGATGCACCCCCACTTCCACGTCACCGTGCCCAGCTTCGCGTCGGGCATCGGCAGCGGCTTGAGCAACGCCGCTTCGCGCTTCTGGAGCGCCTTGTCTTTGGGCTTCTTCTCGAGCGCGTGCTGCACGGTGATGAGCTCGCCCCACGCGTTGCCATGGCTCTGCAGCCAGTCGGCGTACACGAGCGCCGGGGCCGCATCTCCGCGCAAGAGCCCCTCGAACATCGCCGCTTCGAGGTTCGGCTCGCGCGGCGGTTCCTTCGGCGCGTCGGTGCGCACGTAGCCCTTCTTCGTCTTCTCCTGCACCAGCGCGTCGTGTTCCTCGCGCGCTTCCTTCGCGGAATCGAACTGGTGCGTCTTCGATTGCCCGTCGGTGCCGATGCGTCCCCACTTCACGTGGAGCGCGGTGCCGTCCAACTTCGCTTCCCAGAACTTCTTCGAGGTGCCTTCGATGAATTCGAGTCGCATGTGTGGGGCGAGCATCCTAAACGCCGCTGCATGAATCGCGTGCTGCCAGTGCTGAGTCTGTGCGTCGCGCTCATCGCGTTGGCGCTCGCGTTGGTGCCGCGTGAGGCGCCGCCGCCTCCTCCGCAGCAGGACGCGCCACGCGCCGGCCCGAGCGACGACGTGCTCGAGCTACGCAAACGCGTCGAGCTGCTCGAAGACGACTCGCGCGGGTTGTGGGACCGCGTGGTGCTGCTCGAGCGCCGCGGGGCCTTCGTCAGTGACGCCGGTGGCGTCGCCGACCCCGCGCTCCTCACCGAGGTGCTGCGCCTGCGCGACGAGGTGAACTCGCTCTCGACCGGGCAGCTCGCGATGAACGGAGACGCCGGCCGCGCCGCCATCGCCGAGGTGATGAAGCAGGTGCAGGCCGAGCAACAGCAGCAACGCACCGCGGAGCGCTTTCAGTACCGCCAGCAGCGCGCGACCGAATACGCCCAGCGGTGGAAGAGCTTCGTCAACGACGCGAAGCTGAGCAACGAGCAGCAGCGCTCACTCGAGGAGCGGCTGGCGATGGAAGACGCGCAACGCCGCGCGCTCTTCGAACGCAACGATGGCACCGTGCCCGGCCCCGACGCGCTGCGCGCGCTGATGACGCAGCGCCGCGAGACCGAGAAGTTGATGCGCACCACGCTCGAGCCGGCGCAGTTCGAGAAGTTCCAGGAGCTGCGTCGCGAAGAGCGCGGCGGGCGCTGACTTCTCAAACACGTCGCTGAGCAGCGCACATGTGCGCCTGAACAATTACGTGTGGGCACGCACATCTGAGTCACCCTGGAGTGACACCTCTTCGCTTCGGAAGCCGCGAAACGACTGCGCGTGGAAGAGTGATTGTCAGACGGCGTGACACGCGCCGCGAAATACGAATTCTCAAAATTCGCGAGATCCACTCCACACGCACTTCCGGCTCGCCCCAGGTCGAGCCTCCCACTCGGAGAACAACACCATGGCCATCAATGATGCCGCTGCTGCCGCCCGTGCTGCTGCTGAAGCCCGCCGCCGTGCCGAAGAAGCCCGCCGTCGCGCTGAAGAAGCCGCGCGCCGCAAGGCCGCCGCTGAGGCCGCGAAGAAGGCCGCGCAAGCCGCTGCGAAGAAGGCCGCTGCCGCTGCCGCGAAGAAGACGGTGAGCCCCGCTGAGAAGAAGCTGCTGTCTGCGAAGGCTGAGAAGAAGACGACTGCGTCTGCCGTGCGCCAGGCCTTCGGCAAGGACGAGGTCAGCAAGGGCCTCGGTCGCGCGCTGCGTGAGCGTTCGCTGACCGCGCTCGGTGGCGCGCAGCCCAAACAGCTCACCATCGAAGAGCTTCGCGCCTCTCGCGCGCAGGGACTCATCTCTCTGGCGAACAAGGACCCGAAGAAGACGGGCCTGCTCACCACCGACGCGACGCTGCGTTCGGCCAGCGACGTGAAGCTCGGCGACGCCGTCGCGCGCACCGAGAACCAGCTCGGCAAGGCGGTCGAGCTCGCCGCCGCGGACGTGAAGAAAGCTCAGCTCGCGGCCCGAGACGTGCGCAGCGCTGACGCCGCAGAGCGCGCCGCCGCGGTGAAGAAGACGCTGACCACGACTGCTGACGCTGCCGAGCGCGCTGCTCTCTCGAAGAAGCCGGCGACTTTCATCAGCCCCGACGCTGCCGAGCGCGCGGCGTTGGCGAAGAGGCCCGCGAGCTACATGAGCCCGGACGCGGCGGACCGCGCGGCCGAGGCTTCGGGCACCACGCCGACGCCTCCCACTCCGGAAGAGCGCGCGGCGCAGGGCGCTCGCGACGTACAGAAGGCGTGGGACGACACGATTTCGCGCGGTGGCAACGAAGCCGCGGCCGCCGCAGCGGCCTCGAAGAAGCTCGAGGACCTCACCGCGAGCAACGACATCGCGTACAACAACGCGCTGCTTCGCTCGTCGCAGCCGACGCTCGAGAAGATTGCAGACGTGGTCGGCAAGAACGCCGGCGACGACGGCTTCACGGGCGACGCCGACAAGGCGCAGGTGAAGGCGGCCATCAAGTCGCTGTCCAACGCCGCGACCGAGTCCGGAGAGATTGGCTCGTTCCTGATTGGTGACGCGCTCGCCAAGAAGATTCCCGACGAGAGCGAGTTGATGCACGTCGACGACGCGTTCTACGAGCACGCCGACGCGGGTGGTGGTCCCGAGCTGATGGCCGCGCTCGGTGCGCGCCTCGACGCGTACGGCAAGGGTGAGGCGAAGGACGAGCTGTTCGACCGCCACGACAAGGGCTGGCTCGAGAGCGCGTGGGACGCGACGGGCGGAGCGGTCATCGGCGCGGCGGGCGACTTCATCGGCGCGGTCGGTGACGCCGCCGGAGCGGTCGTCGGCTTCGTGGGTGACGCCGCGGAGGGCGCGCTGCGCGTCGTCGGCAAGGCCGGAGAGATGGCGGTCGACGTCGCCAAGGGCACGGTCGAGCTCGCAGGCAACGCCGCGGAGTGGACGGCTGAGCAGGTGACGGAAGCCGCTGAGTACGCCGCGAAGAACGGCCTCAAGCTCGCCGGAGCGGCGCTCAACTGGGTCGGCGACCACGCGCGTGAGCTCGCGGCCGAGGCGCTCAACATCGACGGGCAAATCGCGTCGCTCAACTCACCGGGCGACACGGTGACGATGGCGGTGGGCGGCAAGGTCGGCCTCACCGCGGTGCAGGGCGGCGCCGAAGTCGAGATGAAGATTACGAAGACCGAAGACGGCTACGAGATGCAGCTCACCGGTGAGCTCTCTGCGGGCGTGTTCGGTGGACTCAAGCTGCCTGGCTTCCCGAGCGCGGAAGGTGAAGCGAACGCGACCGGCGTGGCGACGGCGACCATGAAGTTCGACTCACTCGACGAGGTGACGACGGCGGCCGAGACCATCGGCGGCATCGGCGTCGCGACGGCGGTCGGTGGACCTGCGGGCGCGCTGCTGACGGGAGCGACCGCGGCCGACGAAATCTCCGACATCGTCTCGCACTTCGAGAGCGGCAGCGTGGGGCTCGAGCTCTCGGCTGAAGCAAAGGCGTCGCTCGGTGAGACGGCGGGTATTGGTGCGGGCGGCTCCATCAGCGGAGCGGTGACCACCGGCGTGCGCCTCGAAATCACGAAGGGCCAGCCTCCCGCGCTCGTGCTCGAGCAGGGCCTCGAGGCCAGCGGCTCACTCGCGTTGGGTGCGCCGGTCGACATCCCGTCGCTGGGCGGCAAGTTGAACGGCGGCAGCATCGATGGCTCGGCGACGATTCAGGCCGAGACGCGCGTGCCGTTGCCGGCCGACCTCGACCTGGGCGACGTGGTGAGCGACCCGGTCGGAGCGATGAAGGAGGTCGGCCAGAACGTCCTCGACAACACGACCACCAAGCTCTCGCTCGGTGTCGACGTGCACGCCGGCATCGCGACGGAAGGGCTGCCCATCAACCTCGGCAGCAATGGCGGTCTGGAAATCAACCTCTCGGGCGAAGCGAAGACGAAGGACCTCGTCGGCGCGCTCGGTCTGGCGCTGAAGGGCGACTTGAGCGGCGCGTTGAAGCAGCTGGGCACGAAGACCGAGCTCGACGTCAGCGTCGCCAGCTACACCGAGAGCGGCTTCGACATCGAGGAAGAGGTCTCGGTGCCGGGCTTCAGCTTCGAGGTGAAGGCGCAGGACGAGGTGCGCGACACGACGGAGCTGTGGTCCTTCGAGGGAACTCCGGCCGAGCTCGCGCGCGAAGGCTTCAACCTCTTCGACGCGCTCCAGCTCAACGTTCGCTGATCAGTACCCAACCATCGGAGAGCTGCGCACGTTCTCGCGTGAGCTCCATCTTTAGGTCGGTGCCGAGCTTCGACACGCGCACGCCACCGCGCGCGGCGGTGTCGAGGAGCCGACCGCACGTTGACGAACTCGAGGTCGCTGTTGAAGGAGCAACGGCTCCGCGCGGTTCTTGTCGGCGAAGACCTGCCGAAGGAAACTGACCGTTTCTCCCTCACCCTGACCCTCTCCGGCGGGAGAGGGGATCGCCGCGCGAGTCGCGCTCGCTACTTCACGACTTCGCGCGCGGCAGCTGCGGCGGGGCCGTTCTTGAAGCGCTTCAGATACTCGTTCGCCACGAGCTTCGCTTCATCGGTCCGCCCCGCGCGCGCCAGCACCGAGAACCACTCACCCAACGCCACCGGAGCCGTCGCCGCATTCGGCGCCTCGCGCGCGGCCTGGCGGAACCACTTCACCGCGCCATCGACATCGCGTTGACCATCCGCGAGCTGGCCCAGACGAATCGCTGCTTCGCTCGCACCCACCGTGCCTGAGAACCGCTCGCGAACGGCCAACCACGCCTCGGTCGCGCGCGACGGCTGCTTCGCCTTGAGCGCCACGTCACCGAGCACCAACACGTCACCACGCGGCATCGAGTTCGCCAGCCACGTGAAGCCAGCCTGCTCGGCGGCGTTCATCGCTCCGAACGAGTCTCCCTGGTCGGCGAGCTGACGCCACGACGCTCCCTGCGCGCGGGGCTTCTCGGCGACGACCGGCTTCTCCACGCTCTTCTTCACACGGCGCGAGCTGGTCTTGCCATCGGCCGAGTCAGCCTGCTCCGTCGAGGGGAAATCGAGATACAGCGACGCGCTCGCCGGCTCCGCGAAGGCCTCGAGCTTCTGCCGCGTCGTCACGCGCTGACGCTGCAAGCCCGGACCTTCGACCTCGACGATGCCGTCATCCATCTCGACTTCGAGGCCGCCCGTGTCGGGGTTCCACTTGAGCTCGAACTGCGTGCCGATGACGTGCACGCGGTACGGACCCGCGGAGAAGACCCACTTCGTCTTCTGCTTGTGCACCACCGAGACGTGCGCCGAGCCACGCTCCAGCGCGACCTGCGCGCCGTTGGGCGTCACGCCGAGCAGCCGCATGCGCGAGTCTTCACGCACGCGCACCTCGGAGCCGTCGCTGAAGTCCATGACGCGCTCTCCACCACGCGCATCGACGAACTCGACGGGACCCTGCTCACCACGCACCTGCACGCCGAGGTTCGCCTCGGGCCAGAACACCACCGCGAGCGCGGCGGCGACGGCGGCCAGTGACATCACCGGCACCAGGCGGCGGAAGAGCGACGGCTTCGGCGCGTCGATGCCGTGCAAGTGCTCGGCGAAGCGACCGCGCGCGGAGTTCAGAATCTTCGTCGAGTCGGGCTGCGCGTCGTTGGCCTGCTCGACACGCTCGGCGACCTTCTTGAAGTCGACAGCAGAGCCCCCTGGGGCGACGCCGTTGGGTTGCGAAGCGGCGCTCATCGGCGCACCTCCAACACGCGAACGGCGTCGGTGGTGCGCGTGTCGAACGGCGCGACGGCGTTCTGCTCAGTGCGCACTTCGGTTTCCTCTTCGAAGCACGCGCGCAAATCGCGGTCCTTCTCGCACGCGCGGCGGAACTCTTCTTCAGCGCGCCAGATGCGGCGCTTGGCAGTCGAGAGCGACATCTTGAGCGTCTCCGCCACCTCGGTCAGCTCGAGCCCTTCGAGGTGACGCAGCGTGAAGGCGAGGCGGTCGTCGACGTTCATCGAGTCGAGCACGCCCTTCACCTTGCGCAGCAGCAACCGCTCCTCGAGTGCATCGGTGGTGGTGGGAAAAGGAATCACGTCTTCTTCGACTTCGGGATTTCCGAGCGGCAACCACGAGCGCCACTTGCGGCGACGCAGCGTCTCGCGCGCGGTGAAGACCGTCAGCCCGCGCAGCCAGGGTTTGATTTTGTCGGCCTCACGCACGCGCTCGATGCCTTCCAGCGCCCGCGCGAAGATGTCCTGCACCAAATCTTCGAGCTCGCGGTCCGGACCCATCACCTTGCGCAGCACGCCCAGCACGTACGGTGCGAACTGGTCGTAAAACTGGAGCCAGGTGCCGGGCCGTTTCGCCTTCAACGCCTCCAGCAGCCGCTCGTCGGTCGAAGGGAATGCCACGGGGCCTTTGCGAGCGAGGACAGCCACGGAGGCCCCAGTGTCCTGGGAGCTTTTCCGCGGTTCATGTGCCCACATCTCGAGGGTTTGGGTGAACTTGCCCATGGCGTGGCTCCGGAGGTGTGCGAGGCGTGCGCCAAGGGTGAAGCGGTCGTCGAATCAGCGGGTTGCGGCGGCGGTGGCCAGCTTTGGGTGAGGGGTGGAGTCCCCTCTGTTGGGCGGCTGCACCACGATCAGAAATGCCGAAATCGAGTCGCACAAAAGAGCGGATAGACCGCCGATTTGTGCGACTCGATTCAGCGTGCAACTCAAACGCGGCGAGCGCGCGCCCGGAGCAGGACCAGCAAACCAGCCGCGGCGAGCCACGCGTTGCCCGGAATCGCGTTGCACGACGCGCCCTCACCGAGCGCGTTCATGCGCAGCGACGACGTCGACTCGTTGTTCCGCGGATACGCGCGGTCGGCGAACACCAGCTTCGCCTGGAGCTGCAGCGCGTACTCACCATCGACATCGGCGGTGAACGTCGGCGCCTGACCTTCGGCGTACTGGTACATCCACCGCAGCGACTGCGCGGTCGCTCCCATCGGGTTGGTGATGGCGGCCTTCGAACCCGCGGGACGCTGCGTGACGGTCCACGCGTACTCGATGGCCGCGCCCTGGCGGTTCGCGAAGAGCGGCAGCTTGAAGCGCTCACCGGCCTTCAGCGTGACGGAGCCGCCACCATGCACACGGAACGGACCGTGCGGGTCGAGGCAGTCGGCTTTGTTCGAGGGGTCGATGACCACGCAGTACAGCGCGTCGCACGCGTCACCCAGACCGTCGGCGTCTTCGTCCCACTGCCCACGGTTGCGCGCGCCTTCGCAGTTGTCGGCGGTGTTGAGGATGCCGTCGTCGTCCTTGTCGAGGTCGCACACGTCGCCGCGCCCGTCGAAGTCGGCGTCGATTTGTGAGGGATTGGGCGAGGTCAGGCAGTTGTCGAACGTGTCGCTGACGTTGTCTTCGTCTTGATCAGCGTTGCAGCGCGCGTCGGCGACCGGCGTGTTGCCCGGGTTCGGCAGCAGCGGGCACGTGTCGATGGTGTCGAGAATGCCGTCGGCGTCGTCGTCGACGTCGCAGGCGTCTCCGAGGAGATCGCCGTCGGTGTCGCCCTGGCGCGGGTCGGGAATGCCGGTGCACACGTCCACAGCGTTGAGGATGCCGTCGCCGTCGAGGTCGTCGTCGCACGCGTCTCCTCTGCCGTCACCGTCGGAGTCGAGCTGCGCGAAGTTGCTCGCGGCGGCGCAGGAATCACAGCTGTCTCCGACGGCATCTCCGTCTCCGTCGAGCTGATCGCGGTTGCTGACGAAGGGGCAGTTGTCGAAGTTGTCCGACTTGCCATCGCCATCGGCGTCGTCGGTGTACGCGAGCGTCTTGCCGTCGTCGGTCATCGCGACCCACACCGAGCAGCCGCCGCCGACGCAGACGCCGTCGACGCACGAGCCGCCGCCGCCGCCGCCTTCTTCATTTGGTGCGCCGCATTGCTGGCCGAGGCATTCGGGGTTGTCGATGTTCTGCGCGAGGGCAGCGGTGGAGAGGACGACGAGAGCAAGCAGTGCGTGTCGGTTCATGCCCACCTGTGAACCGAGGTAGTTTTCGCGGGTCATGAGCAGCGGCCTGAGCGAGACGGATGTGGCGGCGCTGTTCAACGAAGGGCTGTCGAAGCGGCGCGGCATGGCGTTCTTCCGCGTCGGCGTGGTGTGCACCATCTGTCTCGTGTTCATGGGCATCGGGCTCGCGGTCGGCGGAGCGTTCCTCTGCATCTCGTGGTTCGTCGCCGGAGCCGTCGCGCTGGCGTTCATCTTCGAGGCGTTTCGAAATCTCGGCGGCTCGATGTTGTTCGTCGTCGGGCGCGTGACGGAGTCAGGCTGGGTGAGCGACACAGATGGCGGCGGGCCCGGCGACGGCGCCGCGGTGCGCATCGTTCGCGTGCCGCGCGTGAAGGTCGACGTCGAGGAGCTGTTCGTTCGGGCGCCGAATGGTCAGCGGTCGGATGATCCGGCAGTGCCGAGGCCGTTCGTCATCGAGCTGCCGCAGTGGCTCGAGCGGTTGAAGACTGATCAGCGCGTGGTGCTCGTGTGTTTACCGTCGAGCACGGATCCAGTGCACTGGCGCGTGCTGACCTGATCAGCGCGACTACTTCACGTCGCCCATCAGCTTGCGCACCATCGGCGAGATGACGATGAGCAGCACGCCCGCAACGACGGCGTAGATCGCCAGCTGCTGATACCCCGCCGTGTACGAGTTCAACTTGTCGAGCGCGGTCGCGTCCTTCGCCGGAGAGGTCATGCCCGCTCCGAGCAAACCAGCGGCGTACTGCCCGTACGCGCTCGCGAGGAACCACATGCCCATCATCACGCCCTGCAGCGGCTTGGGCGACAGCTTGGTCATGATGCTCAACCCAATCGGAGACAGACACAGCTCACCGAACGTGATGACGAAGTACGCGAGCGTGAACAACCCCAGCGACGTGATGCCATCGGGACCCGCGAAGAACTTCGTCGCCGCGAACACGAAGAACGCGCCGGCCAGGAACAAGAAGCCCAGCCCGAACTTCACGACGGTGTTCGGCTCCTTCTTGCGCGCAGCCAGCCACACCCAGACGATGCCGAGCAGCGGCGCGAAGATGATGACGAAGATGGAGTTCGCCGCGTTGTTCACGCCGTTCGGATCCACCTTCACGGGGCCGAGCTCCCACGCGCGCAGGTTGTTGGCGGCGAAGAGCGACAGCGAGCCGCCCGACTGCTCGAAGAACGCCCAGAACACGATGGAGAAGATGACGAACACCAACGCGGCCATCAGCTTCTTGCGCTCGGCCGACGAGTACTTCGTCATCTCGTACCCGATGTAGAGCAGCGTCAGCGGCCCAATCGTGTACATGAAGTAGTCGGTGTATTCGGTGCGCGCGACCATGGTGCGCAGCACGGGAATGATGGCCAGCGAGCCCGCGAAGGTCGCGTAGTCCTGCCACACGAGCTGCCTGGGGCCGGTCGCTCCAGAGGCCACGTCACCCGCGCGCGGCGTGTGACCGATGGGGCCGAGGTACTTCTGGCTGAAGCCGAAGGTCACCACCGAGATGGTCATCACCAACGCGACCATCGCGAAGCACGCGTTCCACGAATACGCGCCGAGTGACTCGCTCTTGCCGAGCGCCACGCAGATGTAGCCGCCCAGGAACGCGCCGACGTTGATGCCGGAATAGAAGAGCGAGAAGCCGGCGTCGCGGCGCTCGTCTCCGTCTTTGTAGAGCGTGCCGACCATCGTCGAGATGTTCGGCTTGAAGAAGCCGGTGCCGACGATGTTGAACGCGATGCCCCAGAAGAAGAAGTCCTTCGGGTTCACCGCGAGAATGAGCGAGCCGACGATCATCAAGAAGCCGCCCCAGAACAGCGAGCGGCGGAAGCCGAGAATCTTGTCGGCGAACAACCCGCCCACGAACGTGAACGCGTAGACGAAGGCCTGCGTCGCGCCGTACTGCAGGTTCGCGACCTTCTCGTCCATGATCAGCTGGTTGACCATGAAGAAGGTCAGCACGCCGCGCATGCCGTAGAAGCTGAAGCGCTCCCACATCTCGGAGAAGAACAGCCACCACAGCTGTCTCGGATACGGGCCCTTGAAGTCCTGAATCTGCTCGAGCGTCGGGTTGGCGGCGGTGGTCATCGCGGCGCTCCGTAGCACGCGGAGTCAGAGACCACCTCGCGCATACGTCTCATGGCGCGTCATGCCGGTCTGAACGCCGCCACCTCCGCGCAATTTCTGAAGACGAGAAACTCGTCCGTTGCGTCGGAGCGCCCGGCCGGCTCGGCCCAACACGCACTCCATAACGGTCCTAAGGTAGCTCCCCTCGGGCGACCGAGGCTGCGACGCGTCGCTGGTCTCCAGCAGACGAAGCGCCGCGCTCCCACTGCCTGCTCACGCGGGTAAGAGAGGCCGTAAAACCAACTCGTGGCCTGGCCACTCGGGCGCTCCGACCACATCAGCCGACTTGTCGGCTGGGGACGTGGAACGGACGACGCTCCTGATCAACGCTCGCGCTTCGCGAACGCGAAGAACTGCGGCGCCAACCGCGCAGGCAGATGCGCGACCTTCAACTGCACGCTTGGATTCGCGGGCGACCAGACGTTGAAAATCTCGTCGAGGAATTCGTCACCGAGCTCGACCGCTCCGGTGAAATCGAGCGTCACTTCGCCGGCCATCACGTCCATGAGCAGGAGCCGCGCGGAGAGTCGATACGAAGAGCCAGCGGTCGCAACCTCGACGCGCTGCCGAATCGGAATCACCTTCGTGTACCGCCGCGCGCGCGCGTAGCCGCTGATCAACACGCGCCCGCTCCGCACCGATTCCTTCAAGTGCTTGTGCACCGCCTGCCGCGTCACGCGCGCCTCACGCACGATGTCCGCGCTGCTGAACGGCTTGCCCGACTCGATGAAACGCTCCACGACGACGCTCAGCGCGGCACCCATTTGCGAAAATGCTACGGGCTGCAACAGGCCTCGCCAGTTTTCGGTCAACCAACGAGCGCGGTTGACGATTCGGTTGTCGGAAAAAGTGCGCTGGTTGACGTTTCTCCGAGGCAAATCGTCAACCGCGACGCGCGCGGAAATCGTCAACGGTTGACGGTACGAGACGTGTCGTCGAGCACGAGAGCCATCCCTTCGCGGGTTTCGCGCCGAGAATCGTCAACGCCCGGTTCAGGTCGGCACTCCGAGAGTCGTCACGGTCGCTACGGAAGCCGCCACGCGTACGCGACGTCTGGAGTGCACGTCGGCCCGAGGCGCACCAACTCGAGGCCCGCTTCGCTCGCGATGACGGGAGCTCCGCTGCCCGCGCGGGTCAGCACGTAGTTGAAGAAGCCGTGCTGCTGCGGAAAGCCGGGCATGTAGAGCGGAGCGTTGTGATGCAAGTACGTCGTCCCACCCGTCCACGCGAGGTGCGCGGCGTCGATGCGCAAACCACACACGTCGCTCTGCCTGCTCGCCGCCAACATCAAGCGATTCACCGGCCCGAAGTCGTCCCACGCCGAAGACTGCGCGCGCTCGGGGTAACTGCCGACGTCTCCCATGGTGAGCGTCTTGTGGTTCAGCGCGGAGACTCCGACACAGAGCGCCGCAACCACCATCGCGATGCGCGCGGGCTGTGACGGAAGCAACGACACCGCGATGCCGAACGCCGCGCACACCAGCGGCATCACCGGAATCATGAAGCGCAGCTCTTTGTGGCCCACGTAGAAGTGCAGCGCGAGGAAGAGCACCAGCGAGACGACCAGCGGCCACGCCTTGCGCGCTGAGCCGAGGAGCGATGCGCCGAGCACCAACGCGACGCCGGGCATCGTGAGGTACAGGTGTTGAAAGTAGTACGTCCACGGAGCGGTGCCCCACCCTGCTCCCCGGTTCTCGACGATGTTGAAGCGCCAGTAGACGACGGCGGAATGAAAGAGCCCTCCCACTTTCGCGGTGGGCACCGAGTGCCAGGCCGCCGCGTCCCAGATGCCGAGCACGCAGGCGGCGACGACGAGCGTGAGAAACACTTCGCGCACCGGCTCACGCTTCTCGACCGGTGCAGCACGCATCAGGTCGAACACCAGCACGCCGATTCCACCGAGCGCCGCGAGACCGGCGAGCACGAGGAGACGGAACGACCACTCCGGACCGATGCGCGTCGCGAGGAGGCTGATCAACACCACCGCTCCGACGCCGGCGATGCTCACCCGGCGCGCCATCGAGAAGCGCGCGTTGCGCAGCTTCGGATCCATGAACAAGGGCGCCAGCAACACCACGAGCGCGCCGATGCAGAACACCGCGCACTGCAGCCGCACGATGGTCGCGGCTCCGAGCAGCGCGGCGCCGACGATGCGCGTCCGCTTCTGTGAACCCTCTTCGAAAATCAGCGCCAGGCCCCACACCACGAGCGGCGCGGCGAGGTTCTCGCTCATCGCGCGGGCAGAGAAATACAGACTCAGCGCGCACAGGCTCCACAGCGCTGAGGCGACGGCGCTCTCGAGCTCGCGACCACCGAAGCCACGCGCGAGCCGATACACGCCCAGCGACGCGCCCGCAGACAGCGCGACGAACGCCAGCTTCACCACGGGGATGTAGGTGGAAGGACCCGCTCCGAAGAGTTTGCAGATGAAGAGCCAGATGGCGACGAAGCCCGGGACCGCCCAGGTGCGCGCGCCCTCGATGAACTCCCACGCCACGAGGCCATGACCGAAGACCAGCCGGTGCGCGGGCTCGAACGACTGATAAATCTCGTCGGGCCAGTTGATGCCGTCGTCGGAAAACACGATGCGCGCCTTGAGCAGCACGCCGAGCACGAGTGAGCCCCACAACACCGCGCGTGCGTTGGTCTCCCTGGGGAACGCGCTCCCTCGGCTCAGCTGGGCTCCCTCGCTGACCATCGCGCGGCCTGCTTACTCGCAGGGGCGGGCACCCGGGTGGACGATTCCTCCTCCTGTGCTCAGATGCGAAATCCCACATGCGAGCTCCTTCATGCTGGCAGCGCCGCCGGGCTGAAGCCCTTCTCTTCGTTCTCCTCTTGCCGGTGAGCGCGCAGGCTGCGTCAGTGCTGCTCGTCCCTGAAGACGACAAGGCGCGCGCGTTGGCCGCTGATCTCGTCGATGCCTTCAGTGCACAGAAGTTGGTGGTGAAGACCGCTCCGGCGGGAAGCCCCGCGGTGAACTGTCTCACCAAAGAAGGCGAAGAGCGCACCACGTGTCTGACCGGAATCGGTGAGAAGGCGAAATCCATCGGCGTCTTCGTGGTCAGCGGCGGCCTCAAGGGAGCGAGCGGCAAACTCACGCTCGAGCTCATCGTGAACGGCGCGGTGGTGAAGAAGGAAACGACCAGGGTCAGCAAGGGCAAGGTGAAGCAGCAGATGAAGGGGCCGCTGTGGAACCTCATCAAGCTCCTGCCGAAGGCCGATGGCGCGGCTCCGGTCGATCAACCGAAGGTCACCGTCACCGACAAAGACCCCGACCCCGAACCGGTGCCCGTGAAGAAGGACCCGGACCCGGTGGTGAAGAAAGATCCCGAACCGGTGAAGCAGGACCCGGTGGTGGTGAACGACACGCCGAAGAAGGACGAGCCGAAGCTCACGCCGCCTCCGAAGAAAGACGACGACCTCGACTTGCGCACGCCCGCTCCGAAGCCGGGCAAGCCGAAGGTGGCCGCGTGGGTCGTGACCGGACTCACCATCGCCGCCGCTGGAACCGCCGCGACGTTCGGAGGACTGGGGCTCGCTGGAAAGGGCCGCCTCGAAGCCGCTCCCAACGGAGAATCTGCGCTCACCTACGACGAAGCGGTGCAGCTGCAGCAG
>JAEUJS010000446.1 GCA_016792935.1 Archangium sp. | reverse complement strand
CACCAGGTCCTGGTACTTCACGGCGTCTTCCGTGGAGAGCGTGATGGCGGCCTGATCAGGCTGCTGCGTCTTGAGCTCGCGCAGCTTGATGATCAGCTTCTCGATCTCGATGTCACCCTTGCTGTTGCGGGTGATCGCGATCGGGTCGAGCTGAGAACCGCCAACGGTGAGCTTCAGGTCCTTCTCGGTGATCAGCAGCGTGATGGGCTGGAGCTGAGTCGGAGGCGGCTCCTGCTCAGCGCTGCTCTGTCCCGATTGCGAAACCTGAAGACGGCCCAGCTGCGTCCACACGGCAGTCATGATCAAGAACACGATCGTGACGGCCATCAGATCGATGAAGGGCACCAAGTTGATGGTGGTGTCGAGCGGCTTCTTGCCGCCTTTGCCGCCACCGCCCATGTCCATACCACCGGCCATGAAACTCTCCTCGAAGAGCCCTCTTTCGAAGGCGTCAGGTCAATCGACAGCCGGTTGGTGAATGGGTTCCCATTCCAACCGGCTGAAAGCACGTCAAACGGCGAGGATTACTCCTCGGCGGCGGCCGGAACACTCATGTTCTTGAACTTGTCGCGGTTCTGCACGATCAGGTTCAGCACGGAGACCGACGACTCGTTGATGTCGTTGATCAGCGACTGCGTGCGGCCGTTGAGGACCGAGAACGCGATGAGGAGCGGGATCGACGAGATGAGGCCGAACTGGGTGCAGTTCATGGCTTCACCGATCGAGCCGGCGAGGATGGTGGCGCGGTCGGCAGGCGAGGCGTGCGCGACGGCCTTGAAGGAGCCGATGAGGCCGTGCACCGTGCCGAAGAGGCCGATGAGCATCGCGGCGTTGCCGAGCATGGCGAGGTAACCGGTGCGCGCCTCGAGACGCGGGGTCTCACGGAGCGACGCCTCGTCGAGAGCCGCCTGCACTTCTTCCTGGCCCTTCGGGACGTTCATGAGGCCCGACTTCACGACGTTCGTGAGCGGGGTGGGCTTCTGGCCGGCGACGTAGTTGATCGCCTTGTCGAGATCGCCCGCGTAGATGTGCTTCTTCAGTCCGCGGATGAAGCCGTCCTTGTTGATGGCGGCGGTCGCGAAGAGAACGATCATGCGCTCGACGGTGATCGCGAGGCCGACGACGAAGACGAGCGCGATGGGGTACATCGGCCAGCCGCCTTCGTTCCACGACTCGGCGATACCCGAGAAGAACCCGCCCTCACCGCCACCCTCCGCTGCGGCCTCAGCGGCCAGAATGCTCAACTGTCCAAGCGTCATTGTGTGTTGCCTCCGAGAAACAAAATGAAACCCCTTCCGGATCAGAACCCGGAAAAGCGGGCGGACAATAGGCCCCGAAGAAAAAGGGTGTCAAGGCAACGCAGCGAAAGCCCGCGATGTTTCTCAAGGGGTGAGAGCAGCTTGGTTTTCTGCTGCTGAGCACCGCGTGCTACGCGCTCCGGCCTCATGGCGCGGAAGAGAATCGGAGAGCTGCTGCTGGAACGCGGTGCGATCAGCAAGACGCAGCTCGAGGCAGGTCTCGCGGCGCAGAAACGCACGCGGCAGCGACTGGGCGTGACGCTCATTTCGCAGGGCGTGTTGACCGAGGTGCAGCTGGCGCAGGTGCTCGCGCAGTCGCTCAACCTCGGCACGGTGGATCTGACGCAGGTGCAGGTGGAGTGGGCGGCCGTGCACATGCTGCGCGATCGCTTCTGCGAGACGCACGAGCTGTTCCCCTTCGCGATCGACGGCAAGGGCACGAAGGAAAAGAAGCTGCTCGTGGCGATGAGCGATCCGTTGAATCAGCCCGCCATCGAAGAGATCGAGTTCACGACGGGCTTGCCGGTGGCTCCGTATGTCTCGACGCACTCGCAGGTGCGCGGAGCGATCCTTCGCTACTACCACAAGGCTTCTCCTGCCGAGGCCGCGGCCCGGGCCAGGCCGCCGGCGCCGATTCCGCCGCAGCCTGATGATGAGCCGCCGGTGATGATGGGCGAGGAGATCATCTCGTCGGCGAACCCGATGCCGCCTCAGCCCGGCAAGAAGACGAGCACCTCGATGTCGCGCGATCTCGACTTCTTGTTCGGTGCGCGGCCCGATGAAGAGACCGACGTCGAGAAGCTGGAGCGGCGGTTCTGGGCGCTGCTCCGTCTGCTGCAGCGCAAGGGTGTGATGACCCGCGATGAGTTCCTCGCTGAGGTCGATCGCGAAGGCTGAACGACAACTGCACTGAGGTCGAAGTGGTGGCTGGGTGACCGGCGCGCTGCCAAACAGCGCTCGAGCCCCTCGACCTCGGGCGAATTTCGCTCAATTGACGAAGCAATGGCGACCATTGTCTAAATTTGGTCGTCAGGACGACCAGATCCACGCAGTGGTGAACTGAACGAAATTCGCTCGATGCAGAGGGGCTACCACGACGTCTGGCAGGGCCCAAATCCGTACCCACTTCGACCTTTGGGCTGATCTGCGATCAAGCGTCCGCACCGACCGGACGACCAAATTCCAACACTGGTCACTTCCGCTTCAAGAACTCGATCAGATCCGCGACATGGCGCTTGTCGAACGCGCTGCTCTGCCCCTTCGCGTTGGTCGCCTCTTTGATCAGCACCTGCGAGAGCCTTTCCCGTTCGCGCTCGGCGACATCCAACCGCTGCTCGAGCTGAGCGAGACGTTCCTTCAGCTTCTCGTTCTCGATCTCCAGGCGCCGCTTGTCGTGCTGCGCGCGCTCGAGCTCATCGCGTGAGTCCCGCAACTCCTTCGCAGCACCGGGAGAAGGCTTGAACGCCTTGAGCTCTTTGGTCTTCAAGGGCTGGCCGGCTGAAGCATCGGCAGCTTCATCGTGAACGTCGTGCCCTTCCCGACCTCACTGGTGACGCTGATCGACCCGCCGTGATTTTCCAGAATGCCCTGCACGATCGACAACCCGAGGCCGGTGCCCTTCCCGTCCGGCTTGGTGGTGAAGAACGGCTCGAAGATGCGCGCCTGCGTATCGGGAGCGATGCCCGTGCCCGTATCGACCACCGTGATGCGCGCCATGTCGGCCTCGACGGCGGTGCTGACAGTGATGCTCCCGCCCGAGGGCGTCGCGTGGCACGCGTTGGTGATCAGATTGACGAACACCTGCACCAGGTTCTGCCGCACCGCGAGGAATGAGGGCACTTGACCCAGCGCGCGCACCAGCTTCACGCCGTGCTTGTTGAGCACGTGGTCGCAGAAGCCGATGGCCTTCTCGATGACCTGATTGAGATCGACGACCTCGGGCTTTTCCTGCGCCGGGCGCGCGTAGCTCACGAGGTCTCGCGTGAACCGCAGCACGCGATCGGAGTTGTCGATGATGCGCTTGTACTTTTCGACATCGGCCGGGTCCGCGGTCGGCGAGTGCTGCGCGCGACGCCACAACGCATCGGCGTAGGTCGAGACCGCCGTCATCGGGTTGTTGATCTCGTGCACCACCGACGCCGCGAGCTGTCCCAACGACGCCAGCTTCTCCGCCTGAATCACGCGACGCTCGAGCTCACGCATGCGCGTCAGGTCCTGCCCGATGGCCATCACGCCTTCGACTTCACCCGACTGGCTCATCACCGCCGAGGTGTTGAAGGCGATGCGAATCTCACGGTCGCCCTTGCCGAGCAGCGCTGATTCCACGCCACTGACGGGCTGGCCCTTGAGCGCCGCGCCGAACACGCGCAGCAACTTCATGCGCTCGCCCTCGGGCATCAGCTGCGTGATGTCGGTGCCGAGCACTTCGGCCTTCGCGCGCCCCGTCAACGCCGCGAGCGCGTGGTTGAACACCACCACGCGGCCTTCGCGATTCACGACGAGGATGAGCGCGTTGGCGTTCTCGAGCAGCTCCTCGAGGTACTTCCGCATGAACGTGAGCTCATCGATGAGCTTCGCGTTTCGCACTGCCACGGCGACCTGGTTGGCGAGTTGAATGAGGATGCGCTCGTCGGTCATCACGTCGGCGGTGAGGCCGGCCGGGTACTCGATGTTGATCGCTCCGAAGAGCTGACCCGACGCCACGAGCGGAGCGGCGATGCCACGCACCGAGCCCACGAAGAGCAGCGGCAGCTCTCCATTGGTGATGGTCACGCGATCGGTTGGCAGCCCGCGCGTCTCGAGGTGCGTCTTCTCGACCATCGAGCGACGCAGGTGGAACAAGTCGCGCTGCCCATCGCGCATGCGCCCTTCGGCGTAGAGCGAGGTGAGGTGACAGGTGCGCGGATCGACGATGCGCACGCAGAACGCACGGCCGGGGAACAACCCCTTCACACCGCGCGCGACCGTCGCGACGAGCTCTTCTTCACTGGTGGCGCCGGCGACGTTGCGGCCGATCTCCAACAGCGCCGTCTCGACGCGCGCCTGCTCGAGCAACGCGCGACCGGCAGCCGCGAGCGAGTCCAACATCGGAGACAGCCGCCGAGCGATGATGGCCACGTTGCGACCGCGCCGCGTGATGGTGAGCGCGACGAGCTGACCCGTCTTGCACGTGACGTCGATCTCGTCGCTGCGACCCTCTCCGGGGACCGAGAGCGAGGGCGGCTCGATGAAGTCCATCATCGAGCGGCCGACGATGTCCTTCTGACCGCACAACACCTCGAACGGCGCGTTGGCCTTGAGGATGTTGAGCCCCACGTCACACAACGCGGCCGGCGCATCGACCAGATCGAAGAACGCCTCGAAGGCGTCATCGCCGGGAGTCGTCAGCGGCGTGATGGGGGACGTCTCACTCTTCATGCGCGGCTGCCTTATCGAGGTCTACGATCTTCGCGCTCCCGACGTACGCCTTGGTCTCGTAGCGGGTGATCTTACCGATCTTTTTGACGATCTCAGCCATGCGCTCGGCTTCGCGGTGAATGATGTCGACCGGGCGCCAGGTGGGCTCAGATTCCTTGATCTTGCGCTTGAGGAGCTCGGCGTAGCCCATCACCGAAGTCAGCGGCTGGTTGAGCTCGTGAGCGGCCGTACCGGCGAGCGCGACGATGACGGCGTTCTTCTCACTTTCGAGCAGGCGCGCTTCCGCATCCGTCAGCTTGCGCTCGAGCGAGATGCGATCGCGCAGGTCGGTGAACAAGCCCACGGTCGCCGATTCGCGGTTGCCCTCGTAGATGATCGACGCCGCGAGGTTCACCGGAATGCGCTCACCGGTGCGGGCGATGATCTCCGCTCGGGAAGAAGACAACCGGCCCACGCCTCCGAAGTCGGGAGCGCGCAGCTTCTTCATCAGCTCCATCGCCAGCCCCTGCGGATAGAGCTGCGTGACGTGCAGCTTTCCGATCACCTCTTCCGCGCGGTAGCCGCAGATCACCTCGGCCGCCTTGTTGAAGAGGATGATGTTGCCCTTCATGTCCGCGGCGATGATCGCGTCGACCGACGAGTCGATGAGCCGCTCGAGGAAGTCGGTGGTCTGCCGCAGCTCCTCGGCCATCTGGCGCTGCAGGGTCACGTCGCGCAGCGTGAGAATCGCGACACCGTCTCCGGCATCGCCCTTCAGCTGAGCGGCAGAGACGGACAACACCAACCGCCGCCCCCTCGAGGTCTTCGCGTGGAGATCGACGTCGTTCTTCACCTGCCCCTTGCTGACGGCGAAGAGCACGTCGAGCAGCAGCGCTTCGTCGCTCGGGTTGGTGAGGGTGTTGACGTGTTTGCCTTCGGCCTCTCCGGGCTTGAGGTCGAGCAGCGCCTGCCCCGCGGGGTTCAGCGACAACACGCACGCGCGCGCATCGAGAATGGCCACGCCGTCACTCAAGTGATCGAAGTACGCGGCGTAGCGCTTCATGTCAGCGACGCGCTCTTCGGCGGCGATGCGGGCTGACTTCTCTTTCTCGCGCTGACTGCGAATGCGCTCGAGCTGTCGCACGTTGCGGAAGGCGACCGCGGTGGCGTGCGCGACGGTGGTGAGGAACTCGACCTCGCGCGGATTGAATGGACCGACGGTCGAGCGACGGAGCAGGAGCACGCCCTGCACCACTCCGCCTCCAGCGAGCGGGAGCGCGGCGAGGTTGCGAATGCCGCGCGCGGCGACGGATTCCTTCACGTCTTCGAGCAGCGGATGCGACGGAGCGTCTTCGACGATGACTGGCTTGCCGGTACGCAACACCTCGCGGACTTCCGGATAGCGCGCGAGATCGATGCGGTGATCAGACAGCTTCGCGTCGTCGCTGGCCGCGATGATCGTGCCTTCACCCTTCTCGGGTTCGATCACCACGAGTGCGACGCGATCGATCTGCATCTCCTCGGCGAGGCGGCGCGTGACGTCGTGCAGGAGGCCGCCGACATCGGTCGCTTCCGCGTAGCGGGCGGTCAGCTCGAGCAGCACGCCGAGATCGCGCTGCCGCTGCTGCGCTTCTTTGAGCATCGCGAGGCGCGCGCGGAGGTGAACGAGACGCGGCAACAATTCTTGCTCGACGGCTTCCGGAGCGACGACCTCGAGCACCGCCGCATCGACGCTCACGCGCGGCGCGGTGATGCCGAGAATCGCAGTGCGTGGTGCGCGCTCGTTCAACATCGCACGCGCTTCCGACGCCGAGGGAGCGCTCAGATCCACGATGGCCACGTCGAGCTCGTGCGTCAGCGTGGCGGCGACGGGCACGCCCGCGCCTTCCAGCACCTTCTTCACTCGCGCGTGGTGGGGACCGTCGATCGGCAGCAGCGCGACGGGCCGGTAGGGGCTCTGAGACACTCCCCACGCTTCTACTACGTACAGAAAAACAAACCCCGCCCTCGAAGCGAGGACGGGGTCTCGAGTCGCAGCGATTGGGTCTCTTCAGTAGACCGACATCGAGAAGGTGCCCGCGCCGTTCTGCACCTTGATGCCGTCGCCGCCGTAGTACGGGCGAGGCGGGTTGCCGACCGACACCCAGACCCATTCCTGGCGGGTCTCGTAGCGCCCCGGAGTCCACTGCGTCGTGTAGTAGCCCTGCGTGCAGCGGCTGTTGTTCCACCGGCCGCGGTTGCCGCGCCCCCAGCGACCGCCGTTGTTGGTGCACTGGCCAGGCACCCACACCTGCACCTGCTGACCGGGCACCCAGCGCTGCACGTTCTGCAGCTCATAGCGACCGGTGTTGAACGTCTGCCCCTGCGGCGCATACGTGGGGCGAGGGCCGCACGGAGCCTGTCCCTGCTGCTGCACGGGAACCGCGCCGTGGTTGTACGGATCGTTCCAGTCCTGCGCGTTCGCAACCTGAGCACCCACCGTCACCACCGCCAGCATCAGTCCGAGGAGTGTGTTGTTCATGGAGCTTTGAACGGGTCCTGGGCTGGAAAAATTCAATGCCGGGCGCGCGTGCCGCGTAGGGTGCGCCGCCATGAGCTACCACCGAGATGACGTGAAGGCCCCCCGAGTCGCGGGGCTCGCGCTGAAGGCGTTCGTGAGCGCGCTCGAGAGCCGCATGGGCCCGGTGCTCCTCGACAAGCTGGTGACCGACAGCGGGATGCAGCGGTGGCGGAAGGTCGAGACCGAGGCTCCGCCGCTGCAGTGTCCGCTGCCGCATCCGAGCGGTGCCGTGGAGAAGCAGACGCCCAACGAGCAGGCCTCACGCGCGCTGACCGCGGGCGCAGGCAACAAGCGAGAGACCGTCGCGCACTTCGTCGAGGCCTACCGCAACGGCGCTGATCCGGTGTCGGTGGTGCGCAAGCTCCATTCCGAGATTGAGCGGCTCGATGGCCGTGACGAGCGCCTCAACATCTTCATCGCGCGCAAGCCTGATGAGGTGATGGCGGCTGCGGAAGCCAGCTCCCTGCGCCTTCGTTCCGGAAAGCCGCTCAGCGTCCTCGAGGGAGTGCCTGTGGTGCTCAAGGACGAGGTCGATCTCGAGGGCTTCCCCACCACACTGGGCACGCGGTGGCGCAAGCAGGTGGCCGCCAAAGACTCCACGGTGGCTGCTCGTCTCAAGGCCGCTGGTGCCGTCATTCTCGGCAAGGCCAACATGAACGAGATCGGCATCAACCCGATTGGCCTCAACCCGTGGCATGGGGCCGCGCGCAATCCGTGGAACCGACACCATATTACTGGCGGCTCCAGCAGCGCCTCGGGAGCGGTCGTCGCGGCCGGGCTCTCTCCCATTTCCATCGGCGCGGACGGTGGTGGCTCGATTCGCATTCCTGCTGCCCTGTGCGGCATCGCGGGACTGAAGGCGACGTGGGGCCGCATTCCGGAGACGGGAATTCCGCCGCTCTGCTGGAACGTGGGCCACGTCGGTCCGATGGGGCTGACCGTCGATGACGTCGCGGCGATGTACGCGCTCATCGCGGGAGACGACGGGCACGATCTGGTGAGCGCGACACAGCCTGTTCCGCACCTGAGCGGCTACGAGAACGCGTCCTTGAGCGGCGTGCGACTCGGCATCTGCTGGAAGTGGTTCGAAGACGCGGCACCTGACGTCGTCGCGAGATGTCGTGATGCGGTGAAGACGATGACCGATGCGGGCGCGACGGTGGTGGAGATCGAAGGGCCCGATCTCAACATCGTGTTGTGGACGCACTCCACGATCATCCTCACCGAGATGTGCACCAGCATGCGCGGGCAGATCGTCGAAGACGTCTCGCAGTTCGGTCTCGACTCGCGCACCAACCTCGCCATCGGTCAGCACTTCCGCGCGACGGATTACGTGCACGCGCTGCGACACCGCCACGCGATGACGAAGCACTGGTTGAACGTGATGAAGACCTGCGACGTGGTGGTGACGCCGACGTGCGCGACGACCGCTCCGGAGATTCCCGAGAAGACGCTGCCCGACGGGGAGTCGAACCTTCCGGTCGTCGACGCCTTGATGCGCTTCATTCGCATCGCCAACTTGACCGGCTTCCCTGCGCTGTCGGTGAACGCGGGCTTCGACTCCGCAGGGCTGCCGGTGGGTGTGCATCTCATGGGCCGCCCGTGGGAAGAGCACTTCCTGCTGCGGCTGGGGCGCGTCATCGAGAAGAACGTCGAGACGCGGACGCCTCCTGAACACGCGCGCGCGTTTCCCTGAGCCATGACTTCGCGCGGTGACTACACGACGACGCAGTGTTCGGCGCTCGGGCATTCCGAGTTCACGATTCACTTCGAGCGCGACGTTCCAGTGCCCGGCCTGGAGCTCATGCTCATCGGCTACTTCGAAGGCGCGGTGAAGAGCGGCACGAAGTTCAAGCCCGGCCAGACGGTGCAGCTCGGCTGGGCGACCTTGCGGCTGACGCAACGCGAAGACGGAACGCTCGGCGTGCTCGAGCCCGACTTGAAGCACGAGCTCAAGTGGGTCGAGTCGGTGGACCAGTCGCTCTTCGAGACGTGGCGGCAAAAGGAAGTGCTGGAGTCGCTCGGGCTGTCGGCGCGCGCTGACTTTCCGCGGCAGGCGCTGCAGGCCATCGTGTGTTCGCGCGTGTGGGAAGCGACCGGCTTCTTGATGGGCCGCGCAGAAGCGACAGGACCGACGGATTCCGGCTGGTTCATCGGCTGTATGGACGAGTCGCACGATCACCAGGCGACCGAGGCGTTGAGCGTGATTCCGTTGATCGAGCTCGCGGTGCGGCTGCCTCCGCTCGCGCAGTTCCTCGCGCTTCCCGTGGGAGTGGACGTCATCGCCACCGGCCCCGAGAAGCTGCGCACCCGGGTGTTCGTCGAGGACGAAGAGCGAAAACCGGCCGAGGGCAGCTACCTCGCGGCGCTCAACGATTCCTGATCGCGTCCGGCGGCTAAGCCGCTAGCTTCGCCCGCCATGGCTCAGGTGACCCTGCGGGATCTGGCGACGAACGAAGACATCGTGGTTCCTCCGGAAGGCTTCATCTTCGGACGGGTCGGTGGAGATGCCGACATTCAGATCGAGGACAACTCGATCTCGCGGCGTCAGGCGCGCGTGTCGTTGAAGGGCGGGCAGTGGCTGCTCGAGACGCTCGCGGTGCCGCAGGGCCAGAAGGCGCCGCGCCCCATCGGGCTGCAGGAAGGCGCGACCTTCAACGTCGGTCAGAGCGAGTTCGAGGTCGTTCAGATCGAGGAAGACGAAGAGGAGCAGGAGGCCGCGAAGACGGTCATGCCGCCCGCGGTGAAGGGAAAGCCGGCCGCTGCTCCGCAGGCTTCCGCTGCGAAGAAGGCTCCGGCTGCGCCGAACGCGAAGACCACTCCGTCGCAGAGCCAGCAGAAGCGTCCCGCCGCTGCGAAGGACGATGCGGGTGGCGGTGGAGACGAGATCGCCCAGAAGGGGTTCGGCGCGATGTTCGTCGCCGTGCCCAAGGGGCTCGCGTACTACCTCGTCAACGTTCCCAAGATGCTCGTCAACCCGATGGGCACGGTGAAGAAGACCATCGAAGAGCTCCCTGCGGAGCCGATGGGGCGCATCGAGCTGATCGGCTACGCGCTGCCGTCGTTGTTGGCGACGGCGCTGCTCGGCGCATGGGCGGGTGGCCTCGCGGCGCTCATCGGCCCGGGCCATGTGTTCTCGATCATGTCGTTCATTCCGATCGGCCCGGCGATCGGCTCGGTCATCGGAGCGATCGTCACCGGCTTCATCTTCCACCCCGTGCTGACGTGGGTGATCAAGAAGCTCAAGGGTGAGTCCGACGCGCGATCGCGCACCAACTACTTCCTTCAGATGCAGGTGGTGGCCATCGTGCTCGCGGTGCCCAGCGCACTGGGGACGATTCTCGCGGCGCTGCCGGTGCCGTTCATCGGACTGGTCGGGCTCCTGCTCGGTGTCGTCGCTTCGCTGGTGAACATCTACGTGCTGTTCCAGTGGTTCACGTTCTTCAAGGTCGTGAAGTGGTTCAAGACCGTGTTGCTGGTGCTCGGTGGCCTGGTGCTGCTCTCGGCGGCGTGGGGCCTCATTCAGGGCGTCATCTCGACTGTGAAGGGGCTGGGCAGCGGCGGGGGAGCGGCGGTGGTTGCAACGAACGACGGCTCCGGCGACTCGGCAGACTCGGCTGACGACGCGACTGCGGGGCTCGATGAAATGCCGACCGACCCCGAGGAAGCGAAGGCGTGGGCGGAGAAGCGCACCAAGCAGCTGCAGGCGAAGGCGGCGGCCGACCTGAAGAAGGCGCAGGCAGCGGCGGCGAAGGACGCTCCGAAGGACGAGGGTGATTCCGAGCCCACCGAGCCGAAGGAGCCCAAGAAGGACACCAAGACGGCGGCGAAGGATGAGCCGAAGCCGGCGAAGGACGAGCCGAAGCCCGCCAAGGATGAGCCCAGGGACGAGCCGGTCGCGGCGAAGGACACGCCTCCCCCTCCTGCGAAGGTTGATGTCGCGCCGATCACGGCGAGCGGCGCGTACGGCACGTTCGCGCGCCGTCGCGACACCATCGAGAAGACCTTCGAGGCGGACCCGACGATCCTCGCGAAGAGCACTGAGCTGCAGAAGCTCTACTCGGAGTACCTCGACGCGGCGTACGACCTCGACAAGAAGCTCCAGAAGGACAACCAGAAGAAGCCGGAGCTGTCGAAGCTCAACGCGCGTCTGCACGACGCGGAGCTCTTCACCAAGACGAGCAAGACGATCGATCAGCTCGCCGAGAAGATGAAGATCAAGTGAGAGGGGATCTTCGCGCTGATCAGCGCTGACGACGGTCGGGCAGATACCCGTTCACGCGGAGCCACGACTCCTCGACCTTGGGCTTGTCCTGCGGGCGCCAGGTCGGCTCGACGACGATCTCTCCCCACATGCTGGCGGGACGGCGATCGCTGCGGCGCTCCATCGAGGTGTCGGTCTTGGTCTCGTTCATTTGCTGATCTCCGGGTGGAACAGGTGGCTACGGACCTGATCCAACGCGTGATCAGCGTGTGGTCAATTTTCCGACCTGCTGATCACTGATCACAGCACGCAGCCGGGCACCGAAAGTCCCACGGCCTGAATCGCGTTGAGCGCCTGTGCGCGCTCACGCTTCCAGAAGCACAGCGTGTCGCCCTCTCGCAGATACCCGTATTGGTAGAAGGTCGGGTTCGGCGTGTCGCGCAGGATGCTCCTGGGATCCGGATCCCACAGCGCGCGGCGACGGCGGGCGACGATCGTCTCCGCTTTGGCGAGCTCGGTCTCAGCGCGCTGGAGCAGCTCAGTGGTGCTCGCGCCTTCCGCGTGCGCAACGGACGCGGCGTAGAGCGCATGGATGAAGCGAACACGGGCGGCGGTGATCTCGGCTCCGTCCTTGAGCTCGACCATGACTGGATCGTCGGTGGGCAAGTCCTGCGCGAGCGCCTCGGTTGCGACGAGTTCACTCAAGTGCGCGGGGAACTTCGCGAGCACATTGGTCTTGAACGCGTCCCGCTGCACCGTGGTCATGGTGAGGATTTCGGAGAACTCCGGACGATCGGGTTGGCTGAAGATGCCGAGGCGATCTCCGGTGTCGATGATCTGATCGCGCGAGGCGACGTATGCGGCGAGGCGATCGATGATCAGCGCCTGGTGTTGTGATTCGGCGAGGCGGCGGACGATCTCCTTCGCGTTCGTACCGTTCGCTCCCCAGGCAGCGAAGAGCTCGTCAGTGGAATCGCTCCAGTTCGCAGGCAGCGAGTAGCTCATTCGCACCGTCATCGCGTCGGTGAGCCAGTAGCCCCATTCCCATCCCGAGCTGAAGAGCACGTGATCATCGAGCGGGCCGGTCTCCGCGATGCGTTTCAGATCGAGGTGCCGCGAGCGCACGTAGAGCGGCACGAAGGTGGGGATGTTGATGTCGAAAGCCACCCAATACGCCGACTCCGGGTAGTAGCCGACGCGTTGACCGGCACGGATGCGACCCTCGAGGTACGCGCGGTGCTCGTCGAATTGCTCGTGGAGGTACGCCAGGCCCGCGTCCTCGTAGAGGTTGAAATACATCGTGGTGTGAACCCACGGCACGATCGCGGGATCGGCGTAGCGAACGAGGAAGTAATAGAGCTGCCGCTCGCCCATGAAGTCGATGCGGAGGTTGTCGTAGTTGCCGACGTGAATCGCGGCGGTGACCTCGACTCCGGGCTGCACGCGCTGCATGGCGGCGTACGCGGTGTTCACTTCGGCGACGAAGCGCGCGGGGTCGGCGCCGAAGAACTCTCCGAAGCTGAGCGCGATGGAATCGAAGCCGTTGTCGTCGAGGATCAGGTGCAGGCGACGTTCGATCTCCGGCACCGGATCTCCCGTGGTGTCGTCGATGAGATCGAACGCGTTCTGCAGATTGCTCATGCCGAAGAGCTGAATCGCGATGCCGGTGTCGACACCGTGTGAGCCGGCGAACTGGTTGAGCGCGCGGGTGTGCGCTTGCCACGCAGGCACGAGAGACGGGTCCTTCACGATGTCGTCGAGCGCGCACCACTGAAGGTAGTTGCCGCGGTTCTTGATGAGGAAGTCGATGGCGCGCTTGCCTCCTTCGAGGTTGGCCTCCGACGGAATCCAGAAGTCGTAGAGCGTCTCAATCGGGTGGAGCGTGTGCAGGTGCAGCCCGCGACGCTTCTTCACGTCGGGTGAGAAGTCGCGGCCGAGCTCAGTGGCGCTGAGGAAGACGGCAGGGTTCTTCGTGTAGCGCGGGTGGACGAAGCGGTAGCCGAGCCCTTCGAGCGCGGCGTAGAGCGCGTACTGTTTGCCGAGCACGCCTCCGCCCTTCGCGTGAAGGACGGTGCCCTGCCCGTCCACGCGGAAACACTCGGAGCAGGCGGTGCTCTGCGTGAGCGCGATGACAGCCTGCTCGGGTGCGTAGCGTCCGAGCTCCTTCTCGGGAGCGGCGACGATCTTCGTCTTGATGCGCGGGTCGCCGATGAAGCCGACGCCATCGCGGATGAGCGCTTCGTCTTCAGCGGTGACGAGGAGCACGAGTCCGTCTTCGCGGATCTTGCAGCCGGCGAAGGCGAGAACGAGGACGAGGACGAGGAGAAGTCGCGACATCGGCGCCGCACCTAGCAACTCGGCAGTGCCTGCGCGAACTGAAGAGGCGCAGTCAGGCTTCGTGTCTGCCTGCGACAGCGTGCAAATGACGGCCCTCTCGCTTCACTTCGACCCCCAGGCACTGAGACTGCGCGGAAATCGACCGGCGACGGGGCGCGTGCACGTTCAGCTCGACCGACATCCGCTCCCGGCGCGCGATTGGGACGACTTCGCACTGCTCGTCGCGAGCAACTTCGTCCAGGCTTCGGTGGAGCTGCTCACGGGGCACGCACGTGAGGCCCGCGTTCCGTTTTACGAGGGACCGTACGCGCTCGTTCTGCGTCGGAGTGCGACTGATTTCAGCGCGGAGTGGCTCGACCGCGGCACCACGCCCTCACGGGTTCACGTCAGAGAGTCTGCGCTGCGTGATGAGGCGACGCGCATGATCACGCTGATTTCGTCACTCCACGCTGCGCGGGACGAGAGACACGCTTTCGCCATCGTCCGCGAAACGGTGCGGCAGCGCGCTGCGCTCCACTGATCAGCCCAGCAAGCGATGCCAGACGTGTGTCGCTGGCAGATGACTCGCGAGCCACTTGCGCTGTGCGGCGCTCAACTTTGGGATGACGGCGCTCGCGTCCTCGTGGTCTCGTGGCCGAGGCGTGGTGCTCTTGTACAGAAGCTGAAGGTGCGGAGCGATGTACGGCACGCCCTTCTTCGTCGTCAGCACGCCTTCGTTCCACGGCAGTCGAATCGATTGATCGCGCCGGTACTGCAGGTGCGTCGCGTCGCCTTCGCTGATCAGCACCTCGAGTTCCCACGCCTTCGACTTCGATTCGCGACGGCACCAGAGACCGTTCTGTGACTTCGCGACATCGAGCGGTTCTCCGTTCCACGGTGCGAGTTCGCCTTTGGCAGCGACGTGGAGTTCCCAACCGGACAGCGACGTGCGCAGCGCGCTCAGATCACGACGCAGAACGCCGACGTCGAGATCGTCGTGATCTCTCCAGCTGTCTTCGGCGAAGAGCTCGAGCGCGTGTCCTCCGCTCACCCACCAACGGAACGGTGCGTCGCGAAAGAGGCCGACGCTCTCGTCCACGCTCAGAGGGCGCCATTGGTGCACTGCTTCGCGACGAGCCATTACTGCTTCACGTCGTTGCAGCTCAGACCGTTCGAGGGCGCGCAGTTCTGACCGATGAGGCACCCGCCACCGCCCTGGAAATCGACGCAGCGCGTGGAACGGCATGCGTTCGGGTCGCCCATGATGCACGGCCGCCGCGTGATGCTGCATTCACCGCCCGAGCACGAGTCCTGCGCGCAGTCTTCATCGACCTGGCAGCTGCAGAAGCCGTTCTCGTCACCCTCTTCCACCGCGCACCGACCGCCGCAGTAGCCGCTGGTCTGGCCCGGCTGAATCGCGCACGAGCCACCACGCCGGCAGTCTTCATCTTTCGTGCACGGCAGCGCGGTGTTCACCGGACACGCCGGGTTGCTCCGCGAGCACGCCCACTGGCTGAGCACCACGATGACGTCCTGACACGAATAACCGCGCGGACACGATTGACCCGCTCCGCAATCTGAACCGCAAAAATAATTCCCGGGATTGCGTGTATCCACGAGGCAGTAGTTCGGTCCGCTCCCGCAGATCTGCGTGCCGCCGCCGAACGAGCAGTTGTCGCAGTACGGGTGCAGCCGCGTGTCGTAGTCGTCGTAGCAAGTCGCGCGCGGCGAGCCGGCGTCAGGCAACACCCCGCACGTCTCTCCGTAGCGGCAGAACGAGCTGTCGGCGCAGAAGTTGGGATCGCACACACCGATGGTGCACCGCGCGAGCTCTTCCGGAGTCGTCCCCGTGCACGAGCACGCGACGTCGGCGCAGCGGCAGCTCGTCCCGTTGCAGTCACCGTTCGTCCGGCAGCCGGCGACGCAGGACGATCGCGTGGTGTCGCAGATCTCACCCAGCATGCACTGCAGGTCAGAAGTGCAGCGCCCGCGCGGAATGCACTGACCGCTCGCCGTGTCGCAGAACGTTGTGTTGTCCGCGCAGTCGAGGTTGGTCTCGCAGCCCGAGCGGTCCTGGCAGAAGCCGGCGATGTTGCAGAACTGCGCTCCGTTGCACGCGTCGTCGGTGCGGCAGTAGCAAACGCCCGTCTGCACTTCGCAGCGGTACGCCGACGCAGGAGAGCCGCACTCGCGATCTTCGCGGCAGCCATTCATGAGCTTGGGATCGCGGCAGCCGAACAACGCCGCCGCCGCGAGCACCGCGCACAGGGAAAACTTCGAGAGCGTCATGGAGGCGTGAAGGAGCTGCTCACCGCGATGGTGTAGCTGGACCAGCTCACACCGGAGAGCCCGTCGTAGGTCCACTGGTTGTACGCAAACTTCGGAGAGCGACTCGAGAAGATGACCACGAAGAGCATGTTCCCCGACTCTTCACGCATCAGCTTGTCCACCGCGGCCGCAGGCAACACCACCTGCGTCTCGGTGCCGGGCAACACCATGCTCCACACCGTCACGTTGCCGAACAACGTGGGGCGCAGAATCTGGATGTTGTGGAGGTCAGGCACCGGCCCGGGATCGATGGTCCACGAGATGGTTCCGTTGAACACGCCACCGAGCGGCCGCGTGATGTTCGGCGCCGGCAACATCGGGCCGATGGTCAGGCCCTGGGTGAGATCTCCGGGCTGACGGCGGAAGTAATAGCTGACCGGGTACGAGGCCGAGCTCGCCGACTCGTTCATGAAGACGAAGTTCGTGCCATCGAGGCGCGGGAAGTTCGGCGCCGTGAGGTTCGAGCCCGCCGACGCGACCGTGCTCGAGGTGCCGAGGCCGGTGCTCCAGTTGTTGGGGCTGGGCACGAAGCCTTCCGCGCCGAGCTCGAGCCACGAGTAGACCGAGTTGAAGCCCGGCTCCGGAATGCCCAGCGGTCCGATGAAGCTCACCGGCGAGTCGATGGTGATGGGCACGTTCTGATCGAGCGCCGTGTCGATCACGATGTCCTTGTTGGTCGCCGGGTTGTCCGAGCTCGTGGTGATGCCGCGCTTCACGCCCATGGCGATCGGCGTGAACATCGAGCCCTTCACGATGCCGAGGATCGCGTAGACGCCACGCAAACCCGCGCCTGTGTAGACGAGGTAGTCGCCGCCATCGCGGGTGATGCGCCACTTCTCACGCGACTTGTCGGGGCCGCTCGAGAATGGAGGACCGCCGTACAGCGACGTCTGCGCGACGAAGACGCGCGCCTCGAGTGACTCGTCGCTCATCAGGATGCGCGGCGACTTGAAGCCCGTCACACGGCCCGCGATGGTCGAAGGCGGCACTCCAGGAGGCGGATTGCCCGACGCAGGCTCGCCACCACCCGTGCGCGCGATGAAGACGGTGAGGTTCTCCGCGTTGACGCCGGTGATGGTGGCGCTCTCGAAGAAGTCTTTGAACACCGTGACGACCTGCGCCTTCACCAGCGACGGATCGCTGAAGGTGATCTGCCCGCGCTGATCAGTCACGCCCTGGAACGGCGTCGTCGGGTCGAGCCCGAGCATCACCGTCGCGTTGGGAATCGGAGTGCCGTACGCGCCCTGCGTCGACTCGAGCACCGTGATGTTGAGCGTGCCGACCAGCGGACCGCCGGAGAGACCACCGGAGATGCTGCGCGGATCGAAGTACGAGAACCCGCCCGGCAACACGTCGTTCTCGGTGAGGCGATCGACGCGCACATCGACCACACCCACGCTGCTCTTCGGCGTGCGGCAGGTGATGGTGTGGCTGTCGACGAACTTGAGGTCCTTCGCGTTGTACTGGCCGAACTTGACGGTGGTGCTCTCTCCGAAGCCGGAGCCGAGGACGGTGACGAGCGTTCCACCCGCGATGGCGCCGCGCTCGGGCTGCACACGACCGATGCTCAGCGGCTCGAGGTAGGTGAACGCGCCGCGGAAGAGATCGTCGTTCTCGACGTCGGTGGTGTCGACGATGAAGGCGTCGCTGCCGGCGCCTCCGCTGCCTGCCGGAGTGACCGCAGTGAGCGAGGTCTCACTGCCCACCGTGACGCCCGTCGCGTCGAAGGTGCCGATCGCGAAGCGCACTGACGGAGGAATCGCCGCGCCAGTCAGCGTGACGTTCGTTCCACCCGCCGCGGGGCCGGACGCAGGCATCAGGTCCTGAATCGTCACGCGCCAAGTCGCTCCGCCCGTGAGCATGAGCGTCGAGGTGCCGACGACCTGCACGTCGGAGATGCGCGTGGCCGCTCCGCGCGCGGGCACGATGACTTCCGCGGTGGAGAAGGTGCGATTGCCCACGACGGCCGCGACGCCGCCGATGCTCACCGTCAGCGTGCCGGTGTCGAGCGCCTGACCCGAGAGCAACACGGTGTCGCCTGGACGAACGAGGCGCGGGTGCAGCGCGAACGCCGCGAACGGCCCGGCGGGATCGAAGAACGTGAAGCCGCGTCGCGTGGTCCACGTTCCAGCGGGCGTAACGACCGTGACGTCGACCGCTCCAGCAGGCGCCGCCGGAGTCGTCACGGTGATCTCCGTGCCACTCACCACCGTGAAGCTCGCCGCATCGACCGTTCCGAAACGCACCGCCGTCGCGCCGGTGAAGCCCGTACCGACGATGGTGACGCTCGTTCCACCGGCGATGGGTCCCGTCGGCGGCGTGAGCGACGCGATGCGCAGCTCAGGCAGATACGTGTACGCACGGCGCGACGTGCTGACGCCGTTCTTGTTGTAGACGACGAGGTCCACCAGATCGGCGGCGGCTCCACGCGGAGCGATGGCCTTGAGCTGCGACGCGCTGACGAAGGTGATCTGCGGACTCGAGAACACGCCGAACAACACCTGCGTGTCGTTGGTGAAGCCCTGGCCGTTGATGGTGACTTCGTTGCCGCCAGCGAGCGGGCCAGACGTCGGCGTGAAGCCCGTGACGACCAGCTCATCGAAATACGTGAAGCAGTTGTTGCAGACGTAGTTCCCGTTGGGGTTCGTCATCGAGACCGACGCCTGGCCCGCGACTCCGGGCGGCGTGCGGATCTCGATCGTCTCGTCGTCGATGATCTGGAAGTCCTGCACCTGATTTCCGCCGACGCGAATCGTCGTGAGCGGCCTGGCCTGCGTGCCGCTCGGAGCGAAGTCACGCAAGAAACCCGAGCCTTCGATCAACACCGGCGTTCCACCCGCTGACGCACCACGCGGGGGAAGCAACCGACGCACGCGCAGCTCAGGCGGCGGGCCGGCGTCTTCTTCGCCCGCGTCGAACTCTTCACCGCCTGCGTCGAAGCCGGCGTCTTCTTCGACCGACGCGTCGATGCCGCCGTCGGGCCGCGGCTTCGGGTCGCAGTTGCAGCCCGCGAACGCGAGCAACGACGCGAGCACGACGAACGAGAGACGAACAGAGGAGGTTCTCATGGGAACTCCACGGACAGCGTGTACGAGTTGGCGATGCGCGAAGTGTCGCCCACTACGCGCAGAACAATCGAGGGCCCGGTGATGGCCACCGCCGGAGCGGTCATCGAGGGCATCAAGTCAGACGAGCAACCAAGCAGCGTGGTGCCGTCGCTCTGGAACATGCAGAGGCGCAGCAGACCGTTGCCGGCGTTGTAGTTGATGAGGCTCGCGCGAGCGTCCTTCATCGCGGGAACGGTGATGCGGAAGTAGTCCTGATCCTGCGGGCAGATGCGGCCGTCGGCGGTGGTCGTGTTGTTGAGCAGCGTCGGCTGGCCCGGCGAATCGTTCGGCTCGAGGGCGTCGTCGTCACACGGCGTGCCGCGCGACTTGAGGAACGTCACGTCGTACGGCTGGAAGGGATCGATGGTGCTGACCACCACGTAATAGGTGGCAGGCAGCGGAGCGACGTAGCTGGTGAGCAGATGGCCTCCGCTCACGGTGCGGCCCGTCGAGTCACGAACCACCGTCGTGAAGTTGTTCTCGGAGAACGGATCCGCGTCGACGTTCACGCCGAGGAGATCTCCGCGCGCGAGCGAGATGGAATACCAATCGACATCCATCGAACAGAGCGTGAGGTCGCGGTACGGGCCGGGAGCAACGCCGAAGGCCTTCGTCTCGTCGTTGTTCGGCTCGTAGCGATCGGGCTGGCAGTCACGCGGAATGCAACGGCCACTCGCGACGTCGCAGCGCTGGTTCGAGGCGCAGTTGTCGTCGCTGCGGCACGCCGGAGCACGAGGGAGGCACGAACCGGTCTGAACGAGGCACACCAGCGGCACCGGGCCATCGCGATCGGTGTAGCAGCGAGAACCGGCCGAGCAGTTGCCGGCGGGATCGCACGAGAGGCCCGCTCCGCACTCGGCGTCGCTCGCACACTGCACGCACTTCTCATCGACGCAGCGCTGGCCCGCGTTGCAGACGGTCGCTTGCGTATCGACGGTGCAGCGCGGCTGGCACGCGCGTGAGCCGGTGTTGCAGATCTCTCCGGCGGAGCAGTCGTCGCTCGTCGAGCAGCCGAGGTCTTCTTCGCAGACGAGGTTGATCTGATTGCAGCGCTCTCCCTGCGGGCACTCGGACGACATGCCGCCCGCGCACAGCGAGACTTCGGAGCGCGCCTGACAGAGCCCCTGCTTGCACCACGAGCCCGCCTGGCAGTCGTCGTTCACCGCGCACTGCGTTCCCCAGCCTGCGCGGAGCGTGCAGAGCCGCGACTCGGCGTTGCACTCTTCTTTGACTGAGCACTGGCCGGTCGTGCTGCAGGTCGCGCAGACGGAATCCATCGTGCAGACGAGGCCGGCGTCGCAGTCTGAGCGCTGCGTGCACTCGGGCGTCTTGCCGGCGTCTTCGGTGGGCTTGATCTGCGGGCAGGCGCACAGCAGCAACGCAGTGAAGACGACAGCGACTCTCACGGGAGCACCGTCACTTCACCCGTGGGCCACGTCACGTCGGCGACTTCCCAGATCGCTCCACCGCGCTCGAGCGTTCGCGAGACTTCCGCTTCCAGCACACCGAACAAGTAGACCCGCACCGTCACGCGGCTCGAAGGATTCATCGCGAGGTGCTCGTTCTCGAACACCGCGAGCACGCGATACGTGGTGTCGACGGGGTTCACGTAGCCGAACACCTCGGGGCCGTAGCCAGTCAGCGCGTCGCGCACGAGCTCCGGGTTGTCCGACATGTCGCCCACCACGCCCCAGTCGGGAGTGCGGTTTTGGTAAAAACAATCATCGGGCGCGGTGAAGAGCAGCGACTGGTTGTTGCGCAACACGTGCAGATCGATGTCGGTCGCCGAGTTGTCCCAGAACATCTCGACCAACAATTTCTGCGCGGGCGACGCGATGACGGCGGCGCGCGCGGGCTGACACGACTTGGCTCCGGTGGAGTCCGTGACGTCGAGCTGCACCTCGTATTGACCAGGCACCATCGGGTCGAGCGTCATCTCCGTCGTCGCGCTCTCGGGCATCGCGATGCTTGTGTTCGACGCGAGCGGCTTGCTGCGGATGGTCCACTTGTACGTCAGCGGATTGTCCATGTCGGGATCCGACGAGCCCGTTCCATCGAGTGTGATGCGCTGGCCGGGAGCTCCGTTGCCGAGCATCGCAATCGACGCGATGGGCGCCTTGTTCACCATCGCCGTCAGCGGAATCGTGAGCTCACGACGCTCCGGATCGGTGGACTTGATGCGAATGCCACCGGTGATCATTCCCTCCGCTCCAGCGGGCACGCTCAGACGCAGCGTGAGCTGAATCTCTCCGGGCAATCCGTTCGCTCCGACCGTCTTCACGATTGCCGGAGTGCGAGTCGAGCCGACGAACGAGAACGCAGGTGACGAGCCATCGGTGAACGCGATCTCTTCGACCACGAGATCCGCCGTGCCGCGGCTGAAGATGCTGATCAGCTGCACGGTGGACGAGCACTCCGCGACGCGACCGAAGTCGACCATCGCCGGCATCAACTCGATCTGCGCCTTGGTGGAGCCAACGCCGATCAGCTTGAGCTCGATGTGCGCGTTCTCGTCATCGTCGGTGTCGAAACTCAACG
>JAEUJS010000439.1 GCA_016792935.1 Archangium sp. | reverse complement strand
CCGCCGACTTCAGAGCCCGCAGCGCACGCCCCGAAGACGGTGGAGCGCTCGCCGTCGTCACGCTGATTCTCTGCACGCGCGGCCGCCGCATCGGCGTCGATCGCCTCGACACGCGGCAGCAGGTCTACGACTTGTTGCAGGACCGCCTGAAGGTCGACGGAACGTCACTCCTCGGCGCTGAGCTGCTGTGGTCTCCGGGAAGCGGTGGACTCACCGAGTTCGCCGTCAAGGAGCGTTTTCCCGAGATGCACGCATTGCTCTGATCACTGCAGTTCTCACCCACCTCGTGGGTGACCCGATTCTTCTCGCTCGTGGCTCTCCTGAGGCACAATGCGCTCCATGCGTCTGGTTTGGTTCTGCTGTGTGCTGGCCGGGTCCGTAGCTCTCGCGAAGCCCACCGTGGTGTTGAGTGGACCGGCTCCGCTCACCAAGGCGGTCGGCAAGGAGCTCAGCAAGAAGTTCACGGTGAAAGCGGTCGGCGCCATCTCCGCGATGCCGACGGCGAAGGAAGTGCGTGAGGTCACCGCGCCCGCGAAAGCCATCGCGCTCGTGCAGTGCTCGGCCACCGGCGCATTCATCACGCTGCAGGTGCTCAACGGAGCCGACGGCACTCCGCTCGACACGGTGAGCTTCAAGGGCAACGCGAAGAAGCTGAAGATCGCCAAGCCACAGCTCGCCGCGCTGATGTTCGCCATCAACCAGGGCAAGGCGCCGGGCAAGGAAGAGAAGAAAGAAGAGCCACCTCCCGAGGTCGCGAAGACGGACCCGGTGAAGGAAGAGCCGGTCAAAGAAGAACCGAAGAAGGAAGAGCCGAAGAAGGAAGTCGCGAAGAAGGAGACGCCGAAGAAAGAAGAGCCGAAGAAGGAAGAGCCGAAGAAAGAAGAGCCCTCGGGTGGCTCGCTCGCGACGTCGATCGGCGGCAACGACAAGCCCTCTCCACACGCAGCGGTTCGTCTCGGCGTCGGCGTCGGCGGCTTCAACCGCAGCTTCGCGTGGGCCGGAAATCCGAGCCCGTCACTCGCCACCGCGAACCAGCCGTTCTCGGGAAACATCAGCGTCGACGCGAGCTGGTACCCGGGCGCGCACTTCACCTCGAGCTTCCTGGGCAACATCGGCGCGTACTTCAGCGGCGACTTCGGCGTGGGCATGGTGTCGCGCGTGCAGGAGTCGCGCTTCGCGCACTCCGCGTCACGGCTGCGCTTCGGCGCGCTGGTCAGGCTCACGCTCGGCGATCGCTTCGCGCCCTTCGCGCACATCGGCTACGCGCGGCAGGAGCTCACGACGTCGCAGAACGCGGTGAACGATGGCAGCGCGCGCCCCAACATCCCCGACGTGCTCTTCAACGGCTTCCGAGTCGGCGCCGGCCTGCGGCTGCGCATCGTCGGCACGGTCGAGATCGACGCGCTCGGCGGCTTCCAGACCGTCGCAGGAAAAGGCGAGCTCGGGAGCGGTCGCTACTTCCCCGCGGCCACCGCGTTCGCCGTCGATGCCGGCGGCGGTGTGTCGTTCGAGATCGTGAAGAGTCTGCGCGTGCGCGCGGGTGCGGAGTGGCAGCGCTACTTCATCACCCTCAACGCGGCGGACGACTCGACCTTCTTCGCGCGCAGCGCGTCTGATCAGTACATCACCGCGACTGCGCGGCTCGAGTGGGCGATGTAACGTGAAGTGACGCCGTCTCCTGGGAGGAGCTCACGTGGCAGACCCGCTGGTGATCATCGACAACGCGTACGCGACGCTGCGGTTTCACGAGGCTGGGAAGATCATCCATCACGAGATGAAGCAGCCGATTCGCGCCGGAGCATTTCAAGAGCTGCTCACCGCGGGCCTCGAGCTGATGAAGAAGCACCACGCGATCAAATGGCTGTCGGATGATCGCAAGAACTCGGTGCTCGAGCCCGGAGACGAGACCTGGGCGCGCACCGTGTGGTTTCCGCAGGCGCAGTCGGCTGGCTGGAAATACTGGGCGGTCTGTCCGCCAGCGGAGCGCGTGATCGGTCAACTGCAGATCAACCGTCACGCCAAGAGCTACATGCAGGGCGGCGTCGAGGTGAAGGACTTCGCCGACCCCGCTGAAGCGATGCAGTGGCTGCTCACGCTGAAGTGACGCTCACTTCAGGCTCACCTTCGCGCCCGGCTCGCCGAGCAACTGCTTGCGGATCGCCGTCGCCAGCGCGAGCGACTCGTCACGTTCCTTCTTGAGCGCGGTGAGCTGATCTTCGAGCGCGAGCAACTTCGCACCGAGCTTCTTCGCCGCGTCTGGAGCCGTCGTCTTCCCAATCGCCGCGAGGTTGTCGCGCGTACGCACGATGTCGGCCTCGGTCTCCCGCACCTTTTGATCGAGTGACGCCACCTTGTCCTTCGCCGACTCGGCGCGAACGATCTCCGCGCGCAGCTGCGTGAGCAGGCTCTTCACGTCGTCGGGCATCTTGCGCGCCAGCAACATCGAGAGCCGCGACGAGCTGAGCTGATCAGCCGTGATGCGCTCGACGACCGCGCCTTCCTCGACGAGATCCACCGCCTCGCTCGCCCTGGGCTTCACGACAATGCGACCGAAGCGCGGCTGACCCGGGGAGCGGATGTCTTCATCGCCTCCCGCGGTGACGCGATATTTCTGCTCCGACAGCTCGACCAGCACCACACGCGGCACGTCGGTGCGCGAGGTGAAGTCGATGGTGTGCACCAGGCGATCGACGCGCGTGAGCTCGAGCATGCGCCCGCCCGGACCGCCGACGATGCGCGCCTTGCGAGGGTCTCCTTCTTCGCGACGCGTGGAACGGGCCACTTCGAGATCGAGATCTTCGCCGTGCCTGAGCACGCGCACTTCGCCCGGCTTCACGCGATCGATCTGCGTCTCACCGGTGTACGCGCCGTCGGTGAAGACGCTCAGCGTGCCGCCTTCGAGCGTGAGCGGCGTGGTGTTCTCGAGCCGCACCGCGGTGAACACGCGCCCTTCTCCATCGAGCAACGTCACGCGCTCGGCCCTGGTGGAGCCATCGACGATGGGCAACAGCGCGCTCTTCCGCGCGCCGAGCACGACCGGCTCCTTCACGTTGTAGAGGAAGAGGTCACCCGCCTCGCTCACCGCCGCAGGCTCGAGCGGCGTCGGACCGTCTTCGAGAACCGTCGACGTGATGCCCGACGCGACACCCGAGCCGTAACCGCGCGCGCCCATGCTTCCGGTACCGATCGCGCCGTAGCCACCACCGCTCCCGCTGCCCATCACCGCCATGCCCGACGCGCCGACCCACTCACCTTCACCACGCAGGTGTTCGCGCGCCTCTCGCGTCGCCAATTGCGGCGCGGTGTCGAGCCCATCTTGCGGAGCGAGCAGCTCACGTCGGCCATAGCGTGGACCCGCGAGCGGGAAGAGGAACGACGTCGGGTGTCCCGAGGCGAGCGTGACCTTCACTTGATCCCACGCCTCATCGGAGTCGTTGTGCACCAGCGCGAAGCCCTGCAGCCGCTGCTGCTTCTTGCCCATCACGAGGCGATACGTGGTGCGCCACACTGGCGCTTCCGTCGTGTAGCCGACCGCGACCGCGCCGCCTCCGCTCGCACCGCGCACCACCAGACGTTCGCGCTCGGGCTGCAGCGCACGCGCTCCGACCGCGCGCGACCACGCGAGCGAGACCTGGCTGCCCACCGGACGAATGGACTCGATGTGGCGCAGCGAGACCTTCGCGAGGCCCGCTTCGCCGAACACCAGCAGCGTCGATTCGGCGATGGGGTGGCCTTCCTTGTCCGCCGCTCCGAGCTGCTCTTCGGCGACTTCAATCACCCGGCCCTTCACCACCTTCGCGGGCGCGTTCGTCTGACGCACTTCGACTTCCACGCCGGTGAGCGAGCGGCACAGGTTGCTCAGCGACGCCTGCTGTTCACGCTCGGGCAGCCCGGCCATCGCGCGCGCGGCTTCGGCTGAGAGCGGTGGCGCGAACTCCACCGACGCCACGCCCTGCGCCGACATCACCACCAGCGACTTGAGCGCGTCGTCGAGCTGGCCCGGCTCGAGCGGAATCTCGGCCACCGAGCCCGTCGGCACGTTGCCGCGCCGCTCGAAGTAGCCGACTCCGTTTTCGTAGAGGACCAGCGTCTTGAGAGGCAGCCGCGATTGAGCAGCCGGAGGAGCCGCGAGGACGAGCAACAGCAGTGCGTGCATGAGCGCTCCGGACAGCCGCATGCGGAGGAAGTTCCGGGATCGACGCAAGTAATGCAGCAGGACGTGCGAATCATTTGCGCTGATACACCAGTGTTGCTAATTCTTGCGCACCCACTCAGGAGGCTTGCTCATATGCAGCTGGAATCGCTGAAGATGTTCGTCGACGTGGTCGAGACGGGCTCTTTCTCTCGCGCAGCGCAGCTGAACCACGTGACGCAGTCGGCCGTGAGCCAGCAGATCCGCGCCCTCGAGACTCGCTACGAGCAGCGTCTTCTTTCCCGCAGCGCGCGCCAGGTGACGCCCACTCCGTCGGGAGAGCGGCTGTTCCGCGGCTGCAAAGAGATCCTCGCGCGCTTCAGTGAAGTGGAAGCCGAGATCCGCGAGCAGGCCACGGAGATCACCGGCGCCTGCAACATCTCGTGCATCTACTCGGTGGGTCTGCACGAGCTGCACTCGATTCAGAAGGACCTCTTGCGCACGCACCCGCGCGTGAATCTGCGGCTCAACTACCGGCGCAGCGATCAGGTCTACGACGACGTCATCCTCGGAGCCGCCGACATCGGCCTCGCCGCCTACCCACAGCCGCGCGCGGGCGTCGATCTCATCCCCTTCCGTGAAGACCGATTGGCGTTGGTGGTGCCTCCGTCGCACCCGCTCGCCGGCAAGGGCAAGGTGAGCATGCAGGCGGTGGTCGGTCTGCCCTTCATCGCGTTCGACCGTGAGGCGCCGTCACGCAAGGGCATCGACAAGTTGTTCCGCGACAAGAACCTCGAGCTCAACCCCACGATGGAGATGGACAACGTCGAGACCATCAAGCGCGCGGTCGAGCTCGGCCTCGGTGTCTCGATTCTCCCGCTGCCCGCGGTGCAGCAGGAAGTGAACGGCGGCACGCTCGTCGCGAAGTCGTTCGTCGAGCCCGGCTTCACGCGGCCCATCGGCATCCTCGTGCGCAAGGGCAAATACCTCTCGCGCGCATCGCAGGCGGTGCTCGACTCGTTCAAGGCGAGCCGCGCGGAAGACTGACCTTCACTTTGGGTCTTCGGGCTCCACCTCACGTGGAGCTCTTCGC
>JAEUJS010000420.1 GCA_016792935.1 Archangium sp. | reverse complement strand
TGCGAGAGCTGCTCGCTGGAAAGCGAGTCTGCGTTCTCACCGGCGCGGGCATCAGCACCGAGTCGGGCATCCCCGACTATCGAGGTCCGACGGCGACGGTGCGAAGGCGCGCTCCGATTCAGCACCGCGAGTTCATGGAACAGGCCTCGATGCGCGCGCGGTACTGGGCGCGTTCGATGTTGGGCTGGCCGCGCTTTCGCGACTTCGTTCCCAACGCTGCACACCGCGCGCTCGCCCAGTGGCCGAAGCTCACCGGGCTCATCACGCAGAACGTGGACCGGCTGCACCAGAAGGCCGGCTCACATGACGTGCTCGAGCTCCACGGAGCGCTCGCCGACGTGCGGTGTCTGACGTGCGGGCGGCATCACGATCGCGACGCGATGCAGATTCGTCTCGAGCACGACAACGCGGCGCTCCTCGGGCGCGACTTCGTGTTGTTCGCCGACGGTGACGCGGATCTCCCCGACGAGGTGGTGAACGGCTTCGTCGTGCCGTCGTGCGAGCAGTGCGGCGGAGCGCTGAAGCCCGACGTGGTGTTCTTCGGCGATTCCGTTCCGCGGCCGCGCGTCGAGCTCGCGTTTCAGATGCTCGACGCCGCCGAGGTGCTGCTCGTCGTCGGCAGCTCGCTCACGGTGTTCTCTGGCTACCGCTTCGTGTTGCGCGCGAAGGAACGCGGCATGCCCATCGCCGTCGTGAATCTCGGGCCCACGCGCGCCGACGCCGATGCAACGCTGAAGCTCGACGCACGCGCAGGCGACGTTCTGCCCTCGATGATTCCCTGAAAATTCCCCCGGAAATTCCCCGCAATTTGTAAGCGGTGTTCGCTTCCATACTGGTGCCTCGGGAAATCGGTCCATCGACAATCCAGCATGACGATTCGACGACTGAGTCTGGGTTCGGTGGGCGCTCCGGTTCGCAAGTTGGAGCAGGAGCTGAAGGAGCGCGGTCTCTTCAAGGGTCCGGTCGACAACAAGTTCGACGCGAAGACCAGGCGCGCGGTGCAGGCGTTCGAGAAGCGCCGCGGCTTCGAGCAGGACGGCGTCGTCGGTGGTCGCATCTCGCGGCTGCTCGGCCTCGGCCTCGAGAAGACGAAACCGGCGGGCGGCAAGGGCGTCTTCGACGTCGTCAGCATGAACGTGAAGAGCAACCCGCTCATGTCGCAGGACAAGGTGCGTCACGACGTGCAGCGCGCCGCGAAGACCGGAGAAATCATCGGCTGGCAGGAGATCGGCCCCGAGCGTTACCGCGACGCGATTCGCAACCTGAAGGGCTTCAGCCACTTCATGCCGAAGGGACTCGAGACGCCGATTTCCTGGAAGACGAGCGAGTTCAAGCTGCTCGATTCCGGCGTCGAGAAGATGCACGGCGGCCTGGCGAAGGTCTCACCGCACCGTCAGGTCGCGTGGGTGAAGTTGCAGAACAAGGAGACTGGCGAGGTCATGATTCACATGAACACGCACCTCGTGAGCGGCGCGTGGAACTCGAAGATTCAGCGCAGCGATCCGTGGCGCAAGGCGATGTGGAACCGCCACATCGAGAAGATGGGCAACCTCATCGAGAAGTTCGAGAAGCAGGGCCACCCGGTGACCATCAGCGGTGACTTCAACCGCGACTCGTTCAAGGTGCTCGGCAACAAGGTCGTCTACGACAGCGGCTTGCACGCGGGCACGCACGGCCGCTCGACGCTCGACTACGTGATGCACACGCGCGGTGGTGGCTTGAAGAAGATCAGCTCGCGCGTCGATCGCCACTACGCGTCCGATCACAACGCCGTCACCGTTCGCTACGACATCGGCTGATCAGAAACGCACGAGTGCTTCAGGCCCCAACTTCTCGCGCAGCTGTGCAGAGAGCGCCGGCTCGAGCGGAGTCGGCGCGCTGGTGCGAATGCGCGCCTGCTTCAACGCGGGATGCGCGAGCAGCGCGTGCGCCGTCTCACGCAGCGCGCGGTGCACGTTGAGCGTCAACACCTCGAGCTTCGGCAGATGTGCGAGCAGCGCCGGAATCTCTTCGGTCGCGTCGCGTGACGAGACGTCGAGGTGCGTCAGCCGCTTCGTCCATTCCAGCTTCGTGATGAGGCGAAGCGGAGCGTTGGTGAGCGCTCCGGTCAGCGTGAGGCGGGTCAGCCGCGGAGCGCGTTGGCCGGCACCACGCAAGATGATCTCCGCGCGGAACTCCGCGTCGTCGGTGCCGACGTTGAACGAGAACTCGGCGAGCCGCTCGAACACTGGCGACGCGAAGAGCGCGTCGAGCTGTTTGTGTTTGGCGCCGGTCGCTCCGCTCAAACCGAGCGTCTCGAGCTGAAACTGCTGCGCGCGTTCGATGACGTCGTCGACGTCCCAGGTGTCGAGCTCGAGCAGCCGCAGCTGCTGCCCGCCCTCGAGCAGCCCCTTCTCGAGCGAAGGACGCAGGTGAGGCGCCCACAACTTCGCGAGGAAGCCGCGCTGAAATTCCGCGGTCCACGACTCGAGACCCGACTTCGATGGAAACAAGACCGACGAGAGTCCCGCGCGCTTCGGTTGCCAGTTGTAGCGGGGCAGGCCCAGCTCGGTGAGCCACGTGAGCTGATGCGCGTTCCACAACTCAGCGACGCGTGGTGAGGAAGGCTCAGTGCACTGCAAGACGATGAACTCTCCGCGGGGATCTCCCTTCGCGGTGAGCGCGTCGGCGTGCACCAGGCGCTCGGCGTCGTCCGTGTCTTCCCACCACGGGCGCGGCTTCATTTGCCTCGCTTGGGAGCCGGCTCGACGACGATGATCAACTTCGCAGGCGCACCCTGGCGCTCGACGGTGATCTCCAGACGCTCGGCGTGACGGAGCTTCTGCGTCGCCTCGTAGACCTGCTCCGGCTCGAGCAGCGGCAAGCCATTCGCTTCCTTCAGCACGTCACCGTTCATGAAGCCGGCGGCGGCCCACACCGACTCCGGACGAATCGAGAACAGGCGAATGCCGACGAGCTTCCCGTCTTTCATCGACGGCACGATGCGCGCGGCGTTCGCGGTGCACGTCAGCCAATCGCTCTCGAACACTTTTCGCGGAACCGCGCGCTCGTTCACGCTGACCACACGCAACGCTTTCGCCGCGAGCTCGCACGCCTTCTCATCGAGCACACCCGCATCAGGAGCGGCGGAGAGCATCAGCGCTGCGAGCTGAATCCACATGACGCCATCTTGCCCTTTTCCCGAATAGGGTCGCTGCCTCCATGGCCATTCAGGCGCTCCGCTGCCCTCACTGCAACGCTCCGCTCACCACCATCGACGGCAAGCCGCCGACCGAGTGTCAGTTCTGCAAGTCGGTGCTCGATTTCACCAAGCCGCA
>JAEUJS010000414.1 GCA_016792935.1 Archangium sp. | reverse complement strand
ACCGACCGCGCGCAGCTCATCGAGATCGCGACGGATCAGCGCGTACGAGGTGAGCACCAGATCGGCGCCCTTCAACTGCTCGACGTTCTCGCGGCGATCGGCTCCGTGCCAGGTGACGACTTTGAGCTCGGGCGTGAAGCGTTCGATCTCGCGTTCCCAGTTCGGCAACACGCTGGTCGGAGCGACGACGAGCGACGGCTTGCTCCCCTGCTCCTTCTTGATCTTCAGCATCAGCGACAGCGCCTGGATCGTCTTGCCCAGACCCATGTCGTCGGCGAGCACGCCGGAGAGCCCGTGCCGGTAGAGGAACCACAGCCACGACAGTCCCGCCTCCTGGTAGTGGCGAAGTTCGGCGTGCAGCCCATCTGGCGCTTTCACCGGAGGAATGCCATCGACCTCACGCAGCTCGACCATCGCGCGGCGGGCCTTGGCTTCGATCTCCACGTCACCGAGGGTGGCGAGCAGATCCAGCGCGGTCGCGTGGAAGAGCGGGAGCCGCGTGCGGGTCTTGCCCGGCAAGGCTCCGGCTTCTTCGAGCAGCGTGGCGACGCGCTTGAGCTCATCGAGATCGGCCTCGGCGAACGAGCCGTCGCGCAGCGGTATGAACTTCCGCCCCGTCTCGAGGAACATGCGCACCGCTCCGAGATCGACCGACTGATCTTCGCTGGTGAACTCGGCGTCGAGATCGAACCAGTTCACCGCGGTCATGTTCACGCGGATCTTCGGGCGCAACTTCGCGCGCACCTTCACCTTCGGAGGCTGCGCCGCGAACATCTCCCAGTCCTTCGGGAGCTCGTTGCGACCCTTCGCCCAGAACTGAATCGCGTTGTCGCCGTTCGCTTCGAAGCTGGTGCTCGTCTCGTCGAACCGGAAGCCGCTCTCGACCAACTGCTTGGCGGCGTGACGCTCGGCTGCTTCCTGACGCAGGTAGAGCTTGCGGCCTTCGGGGCCCGTTCCGCTCGCGTAGCCGAGGTGCTGCGCGGTCGCGGACACCGGAACCGTGACTGCTTTTCCGTACCGCGCGGCGAGCTGCGCCTTCACGTGATCTGATCGGCCCTCGACCGTGAGGATGAACTTCGGAGCCGTGGTGTCATCGACATCGATCCCATCGGCCTGCAGCGCGAGCTTGTAGCGAGGCAGGTGCGCGGCGAAGAACGACAGCGCGCGATCGAGCTGCGAGGTCGGGAAGTTCATCGTCGGCTCGAGCAGCCACTTCCGCAGCAAGCGCGGAGGGAAGTCGGGCTCGAGCACGTACGCGCCCTGGCCGACCACCGCCCACGTCCGACGACCGGGGAGAATGATCGCGTCCTTGAGCGAGATCGTCGCGCCGTCGGGGAGACCGATCTCGATCTTGGCGGTCGCTCCATCGGGCGTGTTGTGCAGACGAATGATCGGCCGCGCCGGCTCGCTCGGGAACGACAGCGACGTGCCGCGGTAGATCACCTTGCGCGCGCGCATCACCTCGAAGACGTCGCCGAGCTCTTCGTCGTTCAAGACGACCTTCGAGTCGTAGCGGACCTCGTGGTTGGCGAGCATCGAGAGCACGCGCTCATCGGCCGGGGCCACGCGCGTCCCCTGCGTGAGGATGCGTTTGACCTGAACGGGACCCTTGGCCGCTTGATCCGTCCGCCGCACGTCGACGACCCAGATGCGGCCACCCATCGCGCCGTTGGTCGGGCTCAGGCGGTAGTGGAACTCGAGATCAGGCAGCGCTGAGAGTCCGAGCCAGTTCTCCAACTTCGCCAGCGCGGGCAACGCAACGGGATCAGCGTCGGCCGGAGTCGGCGTCGCTCCCGGCGGAAGTGACTCGGCCTGCTTCGCCTTGATGCGCGTGAGGTACACGAGCCCGGCGGCGACCACGTGTTTGCAGTGCGCGCCATACTTGTTCCACGCGTCGCAGTTGCAGAGCGACTCGAGTCCGCCCTCTTCCGTCGGAGCGAGCTGGACCTGGTACTTCTGGCCCTCACTCCCCGTGACCGTGGCGGCGATGCCGACATCGGTGCGCGCAAGCCCTGAGACGCGCCGGCTTTCGGCGACCTCACGGCCCTTCTTGAACGTCATGGGCTGCACGTCTGACTTGAGCGACTTCAGCCACGCTCCGTCATCGTCCGGCGCCAACATCTTCACTGCGGATTCACTCACGAACGAACTCTCGAGCTGCGAAACGGACCGGGATCGGAAAAGCGGAAGTACCACGCCCTGCCCTCGCCTGCACGGAGATCGCCGCAGGAATGAGGTATGAGCCGCGCGTGGGCATCTCGTGGACCGCCGTCTACCTGTGCGGGGAGGTGACCCCGCTCGATGGACTCCCGATCGAGGGGGAGATCGAGGTCCGAACACTCGGGAAATGGACCGAATTTGCGCCCAGGGGCCTGCAAGACCCTGAGCCGCTGGCGATGGCGCTCTCTTCGCGGGTGCCGGGCGAGGTCATCGCCGTCCAGGTGCAAACCAACGCGAGCGTGATTGGCGTCGCGCACATCGAGCAGAACCGCCTGGTGCGGCGGGTCGAACACGTCGACGGCGGCTGGTCGCGCATCGAAGGCGCTGCGCCCAGGGAATGGGAACGCGAGTTGTTCTCCGATGCGCTGCTGCAGGACGCGATTGAGGGTGGAGAAGACGAAGCGGAACTTCGCGCCGCGTTCGCTTCGCGGCAGTTGAAGGTGGGCGAGTCGCTCCCGCGGCCGAATGAGTTCGGGACGATGTTGATGGCGCTCGGCGTGACGGAAAAAGACTGGGATGCCACGCGCAAGTCGCCTCCGCGACAAGTGGTGCGTGGTGCGAAGCGATCGTTCGGCTCGCTGATCGCGTTGGTGGTCTTCGTGGGCGCGGTGATCGGTGCGGTGCTCTCGTCGCGCGATGCGCGTGGCCTGTTCGCGGCACTGGCGGCGATGTCGTTGGTCGTCTCGTTGATGCTCGGCGTGATGCGCAAGCTGCGCGTCGGTCGCTGGTTC
>JAEUJS010000114.1 GCA_016792935.1 Archangium sp. | reverse complement strand
TCCATTGAACAACGGCCGGCAGAAGGGGCGCTATCTCTGGAGTCAAGGGCCCCAGATCGACGAGACGGCAATGCCGGCTGCCGAACGCCAGTACGCGGCTCTCGGCTTCGAGCTCGAGCTCGAGGTCTCGGGAGTCGGGCAGCCCTGACCATTCGATGCGCAGCAACCCCGCTTCGAGCACGAGCTTCCAGTTTCGACCCGCAGCGATGAAGGTCGGACCGAAAACGCCGAGCTCCAACGCTCGCACCGTGAAAGGCGTGGTGAGAACGGCGTCGCAGAGGCCGGGCCGAATGAAACCGAGAACGTCCTGCGCGCTCATCATGACTCTGCGAACGCCAGGCCTCGCCACCTTCACCCAGTCGAGCAGAGCGGACCCGTTCTCTGCAGGCATGCCGTAGTCGGTGAGGACGCTTACGATCCCGCGTTGCTGCACGATGAGGTCTCGCGCCATCGCCGCAGACTCAGCGACGACGACTCGAGCGCGAGATGAAAGGGCTCGCTCCGTGAAAAAGCAGATCGCTTCGTCATCGTCGACGATCACCACGGTCTGATTTGTGATTGCTGTCATGAGTCAACTGGTAGCGAACGCCACTCACTGCCGAAGTCGACCGGACTTACGGCTGAGAAGCATCTTCGTTACCTGTGTTGATTTGCGATGGCACACATGTTCCGGACGCCGTAACTCACGGTTCCTCGTTCTCTTGCCGCCCCCCCAACGGTTATTGGCACGACGCTGAGCCACCGCACGTGCCCGCGCAGCACATCGCGCCCCCGTCACATGCCTCGCCCGCGGGCAGGCACTGCGCAACGAGCGAAACGCGAGGGTTGCTGCCCATGCTTCGGATTCCAGGAGGGACGAGAGGGCTGAGCGTCAACGTCTGTATCGACCCCGCTGGGGCCGAGCTGAACCCGAACACCGCAGCTCGCGAGCTGCCAGGCGCCTGAATCACATCGAACTGCGAGTTGGTGCACAGGCCGGCGTCAGCACCTGCCCCGCCGAAAGGCAGCGCCGTAATGAGGGTGAACCGTGACGGCACCGCTGCTGGCACCTCGACCATCGAGAACGGAACCACGGTGATGATGTCGCCGATGCGCGCGCACGAAGCGTTGGGCAGCACGACGCGCGACTCCGTGAAGAGCGCTTGAGCCTCCGAAGTGAAGGTCATCACGCCACCGTCGAGACCCGCTGCTGAGGCCTCGGCCGAGAGCGCTCCGTACGCCGTGGCGCGAAACCGAAACTCATGCTGAGCCAGCCCAGCCCGCAGCATCACCGACGTGGTCCGAGTGCCGTTGCAGTCAGCGCCGTCGAAGAACTCGACCCACGGCCCGCCATCGAGTGTCACGAGCGTGTCGCTGAGTACGGGTACCGTCGTGCGGCCCACGGCGCGCACCGCAATCTGCTGGCACGAGAGGGCTGCAAATGCGCCCGCGCCGAAGACTTGAACGCGGGTGGGCGGACCTGCGTCGAAGCCCGCATCACTCGCCACAGATGCGTCAAGGCTCGCGTCGAAACCGCCGTCGTCGATCGCGACGTTCTGACCGCACTGGCACCCGGTCACCGCAGTGACGATACCGATGATGACGACGCGCATCGTCGAGGTCATACCTCGACCGCCTGATCGCATCGAGCGTGTCCGCAAACGCACGTTCAACGGGGCGGTTCGGTGAGAGCGCAGCGACGGCGAGCTCGGTGCGTGGCTCGAGCGCAGAAGACGGCGCGGCGAGCCGCTGTCGCCAACGTTCACCCCCCCAGCGTGAAGTAGATGGTGGTGCCCTGGTCGACGACCGCGTGTGCCCACACCCGGCCGCCATGTCGTCGGACGATTCGCCGCACGATCGCGAGCCCGATACCCGTGCCTTCGAACTCTCTCTCGGAGTGCATGCGCTGAAACGCCGCGAACAGCTTGTTTGCGAGCCGCGGCGCGTCTGGCGCTGAACTTCCACGCGTTGCCAATCAGGTTCTCGAGCAGAATCTCGAGCAGTGTCGGGTCACCGCCCGCCACAAGACCCTCTGGGACGACGACTTCGACCCTCCGCTCGGGCTGCGCGAGCTGGAGACGCGCAAAGATGGGGCGTGCGACAGCGGCAAGGTCGACCTTTCGCCTCGTGAGCTCGCCTCGTGTCAGCTGGGCCAGCGAGAGCAGAGCATCGATCAAGCTCGACATGCGCACCGCCGCGGCGCGCACACGCGCGACGTGCTTCTTGCCGGTCTCGTCGAGTAGTGCGCCGCAGTCTTCGAGCAGCGCCTGACTGAAGCCGTCGATTCTTCTCAGAGGCGCACGAAGATCGTATGCCACCGAGTAGCTGAACGCATCGAGCTCGGCGTTCGCAGCTTCAAGCTCGGCGGTGCGCGCCCCGACGCGACGTTCGAGCTCGTCATGGAGCCTTGCGTTCTCTATCGCGAGGCCTGCCCGGTCGGCGACGTCTTGCAGCAGAGCGAGATCGTCGACGCTGTAGCTGGCATCGGGTCGGGTGCGGATGATCGAGAGTGCGCCCATCGTGGAGCCGCGCGCACGCACGGGCACGACGATGACGCTGAAGACTGGCACGCGACTGAGAAAGTCTCAAGCGATCGTCCGCGTGCGCCAGCGCGGCTTCGGCGATCACTTCGGGCACGAACTTGGCCTGGCCACTGCGTATGACGGCGGCGCTGACCCACGTGCTCGTGGCCAGCATCTCGGGTGGCCCGGCCAACAAAGACCGAATCTCCAACTCGGTTGCCGGGTCGCGGTGAGCATTCGCAACGCTGAGGAGCAGGCCCGTCTCGTCGCGCAGGAAAAGCTAGCAGCCGTCGCCGAGCAGTTCTGCCGCCGTTCGTACAACCGTCTCGATGAGCCCCGCCGAGTCGGTTGCGACGGTCGCGAACAATCGAGACACTTCGGCCTGAGCTCGAAGTCGCGCACTGCTCGCGCTGTGGAGAAGTGCGCACGCAGCGTCGGAACAGATCACGGCGGTCGCCAATACGCACGAGCGGCGACGACTCTCGTGCGGGGAACCTTACGTCCCTTACACCCGCGCGGCTCGGCCGAGCGGCCTCGAGACCCCTCAGACTGTCTCATCGGTCGCCGAGAGATGTCGGCAGCTCCACCAGCAACCTCTCGAGCCGGGAGACGTCGATGGGCTTGACGAGATGAAGGTCGAAACCCGCGCTTTGTGTCTTGCGCTTGTCGTTCTCTTGGCCCCAGCCTGATTGCGCCACCATCACAATCTTCTCTCCCCACGATTCCTGGCGGATGCGGCGACACGCCTCGAAGCCGTCGAGTTGGGGCATGCCGAGATCCATCAGTACGAGCTCGGGCTCGAACTCTCTCGCGAGCGACACACCTTGAAGGCCGCCGAAGGCAGTTCGCACCTCGTGGCCCAGCAGCGAGATGAGCTCTGCCAGCGTCTCGGCCGCGTCGACGTTGTCGTCTACGACGAGCACCTTCCTGCGCGCGGCCGCCGCGGCCGCCGGCTTCGAAGGCACGGTCGCCGGCATGCCCATCGTCTTTCCCTTCGCCACCGGTAGACGCACCACGAACTGGCTGCCTTGGTTTTCTCCTCCGCTGGAGGCTGACACCGTGCCGCCATGCAGCTCGACGAATCGTTTGACCAAGCTCAAGCCGATGCCGAGCCCGCCGTTCGTGCGTTCAGAGGCACGATCGACTTGAGCGAACAGCTCGAAGACGCGCTCCAGCATGCTCGGGGGAATACCAATACCGTCGTCTTTCACTTCGACGACGATCTGCCCGCCATCTTCGCGCAGGCTGACGCCGATCGCTCCGCCTTCGGGGGTATACCTCGCTGCGTTATGCAGCAGGTTGGAGAACACCTGCACGAGCCGTGCGCGGTCTCCATCGACCAGCAGAGCCCGCTCGGAAAGATGCACGCTCAGCATGTGCCGACGGGCATCGATCGCCGGCTGGGTGGCCTCGACGGCCTGCGCGAGCACCTCGGAGACCGAAAGCGTCTGCCGTTGAAGCACGAGCTTGCCCCGCGAGATTCGGCTCACGTCGAGCAGGTCATCGAGCAGCCGCACGACCTGATCGAGATGCCTCTGCATCGTTTCGTGGGCGCGCTTCGTCGCCTGGGCGTCGAACCCAGAGCGCGGAAGCGTTTGCAGGGCGTTGCACAACGGCGCGAGAGGGTTGCGCAGCTCGTGCGCCAGCGTGGCGAGGAACTCGTCCTTTCTTTTTCCGGCCTCACGCAGCTCGAGCTCGAGCTGCTTGCGTTCGGTGACGTCGACCGAAACCCCGGTAAAGCGCTGCCCGCCTTCGCCGTCACGCGATGGCTGCGACCGGTTGGCGATCCACCGCAGGCGCCCATCAGGGCATTCGACGCGGTACTCGTGCTCGAACGGCTCGCCCCGCTCGACGGACTCGTTCATCTTCTGCCACAGCTCTTCGCGGTCTTCAGGGTGAATCAACGCGTTGAAGGTCTCGACGGTCGGCCGGAACGTCGTCGGGTCGACGCCGAAGACCAGATAGGTCTCAGGGGACCACCAGACCTCGCTGCGGCCCGCCGCCCACTCGTAGACCCCCATCTTCGCAGCCATCAAGGCGACCGCGAGGCGGGCCCGCTCTCGCTCGAGCGCCAAAGCAAGTTCGGCCAGCTGCGTCGCGGTGGTTCTTCGCTCGGTCACGTCGAAAAAGATGCCAATGAAGCGCACCGCACGCCCGTGCTCGTCGTAGAAGAAGCGCCCCGCGGCGTCGACCCAGATTACCTTGCCATCCGCGCGAACAATCCGATGCTCGGAGCGGAAAATGTCGCGGGCAACTTCGGCGCGCTTCCACTCCGCGAGGAGCCGCGGAAGGTCGTCTTTCACCACCCCTGAACGCCACATTTCCTCCGTGGCGACCCGATCTGGCGTGGGCGAGAGCCCGAGAACGTGAAAGTGGGTGTCAGACCAGAGGTTACGACCGGTGACGAGATCGAGGTCCCACGAGGCGACACCGCCGACCGTCATCGCCAGCTGAAGCCGGGTCTCATTCTGGCGGGCCTGCTCCTCTGCCCGCGCGAGCGCCTCGGTTCGGGCGCGGACCCGAGCGTCCAGCTCGTGACGTGCCGTCTCGAGCTCCTCGAGCGCTGCAGCGAAGGCGTACGACACGACCGTGACGATCGCGACGAAC
>JAEUJS010000113.1 GCA_016792935.1 Archangium sp. | reverse complement strand
CTTCGTCGCGCAGAAGCGCGCCGCGCTCGAGGTCGTGCAGCACCGCCTCGCCGCGGTGGGGCTCGGGCCCTTCCTCCTCGAGCTCCACTCGAAGAAGGCAAGCAAGCAGGAGTTCATCACCCAGCTCAAAGCGGCCGCCGATTTCCGCGCACGCAAGCCAGCCCGCGAGTGGGCGACCGAGGCCGAGGCGCTCTCGAAGGCGCGCGGCGAGCTCAACGACGTGGTGGCCGCGCTCCACACGCAACACGAGCCAGGTCAGACGGTGTTCGAGACCGTCGCGGAGCTGGAGCGCGTTCGTGGTCAACCGCGGCTCGACGAAGGCTTCGAGAGTGCCGACGCGTTCTCTGCGCAGTGGCTGGCCGATGCGAAGGCCGCGCTGGGCGATCTCCAACCGGCGTTCGCGCGTCTCACGCCGGGCTGGAAGGAGCTCGAGAACGTTCGCGCCACTGAGTGGCCGACGCAGAAGCGCACACAGCTCGAGGGCCTGCTCGACGCGCTGATCGAAAAGTCGAACGCGCTGCGCTCGGCGTGCACCGGCGTGAGCGAATGGATGCCCGGTCTCGAAGTGGCGTCGATCGACACGCTCGAGTTGGCGGAGCGCGTGTTGACCGACGTCGAGACCACGCCGAAGCCGCGCGCAGAGCTGCTCGCCGGTGCCGAAGAAGAGGTCGAGGCGTGGCTCGCCGAAGTCGAGAAGGCGCGCGCTCAGGCGACGTCGCTCACCACGACGTGGACGCCCGCGTTGCTCGCGCAGCCGCTCGACGATTGGCACGGCCGGCTCAAGCAGTGGATGTCGGTCTTCTTCCTCGGCTGGTTGGTGCTGGCCTTCACCGTGCGTTGGGCCGCGAAGCGCGTGACGCGGAGCAAGGTGCCGCCCAGTCCGCTACTCGTCGCCGAGGTCGAGCAGGCCACGCAGCTGCGCAAGGCACGCACCGCGCTCGGGCAACAGGCGCAGCGCATGGTGACGCTGCTGGGCCCGGGCTCCGTCGACGAGTGGGAAGTTCCGCAGGTCGATCTCGAGAAGACGCGCGCGTTGTTGAGCTGGACGCGCACGTTCCGCAGTCGCAGCGCGCGCTTCCCGAAGGCGATGGCGCTCGCGGCGCACGGAGGGCCCGATGTGTCGGCCGCCGTCTCCGCCTTCCGCGCTGCATGGAGCGAGTACCGCGCGGCCGTGAGCGCGGTGACGAATTTGCTCGAGCTGTCTGGCGCGTGGACGAAGCCCGCCGAGGCCGAGCACCTCACGCAGTCCGCAGCGCGCGCGACGCGCATTCGGGAACAGGTCGGCCAGCTGCGCGAGTGGGGTGCATATCGCCGCAACCGCGACGCGTGCGTGAAGTTGGGGCTCACCCGCTCGGTGAAGGTGCTGGAGCGCGCCGAGTTCGACGGTCGTGAGTTGGTCGAGCGCTTCACGCGCGGCTGGCAGGCGTGGTGGCTGCAACAACGGGTCGCGCAGTCGCGCGCGCTGGCGTCGTTCGATGGGCTCAAGCTCGACGGCAAGGAACAGCGCTACGCCGAGGCCGATCGCGCGCTGCGAGATCTCGCCAGAGACGAAGTGCGCTCGCGCCTCGCGGCTCGACTCCCGCGGCTCGACGAAGGAGCGCCGCCGCAATCGCAAGCCGGCATCCTGCTGCGTCAGTTCAATCGCAAGGCCGGGCTCGCTTCGCCGCGTCAGTTGTTCTCGGAATGCGCGGGCACGATTCGCGCGCTCAAGCCGTGCGTGTTGATGAGCCCGCAGTCGGTCGCGCAGTACCTCGACCCGAGTCAGCCTCCGTTCGACGTGGTGGTGTTCGACGAGGCGTCGCAGGTACCGACGCACGAGGCCATCGGCGCCATCGCGCGCGGGCGGCAGGTGGTGGTGGTCGGCGATTCGCGGCAGCTGCCTCCGACGTCGTTCTTCCTCGGGCAGTCGAAGGAAGAAGACAGCGAAGACGACGAGGTGTTCACCGAGCTCGACAGCATTCTCGAGGAATGTTCGGCGTCGGGTCTGCCGAGCCTGCAGCTCGCGTGGCACTACCGCAGCAAGCACCCGTCGCTCATCGCGTTCTCGAACGCGCGCTACTACTCCGATCGCCTGCAGCTCTTCCCTGCGGCGCACGCGCGCTCGTCGACCATCGGCGTGTCGCGCGTGCTGGTGAAGGGCACCTACGACCGCGGCCACACCGCGACCAACCGCGCCGAAGCCGAGGCGTTGGTGACGGAGCTGTTGCGTCGCTTGAGAGATCCGCGCGAGCAGCGGCGCAGCATCGCGGTGGTGACCTTCTCTCGTGCGCAGCAGGGGTTGATCGAGGATCTCCTCGAAGAGGCGCGCGAGAAAGATCCGCAGCTCGAGCCGTTCTTCGACCCGGAGCGCGACGAGCCGTTGATCGTCAAGAACCTCGAGAACATCCAGGGTGACGAGCGTGACGTGGTGCTGTTCTCCATCGGCTACGGGCCCGATCGCCTGGGCAAGATGACCGCCAACCTCGGCCCGCTCGGGCAGCTCGGTGGTGAGCGCCGGCTCAACGTGGCCGTCACGCGCGCGAGAGAGCAGCTGATGATCTTCGTGTCGTTCGAGCCGCATCAGCTCGATCTGTCCGGTTCGAGTGCGCGCGGGTTGCACGACTTGAAGGCCTTCCTCGACGCCGCTGCGAATGGCGGAGACGTGGTGATGGGTCAGCCACCCGACGAGCTCGCCGCGGCCGACACCGTGCTCAAGACGGCGCTCAAGACCCGGTTGCAGGACGCGGGCTTCACGGCTGATCTCGACGTGGGCATCGGGCGCTATCGACTCGAGTTGGCGGTGCGGCACCCCGAGGCGAATGAGCGCTACGTGGTCGGTGTCGAGCTCGACGGTGTGCGGCTCGCCTCGACCGAGACGGCGCGTGATCGCGATCGCCTGCGTCGTGAAGTGCTGGCGAGTCTCGGGTGGAAGCACATCGTTCGGGTGCGCGCCCTCGATTGGCACGAGAGCACTGACCGCGTGGTGACTGAGCTCGTGGCGCGCATTCGGTTGGCGGCCGCGGAGCCGCTCGAGCTCGCGCCGTTGCCTCCGCTGCCTGTCGCTGCGGCTGCTCCGAGCGCGGATGCCATCGAGCCCATCGAGACGCCCGCGGTCGCTGACGCCCCTGCGGATCCCGAGCCCGTCGCCGAGAAGGGTGATGATCTCTACGTCGTCACCACGCTCACTGCTCCGACTGGCGCCTTTGCCTGGAGCTCGCGTGAGGTCATCGCCGCGGTCGAGAAGATCGTCGCGACCGAAGGGCCTGTTTCGGAGCGCGTGGTCGGTCGCAGGTTGGCGGAGTGCTGGTCGCTCAAGCGCGCGCCGTCATCGCTCTCGACGAACCTGGTGACGTTGCTCAAGGCGATCTCGGTCTCGAACCGGCCCGTGTCGCGAGATGGCTTCCTCTGGCCCGCGTCGATGCAGCCCGACGCGTGGCGGGGCTATCGCGTGAGCGATCCGAACAACGCGGAAGACCGGCGCGAGTCCGAAGACATCGCGCTCGAAGAACTCGCGAATTGCGCTGATGCGTTGCTCGCGCGGTACGGACAGATGCCGCGTGAAGATCTCGCTCGCGCGTTGGCGAAGCGGTTTGGGTACCGCGGGCTGACGCGTGGTGTGGCTCAGCGCATGGAAGAGGGAATCGTCTTCGCGGAGCGCCGTCGTGCTCCTGCTGCGACCTGAGTCACTCGGGCCAGCGTTCGATCTCGTGCAGCCGATGCTTCACGAACTCGGCGCCGTGCTTCGCCTCGACCGAC
>JAEUJS010000340.1 GCA_016792935.1 Archangium sp. | reverse complement strand
GACGCCACCAAGACCGTCGTCGGCTGCGTGCGCGACGCCGCGCGCAACGTGTCGAGCATCACCCTCGATGACATCGCGCTCGACACCACGCCTCCCACGCTCGCCAGCGTGACGCTCTTCTCGGGCGCCGCGTGGTTCAACCGCGCCAACTGGCTGGGCGCCACGCCGGCGAGCTCCAACTCGATGAACTTGAACGCCAACGCCACCGGCGCTGCGGAGTTCGCGTGGGCGGAGAACACCACGCCGACCTCGTTCAACGCGGCCAGCTTCCCGTCGAACCAGACCGTCACGCTCTCGGTCGGAGATGGGACGAAGACCGTGCGCGCGCTCTTCCGCGATGACGTCGGCAACACCACGCCGGCCGAGGTGAGCGACACCATCGACGTCGACACCGTGGTGCCGACGCTCACGTCCATCACCATCACCGGCACGCTGGCCGACGGTTCCGCTTCGAGCGCTTCGACCTCGAGCACCGCCGTCAGCGTCACGCTCGCGCAGGCGGGTGCGACGCTCGTCGCGCTCGGAGACTCGGCGTTCGTGTGCCCCTCGTCGCTCGCGAGCTTCACCAGCTTCAACGGCATCAGCGCCAACACCACGCTGACGGACTCCTCGGCGACCCGCACCGTGGGTGCCTGCGTGGCCGACGCGGCCGGCAACATCTCGACCACGCGCACGTCTTCCATCCTCTACGACGCGGCGGCTCCGACGGGCTGCGTGCTCACGCTGGTGGGGCGGCGCACCGATGGCAGCTCGACCGCGGGCACTGCTCCCGAGAAGTCGGCCAACAGCTCGGTCACCGCGGCGCTCTCGAGCTGCAGCGAAATTCCCTCCGACATCTATTTGATCGAAACCAGCGGAGCGGTGAGCTGCCCTGCTCCCGGCGCGGCGGTGTGGCAGACGCTCTCAGGTGGAACGTCGTTGGGCTTCTCGCTGTCCACCGGCGACGCGCTCAAGACCGTGAAGGCCTGCGTGCGCGACGGCACGCGCAACGTCAGCGCGGCGAGCTTCACCGACACCATCACGCTCGACACCACGCCTCCCACCGGAGCGTCGGTCTCGCTGCACGGCGGCCTCGACTACTTCAACCGGAACGCGTGGCTCGGCCAGGGCAGCATCAACCGCATGAACGTCACCGGCACCGCGGCCGGCGCGACGGAATGGGCGTTCAGCGAGACCGGCACGCCCACCGCCTGGAGCGGCTTCGTCTCTCCCGCCACCACGGCGAACACGTTCACCAACGGCGAAGGCACGCGCAAGGTGTACGCACTCTTCCGCGACGACGTCGGCAACACCACCAGCGAAGTCAGCGACGGCATCGAGGTCGACGTCACGCTCCCGACGCTCACCTCGCTCACGCTGGTCGGCACGCTGGGAGACGGCACGACGTCGGCGGCCATCTCGAACACCACCTCGGTCACCGGCAACGTGGTGCAGAGCGGAGCGACCTCCATCGCCTCGGGCGATTCCACCTTCACGTGCCCGGGCGGCACCGTCTTCACCACCTTCAACGGCTCGAGCGTCTCGCTCACGCTGCCGGGCTCAGGTTCCACGCGCACCATGCGGGTGTGCGTCGCCGACGCGGCCGGCAACTCGACCGGCGTGGTGCAGGACAGCATCGACTTCGACGGAGCGGCGCCCAGCGGCTGCGCGCTGGTGATGACGGGCCGGCGCGTCGATGGCGTGGCGACGACTGGCGGCCAGGTGGACCTCACGGCGCTGCGCGATGTCGGCGTCTCGCTCTCGGGCTGCGCGGACACCAACGTCGAAGTGGCGTTGACCGAAGCGGCCAGCATCACCTGCAGCAACACCGCGGGACTGACGTGGACCTCGCTCAGCGCGGCGTCGACCTTCCAAATCTCCTCGGGAGACGGCAGCAAGACGGTGCGCGGCTGCGTGCGCGACGCGGCGTTGAACGTGGGCTCACTCGCGACCGACGCCATCACGCTCGACACCACGCCTCCCGACAACGCGGTCGTGAAGCTCAACGGCACCGGCGGCTACGCCAACAGCTTCTCGCGCATCGCGACGGGCTCGGCCGACAACGCGACCGAGTGGGCCGTGGCCATCGTCTCGACGGGCCCCTTCGCGTTCTCGCCCTACACCGCTCCGTCGTCGACGCTCCCCGCGAACTTCGCGGTGCCCGACGGCACGAAGACGGTCTACGCGCGGTTCCGCGACGCTCTGCTGAACACCACCACCACGGTGAGCGACGACATCGTGGTCGACACCACGCCGCCGACGACGCCGGTGCTGCTCACGGTGGACAGTCAGAATCGCGGTGCGCGTTTGTTCTGGGACCCGTCGAGCGATGCGACCTCAGGTGTCGCGGCGTACGAGTTGTTGGCTGACCCGCCGGCGACTCCCGTCACGGTGCGCGCGACGACGGGCGGCAGCGCGACGAGCGGCTACGTGCTCGGCCTCGAGAACCGCACCGACAACGTGTTCGCGGTGCGCGCGGTCGACTTCGCCGGCAACCGCTCGGTGCCGAGCTCGGTGATGGGCACCACGGTCGGCTGGCGCCGCCTGACCGTCACCCCCAACACCATCTACCCCATCCGTCCGCTCGACATCGCGATGCGCGGGCCGCACGTCTTCGTCTCGTACATGGAGACCGATTCCAACTGGACCGGCATCGTCGGCAACTTGAAGATGGCCGTGTCGCACGACCGCGGAGAGACGTGGTCGTTCAAGACGCTCGACAACGGCTTCTACGCGAACCGTCAGATTGGTCAGATTCGGTTCACCGACGAGGCCATCTGGGTCGGCACGGTGGCCAACCCCGGGTGGACCAGCGACATGGTGGCCGGCAACCTCGCCCTGCACACCAGTCAGGACAACGGAGAGACGTGGCAGAACGTGTCCGACAGCGACCTGAACACGCCCGACAACTACGCGAAGGTCGACTCGATGAGCCTCGTGACGTCGGGCTCATCGGCGCGCGCCTGGTACATCTCGGCGAACGCCAACAACACCAAGCGCATGAGCGTGGTGTCGTCGAGCAGCCCCAACTCGTCGACCTGGCAGAGCGCCGCCTACAGCACCGTCTTCGGCTCGGCGCCGTACCAGGTCACCAACGGCCTGCGCAGCTGCGCGGGCAATTTCTCGAGCGTGCACGTGTGGCGCGACCGCTCGGACCCGGCGACCAACGCCCCCAACCTCGTGGCGCTGACGCACTATTTCCTGCCTGACGTCGACTACGGGGCGGGTGAGGGCAGCGCGGCGTTCATCACCAGCGGCATGGGCAACGGCATGGAGGCGGGCAACCTCGACATGGCGTGCACGTCGTTGTCCGAGACGATGCAGGCGTACCTCGTCTACGACCGCGCTCCAGCGGCGGCGTGGGCGGTGGGCGCGAACGGCGTGGTGCTCAAGTACGACGACGCGGCGTGGGTGACCGCCGCGAGCCCGACGCCGCGCACCATCAATTCCGTGCAGGACGTGTGGGCGCTCGGCAACGGCTACTCGGCCGGCGGCAACAGCTACTCGCTCATCATGCGGTGGAACGGAATGATGTGGGAAGAGCTCCAGAGCACGGTCGCGAGCGGCCAGAACCTCTACGACTCGTACACCGCGGCGTCGAACGCCGTCTTCGCGGTGGGCAGCGGTGGCGTGGCCATTCGCTGGGACGGCACCGCGTGGGCGGCGATGACCACCTCGACCGGCAGCTCGCTCAACGGCGTGTGGGGTACGTCGGCCACCAACGTCTACGCGGTCGGCACGGGCGGCGTGATTCAGCGCTACACCGGTGGCGCGTCGTGGGCGAACGTGGCCACTCCGACGGCGAACACCCTCCGCGCCGTGTGGGGCAGCGCCTCGAACAACATCTGGGCCGTCGGAGACAACGGCACCATCATTCGCACCACCGGCGGCGCGTGGTTCGCCGTCGCGAGCCCGACGAGCGCCAACCTGCAGTCCATCTGGGGCTCGAGCGCGTCCGACATCTGGGCGGTCGGCTCCGGCGGCACCATCATTCGCTACAACGGCAGCGTCTGGTCGCTCTTCGCGTCGCCGACGCTCAACCAGCTCCAGGAAGTCAGCGGCGTGTCTGCCAACGACGTGTGGGCGGTCGGCATCGGCGGCACCGTCATTCACTACACGGGTGGCGCGAGCTGGGTGTCGGTGCCGAGCGAGACGACCGGCACGCTCAACTCGGTGTGGTGGGGCGGCAGCTCGGGCGGCGCGGCCGGCAACTTGTGGCTCAAGCGCAAGCTGGGCTCGCTGCAGTCCTTCACGTCGGCGGTGGCGCTGCGTTCCGACGTGGACCGCACCATGTCTCCGAAGGTGTGGGCGGGCGGCCGCAATGTGTACTTGCTCTACCGCACGACGGGAGACCGCCTCGTCCTCGGCGAATCACTCGACGAAGGGGCGAACTTCACGAACTGGACGACGCTCGAGACCGGCGCCAACAAGGGCCTCTACGCGTCCTTGAGCGGCGACAACTCGGCTGACGTGGCGGTGGCCTTCACCGACATCAACGCCAACACCATGACCGTGATGATTCCGCAGGTTCCCTCGTTCGCGCTCACGCCGGTCGCCGGCGTGGGGACGTCGTCGCTGACGTGGTCGAGCGTGCCGGGCGTCGACCGCTACCAAATCGACTCCGACCCCGATGGCGCGCTGCCGTGGGCGAACGTCGACTTCACGAGCCTGACGCAGGCGACGATTCCCAACCCCAGCGCCGGAGTGCAGGCGCCGTACGTGCAGGTGCGACCGGTCGACGAGCGCGGCATGCCCGGCAATTCCGGAGAGATTTGGCAGGTGCGCCCGTTCAACGACGCGACGCTGGTGAACGTCAACAACGCCACCCTCGGCTCGTCGAACACCGGCGGCATCGTGGCGTACAACGACAAGGCGTTGGTGTGGCCGCCGTTGCAGATGTCGAACGGGCTGCAGGTGTGGCGCACCAGCAACTACGGCCAGACGTGGACCTCGTACACGCCTGCGGGAACAGTGAGCGCCAGTGGCCCGCGCGCCATCGCGGGCTACAACGGCCGCGCGTTCATGTTCTACCAGGACGGCTCGGCCACCACGACGCTGCGGGTGCAGAGCTTCACCGACATCGGAGCAGGCACCGCGACGCTCGGCACCATTCAGGCCGGCGTGGGTTTGAGCTTCATCTCGGCGAAGACCAGCGTCGACAACTCGGGCCTGGTGGTCGCCTACGCCGACCTCTCGAACGACATCATCCGCGTCGCGACCTCCGACAGCAGCGGAGTGTTCACCGTGCGCACGTCCATCAACACCACGGCGGCCAACACCATCGGCACCATCGAGGTGGCCAAGGTGGACTTCTCGACCAACCGCGTGGTCATCGTGTGGCGCGAGTACAACGGCGCCAACCCGCGCACCGACACCATCGTGATGGCGGAATCGCTCGACCGCGGCGTGTCGTGGGGACCGAACACGGTGCTCAAGACCGGCACCTGGTCGTCGACGCTGAACGCGAACTTCGACATCGGCAACACCGACTTGTCGGGCTCGAACAACGGCGCGTACTCGGTGCTCGCGCGCACGTCGGAGTTCAACGACTTCTACCATGCGCCCGCGAACCTCTGGCTCACGGTGACCGGCACCGACCACAGCACGACGGTGAGCAGCAGCAGCTACGTGCAGGTGAAGCTCGACTCCGAGACGGTGGACCCGCGCGCGTTCGATGCGTTCGGCAATTCCGACGGCCACTACCTCGCGTGGCGGAGCGAGACGCTCGACGGCACGGTGACCAAGCTGCGGTTCGCGTACTGCTTCGCCGACTGCCATCTCTTCTCGCGATGGGACCGCAGCGTCTTGAAGGTGTGGACGACGTACGTGCGTGACCAGGGGCGCTTCGTCGACATGACGATTTCGCAGAACTCGCCCGGGTACGACCCCGCCATCTACGTGCTGTACACCGAGGCGGCGAACATGGGCCTGTACCGCGACGTGAAGATTCTGAGCCGCGGCGTGCACCGTCGCACGCGCTGAGCGTTTCGCGAGTTCGAGGCGATGGCGCACTTCACGCGGCGCGGGTTCTTCGGCGGGGTCAAACACGTCGAGTTCCTGCTCGACGGCGCCGACCTGGTGAATCGACAGTGGACCGGAAGCGACCCGGCCGTCGACAACCGCCAGACGTTCTCGGCGCGAGAGGACCTCGAGCACGAGCTGCTGAGGCGCATCGACGACCACTCGCACTGGCAACGGGTCGACCCGCTCACCGTCGTGAAGTTCACGACGACCGAGCCAGCGGGGTTGTCGACTGAGCGGCCGTCTGTCGAGGCGCTGCGCGTCGCTGCGGATGAGCTCATCGAACAGGGCGACACGTGGGGCCAGTTGCTCAACCTGGCGGCGGCGCGGCACGGCGACGCGTCGAAGGTGAGCGCGCTGGAAGTCGAGCTCGCGCGCGCGTGCGCTGACCGGTTTCTCGCCGACGCCTCGCGAGTGCTCGAGCGGCTCGAGGGGCGCATCGAGTGGACCTCTGGTCTACCCGAAGGCGTCGTGCTCGGCGACCAGGAGCCCGGCGCCTTTCAGAAGCGCGCGGTGCAAGAGGCGCTCGACACGCTGAAGCAGTCTGCGCTGTCACGACGCGCGCGCCGGTGGAGCAACGGAATCACCTCGTGCACGGTCTCGCAGGCGAGCAGCCCGAGGTGATGCAGCCGCGGCGCCTCGAGCCGCGACAACAACGCCTCGATGTCGGCGGCGGAATAGTCGGGCTGATAGCTCCCGAACGAGAGCTCGAGTCGCTCCAGAACGGGCCAGCGCGCCGCGGCGATGGTGGCGAGCGTCGCGCGCTTCATGCTGCCGGTCTCGAGCGCGAAGTCGGTGAGCCGTGGAAGCTCGAGCCACTCGAGCACGCCCAGTCCGCCGCGCAAGCGCACCGAGGTGAGGTGCTCGAACACCGCGAGCGACGCCGGGTCGGGAATCACCGTCCACGAGAGTTGATGGCCAGAATGGCCGAGCGAGACGTGCGTGAGTCGCGGTGGGTGGAGCGCCAGCAGCGCCTCGAGATGGTCGTCGACGTGCGCATCGGCCTCGGTCGTCACGCCGAGGTTGGCGCGGTGGCCTCGCCTGCGCTCAATCAGGTCGCTCGACTTGTCGAAGGGCGGACTCCAGCGGAGCGACGTCAAGGCCCTGAGCGAGCACTGGCCGGCGTTCGCCCATCTCGAGCGCTTCGACTTGTCGGACAACATGCTCGCGCCGACCGGCAACGACTGGAGCGCGGGGCGAGCTCTGCCGGTCGATGTGGAGTGTGGGCAAGTACTGCGGGCGGCGTGCCCGTCAGTTGTCCTCGAGCCGCAGCGAAGCGAAGACGAGTCGGATGGTGAGCGCTTCGCGTCGGTCGGGGAGTGAACGTTGTCCACGCGGCTCAGCGCGAGAGCAACGCCCACGCCGCGCCGAACAGCGCGAGCTCCGCGCACGCCATCGCGACGAACACGCTGCGCTTCGGAGAACTCGTTCCACTCACGAGCACCACGACGCCCGCAGTCGCTGGAACGAGCAGCACGACCCACTGCGTGACGTTCGGCACGATGAACCGCGTCACACCAAACGCCACGACACCGAAGCTCAACGCGAGCAGCCCCGCCGACAACCGCGCCACGGAGAGCCGAGCCCACCCGCGCCGCTCGAGCACGACGAACGCAGTGTGCACGTTCGCCTTCGCGTCACCGTCGACGTCTTTCCAGTCTTTGAACACCAACGCCGCCGGAGTGCCCACGGTCACCAACGCCGCGGCCCACAGCTGTGTGGGATTCAAGAACGCCGGCTGCGTCATCGTCAGGCCCGCGAAGAACGAGAGCCCGCCGAGAAATCCCTCGGTCTTGTACGAGAGCGGGAACACGCACTTCAGGCGCAGCGGGTCAGCATGGTACGCGTACGAGACGATCGCGAAGCCGAGCAGACACAGCCCCAGCTCGATGCGAAACGCGAGCAGGTGCATCACCGGAACCAGCGCGACGACGGCCAGCCACTGCGCTGACTCTTCCTCGAGCGGAGCACCGCGACCCGACGCCTCATCTTCCGCGCGGTCGTAGAAGTCATTCGCGAGCACGAAGCCCGCCGAAAGCAACGCGAAGTGAATCAGCGCGAGCGCGAGTGAAGACTCGAGGGGACCACGCACGGCGGCTCCGAGCAGCACGATGAGCGGAGCGAGCAGCACATGCAGCGTGCGCTCGAGCAACCGCGTTCCCGTGCCCGTGCCCCACACCGCGAACGCGAAGAGCACGACAGCGAAGAGCGTGTTGCGCCACTCGCTCGGAGCGACTCCGAAGTTCAGCGACAACCACTGACTCGCTGCGGGCAACGCGACGAGGAACACCACCACCAGCGCCCACGTCGAGATCGCGAGCACCGCCCCGCGCACCACGCGCACCGCCATCGAGCCCTCAGACCGCAGACCCGCGAGCGTCATCAGCGCGATGGTGAGCCACAACACCGTCGTCTCCCCCGCGGGCAACACGTTGGGAGGCAGATGCAGCGACCACGGGAACTCGCGCACCGCGGGCGAGTACTCGTACGAAAAACGGCCCATGCCGTAGACCGCGACGTCGATGAGCGGGGGCACGGTGCCGAGCGTCAGCCCCATCGACACGGGACCCGACGCGACCTTCCAGTCCTGCTTCGTGACGCGCGCGAGCAGCGCCGTGAGGCAGACCGCGAGCGCCAGATAGAAGACGTAGATGTGCGCGAACCACGGAAACGGCGGGCGCGGCGCTGAGCTGGGAGCGACCGACAACTCCCGCTCGAGCAACATGCGCACCACCGCGATCCACCCCGGCGTCGCCAACGCAAGCGCGAGTGTCCATTTGCGGCGCTCTGCCGCACGAAACAGGCGCTCGAGGCCCGGAACCTTCATCGCGAGCGCGCAGTGTCAACGCTCTCGCACACACACGCCAATTCCTGCTCGCTCCCGAGCCGCGACACCTTTGCGAGCGGCGCGTACCCGAATGGGTTACATCCTCGACTCAGGATGGCGGGGAACAAGCTCATCTTCAGCAGCTCGATCGATGCGCTGCTGAAGGTCGCGTTGCCGAGAGTGAAGCCGGACACCTTGAAGCAGCTCAACGAGCTGCGCATGGGTCCACCGTTCAAGATGGAACCGGCCTACCCGGCCGAACACTGGGCGCGCGCGGTGAAGTTCGTGAGCGCCGACTTGTTCCCGGGTCTGGCGAGCGACGACCAGCACCGCGAGCTCGGCAAGGCCACGGTGTTGCAGTTCGCCGACACGCTCATGGGCAAAGCGATGTTCGCCGCCGCGAAGGTCATCGGCGCGCGCCGCTCGTTGGAGCGCATGACGCACAACCTGCGCACGGGCGCGAACTTCATCGAGACGCGCTTCACCATCATCGACGACCGCAACCAGGAGCTGTGGATCAACGACGTGTCGGAAGTGCCTGGGTTCTACGCGGGCCTCATCGGCGCGGGAGCTGACTTCATGACTGGCTGGGCGGACCGCATCGACATCAAGAAGCGCGACGGCACCTCGTGTCTGTACGAGCTCAAGCGCACGCGCTGATCAGTTTCGAAGAAGAAATTCTCGAGGGGGAACTCATGACCGACGTGTCGGTGACGGAAGTGCAGCTCTCGGTGGACCGTGCGCAGCGCGTGTTGTGGAAGACGCAGCGCCCCGACGGCTCGTGGGACACGCCGGGCGAAGTCGGCCCGTGGGTGACCGGCCAGGTGGTCGCGGTGTTGCGCTACTTGAACGTGCTCGACGATGCCGACACGAAGGGCGCGGCGAAGTGGCTCGCGCTCAACCAGAACACCGACGGCTCGTTCGGAATCCACCCGTATTCGAAGAGCGGCGAGCTCGGCTCCACCGCGTGCGCGTGGGCGGCGCTCCATTTGTGCGGAGCGACCGACGCCGCGAAGAAGGCCCAGCAGTGGATCGAACAGCGCGGCGGCATTCCGGCAATTCTCGACCGCATGAACGAGGGCGACTTCTGCGCGGTGTTCTGCGCGATGGCGGGCCTCATCGACGCGAAGAAGGTGCCCTACCCCTTCACGCTGCCCATCACCTTGCCGCCGGTGAAGAGCTTCCTCGAGACCAGGTTCCATTCCGGCGTGTTGATGGGCGCGTTTCAGACGGAGTTCTTGATTCGTCGTCTGCGCGGAGACTTCGGCCGCGACGGCACGAAGAAGAGCCTCTTCGACCGTCTCAAGCAGCGCACCGCGCTCGACGTGTTCCGCACCTTCCAGAACGAAGACGGGAGCTGGAACGATTCCACCGTCATCTCGGTGCTCATTCTCCCCGCGCTCGCGGCCATCAACACCGACGAGAGCAAGGCGATGCTCCAGCGCGCGGTGACGTGGATCAACACGCAGAAGATTCGCGACGCCGATGGCATGCACTTCGCCGGCTTCGGCACCGAGGTGTGGGCGACCGCCTTCGACGTGCGCGCGCTGCTGGCGGGCGGCATCAAGCCGACCGACCCCGACGTGACGCGCGCGCTCAAGTGGTTGGTCGATGCGCAGCTCGAGCAGAAGATGCCGGCGGTCGACAACCGCAAGCCCAACGCGGTGCTCGCGGGAGGCTGGGCGTTTCAGCGCACCAACCACACCATGCCCGACTGCGACGACGCGGGCGTGACGCTGTCTGCGATTGGCATGGCGCTGAATGACCCCACGCTCCCCGCCGACGTGCGCGCCGAGCTGGCGAAGTCAGCGGCCATCGGCAAGGAATGGCTCTTCTCGATGCAGAACCCCGACGGTGGCTGGTCGGCGTTCGTGTGGGACCTGCCGGGCAAGAAGCCCGGACCGATGATGGAAAAGAACGCGCGCATCGACATGAGCAATCCGCTCGCGATGGTGGGCGTGATTCTGAACCCACCTCCGGTGACGGGAGACCCTTCGACGGAAGACCTCACCTCGCGCGTGCTGCACGGACTGGGGCATCTGGGAGAGAGCGTGCAGAGCTCTCCGGCCGTCGCGCGCGCGGTGGACTTCTTGAAGAAGCAGCAGTGGACCAACGGCGCGTGGTGGGGCCGCTGGGTGGTGAACTACCTCTCGGCGAGCGCGTTCGTGCTCATGGGCCTGCGGCTCGTGAACGTCGACATGAAGGAGCCGTGGGTGCAGCGCGCCGTGCGCTGGATGATTTCGAAGCAGAACCCCGACGGCGGCTGGGGCGAAGGCCCGGAGTCGTACAAAGACGAGCGCTATGCCGGCGTGGGCCCGACGATGTTGCCGCTCACCGCGCTGGTGGTGCAGGCGCTCATCGACGCGGGCGAAGGTGACAGCGACGCGGTGAAGAAGGCCGTTCAGCTGCTCTTGAAGACGCAGAAGGCCGACGGCACGTGGAGCAACGGCGAGTACCTCCACACCAACGTGCCGCCCGACACGTTCTACGTGTATCCGGAAGCGGCGCGCTTCTACCCGACCGAGGCGATGGGCAAGTACCTCGCGCACCGCAAGCACGCGTCGACGGCTGGAGATGATCGCGTTCGGTGGAACGACAAGTTGATGAACGAGATGCGGCAGACCATCGACCCCGCCGCTGACGACGTCATCAAGGCGGTGTTCGCTCGCGGGCAGATCGACGCGGTGAACAAGTTGATGGGGTCCATCTTCCGCACCACGCAGCCGATTCCTCCCGAGCTGCCCGACGAAGCGGAGGCGTACTTCAAGGACACGAAGTTGCCGTCGTGGGTTGATCAGCAACAGCTGACAATCGCGCAGCAATTGTTCACACGCACGGGTTGGCAGCTGGTGATGGGCTTGTTCTGCAGCTCGTTGCCTCAGGCCTATGCGGCGGCGAACGGAGCGCACGTCATCACGCAGACCCAGGGCATGACGGGTCATCAGAAGCAGCGCATCTTCGAGACCGGGCAGTTCCTGTTCGACGTGATGGATCTCGGCGCGCTGAGCGACAACGGGAGCGGCGTCATCACCGCGAAGAAGGTGCGGTTGATGCACGCGGCGGTGCGGCATCTGATCATGACGCGCAAAGACCCGAAGTGGGACGGCGCGCTCCGAGGTCTGCCCATCAACCAGGAAGACCTCGCGGGAACGTTGATGACGTTCAGCGTGGTGACGCTCGATGCGTTGCGGCTGGTCGGTGTGCCGTACAGCAACGAAGAAGGCGCGGCCTGGCTGCACGCATGGAAGGTCGTCGGCCACTTCATGGGCGTGCGGAGCGAGATGCTCCCGACCGACCTCATCGACGCGCAGGAATTGATGGAAGCGATTCGCGATCGTCAGTGGCGCCCCAGCGACGACGGGAAGATTCTCACACAGTCACTGGTGGGAATGATGCAGTCGTATTTCCCGGGTGAGGCGCTCGATGGTTTCCCCATCGCCTTGATTCGAACGCTCGCGGGAGACCACTGCGCTGACTTGCTCGGCCTGCCTCCCGCAGATTGGACGCGGAGCCTCATCGATGCGGGCGTGGTGATTGATCAGTTCATTCCGCGCACCGGCTCGGCGCTCGAGAAGTGGGTGGGCTTCGCGAGCCACCAGCTGATGGAAGGCATCGTGCTCGCCGAGCGCGAGGGGAAACATGCAAAGTTCCGGATTCCGAAGTCGCTGCAGGACACGGTGAATCCGAACTTCTGATGCTCTCCACCGTTCTGGCGCTGACGCTCTCGGCCTTTCCCGAGTTCTCGGCGCCAGAGGTGTTGGCAGACCTCGAGACGCGACCTCGGCAACCGTCGGTGATGCAGTTGCTCGGCGCGACGATGGCGGGCGTGTTGATCGTCACGCAAGAACGCTTCGGTGTCCCCGACGAGCGCCAGTTGTGGTGGGCGCCATTCGACGCGCCTGCGACCGCGCTTGGGTTGGTCGGCTCCGCGGTCAGTGCGCGGCGAGTCGGCTCGCGCATCGTGCTGCTCGACGAGCGCACCGCGTGGTTGATCGAGCTGGAAGGCACGACAGCGCGACGCGTCGAGCTCGCGACCGGCGTCGCGAAGTTGGAGTTCGTACGCTCGACTTCGACGACTGAAGCGTGGTTCTTCGACGGAACGCAGCTGTGGAACAGCGACGGCACGGTCGAAGGCACGACCCCTTCGGTGCGCGCGATGGTGGCTCCAGCGGTCGAGACGAATCGTCGCATCGCGAGCTTCCTCACCGCCGACGCCGTGTCGGTGTGGGACGCCGCCGGAGCACGAACTGCGTTGGTCACAGACGTGCGCTCCCTCGCCGCCGCGGGGAACGCGTTCATCGTCGGCGGTCTCACGCTTCGCAACGAGGACGGTCAGGTGCTGGTGAACGCGCCATGCGTGGCCATCGAAGGCGGGTGGGCACAATGCGCGTCGTCGCTCTTCTCCACCGATGGAACGGTCACGAACACCGTGCTCCGCGACGACGGTCCGTTCACGATTCTCGCCAGCTCGCCGACGGCGCTCGCGTACGCCGTGTTCTCCAACGGACAGGTTCGCCTGCTGAGCGGCGCTTCCGGCGCTCCGGCCACGCTCGGCTCGACGATGTGTTCTGGCGTCGGCGCTCCGACCTTTCTCGGCACGTTCCTGGTGTGCGACCACGCCGTCGTTCCACTCGATGGCTCCACTGCGCAGGTCGCCGCCGCACCAGGACGATTCAGGAATGCGGCCTTCGCAGGCCAGCTCGTCCTTCTTCAGGAGAACGAGCTGCTCGTTTCAGATGGAACACTCATGGGAACACGAAAGCTCGCGCTCGACTTCGGCATCACGGAATCGAGCGAGCCGTTCCTGATCAGCGCCAATGGCACGACTGCGCTCTTTGCAACGACGAACGACGCCGGCGTGTGGCTCACCGATGGCACGGCGGAAGGCACCGTTCGCGTCGGAGACCAGGGCGCAGCGTGGGGGCGCGGGGCGCTCGGCCTTTCGCGCTTCAATTCCCTCGCGGCGTTCGACGAACACGCGAAGCCCGTCACCATTCCAGTCGGAGTCGTCGGCGCCTCTGGCGAGTGGTTGATCGGATTGAGCAACTGCAGAGCGTTCCGCGCCGCGCTCGATGGCGTGAGTGTCCAATTGGCAACGGAGGGGTGCGTGACCGAGGTCACCGTCTACGACGACGCAGCCTTCCTGCGTTTCATCGACGGGAGCACGTCGCTGGTGCGCAGTCCACGCGAGCCGATTCCGCTTGGGAACGACATCGTCGAGCGGATCCGTCCGCGCTGCGACGATCGTCGGTGTTGGTATGCCGCGAATCGTTCGGGCAGCTCGCTCATGCTGCGTTCCGTCGAGCTTCAGACCGGAAAGCTCATTGACGAAGAGCTGGTGACCTCGCTCGGGCAATTCGAGCTGCTGTTCGGCAGTGACGAAGTCGCGGTGTACGAAACGCAATCGCCGGCCTCGAACGCGATCAGCATCAAGCGTCGCGGCGCCCAGGTGGTCACGGTGCCCGAGCTCCCCTTTCCGAGCCCGCCGCGTCTCGCGTTCGCCGTCGCGGGCAACGGTGACGTGTACATCGACGACGAAGGCGAGCTCGCACGCATCGATGATGCGGGGAACAAGACCCGACTTGGCCGCTGCGTCGGCGCGCGACTCGCGGTGAACGGAGAACAGGTGTGGGCAGTCTGCGAGAACGAAGGCGAGCCGAGCTTCCGGCTCTTCAGGGTTGTGAGCGACACGATGATGGAGGTGCAGCTCGACGTGTTCGTCTCGACGCCCGGCTTCGACGGAGACCTGACGTGGTTCTCGACGCTCGGGCCGGGTTCTCCCTCGCCGATGAAGCTCTTCGTCACCGATGGAATGGAGAAGAAGGAGCTCGGAAATTGGTCGGGCTCCCACTTCGCAGCCGTGCGCGCGGGAATGGTGTTCAGCGGAAGTGCAGGACTCGATCGAGAGTTGGTCGTCGTGCGCTACCAACGCCCGGCCTGCGGCTGCGAATCGAGCGGGGGCCTCGCGCTGACGGCCCTCGCGTTGATCATCTCGAGACGACGACGACGCTGATCAGAGGCCGCGCAGCCGGCACAAGCGCGCGCTGACCGCCTGCGCCTTCACGGGGTCGACGCCCGGAGAACCCCCCGCCGCCGTGAGCCCCGCCGCGGCGTTCTCGTACTTCTTGGCGATCTCGTAGAGCACGCGCATGCGCTTCTTGTCGGTCGACCCGTTCTTCACCGCGTCGTCGATTTCCTTCGAGACCTTCGCGTACTCGGTCTTCGCGGAATCGAAGCTGGCCTGGGCGACCTTGAGCCGCTCAGCCGGGCTCGAAGGCACCGAGATCTGCAGACCGCGCTCGCCCTGCAGTCCATCGCTGCGCGAGCCGGGAACGCTGCGGCCGACCTTCTCGGCTTTGAGGAAATCGCCGCCGTCCTGGTGGTACTGACTGGCCGCCTGACACGCGCCGTAGATGGCGGGCGACGCTCTGCTTCCAGCATCGGGCGAGTAGCCAGTGGTCCCTCCAATCGTCGCGTTCGGAAAAATGTCGCGCCACTGCTCGACCGCTCCACCCTGGAAGCACGCGAGCAAGCCGACCTTCTCGGTCTTCTCGAAGATGGCCTTGTAGGGGAACGTGCCGCTGCCCGGCGGGCTTTCCATGTCTTTGAAGCGCTTGAGTTCGGCCCGGATGTCGAGATTCCAGGAGTACATGTGGTGCGCGCCTTCGGAGCCCATCTCGGTGCCGTTGCTGTGCCCCGAGATGACGAGGCCCGTCATCGTGCCGCCATTCTTCACGAGCCCGTCGAGGTACTGCTGCATGCCCGCGCGGAACGCCGTCTGCGCTTCGGTCGGTCCCTTGTTGAACTCCGACGTGACGTCGAGCCCGGTGAACTGCGGCTTGTCGGGGTCGTTCGCGACGACGTTCTTGAGGCCGTTCTTCTCGGCCGTCTGATTCGATTTGTTCGACTTGTTGTTGTTGAACTGCAGGTACAGCACGTCGGCGTTCGGCGTGCGCACGTCGACCTTCTTGCCCGCGGCCTTGCTGAACAGCACGTTGAGCGCCTCGGCGAAGTTGTCGAACTTGCCTCCGCCCTGCAGCTGTCCGTTCTTCAGCAGAAAACCCTTCACCTCGTTGAGCGAGAGCGTGCCCGACTTGTCCTTGTCGGCGGCCTTGAGCGACTTGAGCTGATCAGGCGTCAGCTGCGAGAGCGCGTTGTAGGCGTCGGGGTCCTTCTTCTTGAGCGACTCGGACAGCTCCAGCGGGATCTTCCGCCTGGGGTCCTTCATCGCGACGGACCAGTCCTGGTCGATGTTGGTGGATGCCTTCGGGCCACTGATTCGGGTCGGAGAGATGCTCATGAAGGAACACAGTGCACCCTCGATGCCCGTCGTGCATGGCGTCGATCCGCACCCTTTCAAACGCTCGGGAGAGCGGTGTCTCGTGACAACCCGGGACATCGGTCTGA
>JAEUJS010000333.1 GCA_016792935.1 Archangium sp. | reverse complement strand
GCTGGTGAGCACTCCGACGAGCACGAACGGGAGCGACCACAAGCTCAGCGAATGAACGAGACCCTCTCCGATGATCACGCCCAGCGCGGTGAAGAAGAGCGCCATCGCGTCGATGCCGAGCTCGAGCGGGCGCGGCATGATCCCCGGTTCCGCCTGATTGATCGGCCACGAGGGGATCTTGGTGCGATCGCCCCAGTTGGCCTGACCGAGCCAGCGACTCCACATGAAGCGACGCGTGGCCCAGGCGCCGAGGACGAGCCCGGCGATGCCGGCGGTGATCGAGATCGCCATCACCGCGGCGGTGAAGAACGCGAGCGACAGCACCAGTCCGCCGAGGCTCCCGAGGTAGAGGACCCACGCACACAGCGCGGTGAGATCGGTGTGATGCGCGGGCGGACGCTGCGGAGCGGCCTGCTTTCCACTCAGCGGTTGGCCGAGCTGACCGGGCGCGGTGTCGACCGAGTCGACGACCGCGAGCACGAGCGGCAACAGATCTCCGGTGAGCTCGTTGGCTCCGCCGCGGAACTCCTTCTCCTCGAGCTTGCGCGAGCGCACTTTCGTCTCGGGCGGAAGCGCGAGCGCGGCGGCATCGAGCGCGTCGTTGATGCGGCGCAGGCCATCGATCGGCGCGGAGTGCCGTGACACCGTGTCGAGCATGCTGGCGCGCAGCATCACCGGCTTCTGTTCACGGAGCGTGAAGAGCACCGCGCGATCAGCGGCGCCTTCTTGCGGCCGCCAGTCGAGAACGGTGACCGCGCTGATGTCGGTGGGTGAGAACTCGGCGGTCTCTCCGGTGGTCGCCTCGACCTTCCACTTCGGCTCGACGGTGCTGAAGTTCCGCGCGACGGCCCACGAGAGCTCGGCGGGCGGCTGCTCGGGGCCTCCGACGGCGACTCCGAGCTTGAGACGCTGGACCTGCGACGCGACGCGCTCGGCCTCGGCCGCGCTCTCGAAGATCGCCAGCAGCCGCGGCACCTGAATCGCGATGTCGGGTTGAGGCGCACCCGCGCGTTTGCTCAGCACGAGGCGCAGCTCGTCGGGGAGCTTTCCGGGTCCGACGAAGACGGCGTGGCGCACGGCGAACATTTCCCAACCCTGTCACGGGCCGTTGCGACCTGTAGCGGTTTTCTTGCGGGGTCGAGCAGCGGAGGTACCTTGCCGGCACGCAATGGATCGCCGTCGACAAGTGGTGTGGGGGGCGGTCGTGGTGGCGTTGATCCTGGCGGTGGGGTCGTTGTCGGGAGAGGGCGGTTTTCGGCGCTACGCGCGACTGAAGCGCGATCTCGATTCGCTGCAGGATCGCAACGCGAAGCTCGAGGCCGAGAACCAGCGGCTCAAGCGCGAAGTGCAGCGCGTGCGCTCGGAGCCCGCCGCCCTCGAACGCGCCGCGCGCGAGAGTCTGGGGCTCGTTCGGCCCGGTGAAGTCGTCTTCAACGTCGAGGAGCATCCATGACTCCCGTCACGTCCTTGCTGGGCTCCCGCCCGTCCTCGGGACCTTCGCCGCGTCCTCGCTCTTCAGGTTCCGGCCAACATCGCGCCATCGGCTTCACGCCCGGAAAGTGGCTGCAGACGGCCGTGCGCGCGGTGCCGATGGCCTCGGTGCTGGCGGTCTTCGCGTTCCTCGCGCGTGGTCATTTCCGCTCGGTGGCGGCGCTGAGCTGGCCCGACGCCGCGGTGCTCGGCGCGCTGGTGATCGGCGCGGTGCTCGCCGTGACGCGAAGAGTTCGGCGCTCGATGTCGGGCGCTCCGATTCTGCTGCGCGACGAGTTGGAGTTCGGAGCCACGCTGCTCAGCGCCGCGTTCGTCACGGTGGCGCTCGGCGGCGAGCTGCTCTTCCCGATCGTCTACTTGTTGATGGCGTTCCTCGTGACGTTCCTCCCGCGGCCGGCGGCGATGACGTTGCTCGGTGGCGCGGTGTTGTTCGACGCGATGCTCACGCTGCCGGATCGCTGGGGCGTGTTCCTCGGTCGCACCATCTTCCTCGCGCTGTTCGCCGGCCTGTACCACCTGGTGCTCTCGGCTCGTCTCGCCGCCGCTCGTCGCGCGGAAGAAGACGCGGTGAAGAACAAGATCAAGGAGATCGAAGAACGCGCGCGCACCTTCCGCCTCGTGTCGAGCGGCGCGTCGGACTCGATGCCCGGCGTGAAAGACCAGGAGAAGTGGCTGGTCGCCGCCGTGAAGGAGATCGAAGGCGCGACGGGCAGCGCGCTGGAAGTCGCCGAGGTCGCGCTGCACTCGCACACCGTCGGCGTGTTCCTGCTGACCAGCGACGATCGCTCTCTGAAATTGCACGATTGCCGCTCGTCGTCCGAACAGATCCAGCGCGAGAAGTTCGCGGCGGGCGAGGGCATCTTCGGAGCGCTCTTGAAGCGCGGCGTGCCGGTGCGGATGAACTCGTCGGGCGGGCTGAAGGGCGTCACGCACTACGAGTCGGGCGGTCCGGACGTCGGAGCGATCCTCGCGGTGCCGATCGTCGAGGGCGGCGGTCTGGTGCGCGGCGTGCTCGTCGCCGATCGCCTCGAAAACAAGCCGTTCAACGAAGAAGACGAGCGGTTGCTGGTGGTGATCGCCGGCGAAGTGCTGCGCGCGATCGAGGTGGAACGCGTGATGTCGTACATCCGCCGCTCGCGCGACGAGAAGGACCGCTTCTTCCGCGCCATCGAAGAGCTCAACCGCGCCGGCTCGCCCGATCAGGTGTTCCTCGCGGTGCTGGAGAGCGCGCGGCAGATCGCTCCGCTCGAGTTCTGCGCGGTGACGCTGGTGAGTGAACAAAACGGTCAGCGTATGCACCGCATCATGCGCATGTCGGGCGTGACTTCGGCTGGGCGCGCGCTCGAGAACGCGATTTTCGCCGACAACAACGGGCTGGTGGCGAACGTGGTGCGGTATGGCGCTCCGCTGCCCGGTCGCGATGCCGGTGCGATGGATCGTCAGATCATCTTCGACGACGACACGCAGATCCGCGGGCTGCAGTCGCTGAAGATCTTCCCGCTCGTTGCCGGCGATCGCATTCTCGGCACGCTCGTCACTGGCTCTCGCAAGAAGGCCGCGTTCGCGAGCGATGAGCTGCGCATGCTGGAAGTGATCGCGATTCAGGCGGCGCAGGCCGTGCTCCGTGCGCAGCTGTACGAGGCGATGGAAAAGATGGCCACCACCGATGGCCTGACTGGTCTGTTCAACCACCGCACGTTCCAGGGACGCTTCGACGAGCAGCTGGCCACCGCGCGCCGTTACTCGCGCAAGCTGTCGTTCATCCTGACGGACATCGATCACTTCAAGTCGGTCAACGACACGTACGGTCACCCGATGGGCGATCAGGTCTTGAAGGGCGTCGCGAAGATCTTGAAGGAGCAGGCCCGCGACACCGACATCGTCGCTCGCTACGGCGGCGAAGAGTTCGCGATCATCATGCCGGAGACCGACGCCAAGGGAGCCCACATCATCGCGGAGCGCATTCGTGAGCGCGTGATGAAGGAGGTCTTCCAGACCGAGCAGGGCCCACTGAAGGTCACGCTCTCGCTCGGCATTGCTACTTTTCCCGACACCGCGCTCGAGAAGCAGGCGCTCATCGACCTGTCCGATCAATGTCTGTACTTCGCGAAGCGGCACGGGCGAAATCAGTCGGTGACGGTGGCGCAGATGCAGGCCGCCAAGCCACGCGCAGCTGAAGGGTAAGCAAACGCTTCATGGGCATTCGCGGCCAACTCACGTTGCTGGTCCCCGGCATCGTGGCGGTGGCTCTGGCCCTGGCGACCGTCGCCGAAGTGCGCAGAGAGCGACGCGAGACGCTCGAAGATTTCCGGGTCCGCAACGAGAAGGTGCTGCAGGCGATCGGCGCGATGGTCGCGGTGCAGATCGCGCAGAACGACATGGGCGGGCTCGACACGCTCGTCGCCCACCTGTCGGAAGGCATGAAGCAGCGCGATCTCGTCGAGCTCGCGGTGCTCGATGATCAGGGGCGGGTGTTGGCGCACTCCCAGCCCGAGCGGTTCAACTCGATCGCGTCTGATCCGCTCTCGGTGACCGCGGGCCATTCGGAAGGGCCGACCTCGAAGCGAGACGGCGCGATGTACTTTCAATCGGCTCCGGCGGTGTCAGGCATTCGCTGGGGTACGGTGACGGCGCGCTACTCGATGGATCGCCTCGACGCGCAGTTCGTTCGCACGCGCAACCGCCTCGCGCTCGCGTCGCTGATGATCTTCCTCGTCGTTGGAGCGTTGCTCTTCATCGGCCTCGATCGGCTCGTCGTGCGGCCGGTGCGCACGCTGCAGCAGGCCGTGCGTCGCATGGGTGAAGGACATCTCGCGACGCGCGTGCCTCCGCTGCGCGGCTCGGAGCTGGGAGAGCTCACCGACGTCATCAATCGCATGGCGTCGGCGCTGCAACACGAGCGCGAGAACCTCGAGCGCGCCGTCGCTGAGCGCACCCGTGAGTTGCAAGACGCGAACGCGCGACTCGAGCGGCTGGCCGTGACCGATGGACTCACCGGGGTCTTCAACCACCGTCGCTTTCAGGAACAGCTGCACGCTGAGCTCTTGCGATCCGAGCGGCACAAGCGGCCGATGGGCGTGCTGATGATCGACGTCGACTTCTTCAAGAAGGTGAACGACGCGATGGGGCATCCCGCGGGCGACGAATTGCTGCGGCGGCTCGCGCAGGTCTTGAGCACCGATCTGCGGCAGACCGATCTCATCGCGCGCTACGGCGGTGAGGAGTTCGCGGTGCTGCTGCCCGAGAACACCAAGAGCGAGGCGATGCAGGTCGCAGAACGCATGCGCATCGCGGTGGAAGATCGGATCAACGCGGGGACTCCCTGGCCTTTGAAGGTGACGGTCAGCATCGGCGTCGCGACGTTCCCTGAAGATGGGAACACGGCCGAGCAGGTGCTCACCGCGGCGGATCAGGCGATGTACGTGGCGAAGCGATCGGGTCGCAATCGCGTGATCGGCGCGAGAGGCGTGGTGGCCACGTGAACTCGAGGGAGATCATTCTTCTCATTTTCCTGCTGGCGAGCACTGCGTGCACCGAGCCCGAAGAAGTTCTGCCTGAGCCGGTTCCGCGCATCTCGCCTGCGCTGCCGGTCTTCTCTCCTCCGTCAGGCTTCACGAAGTTGCGCTTTGGGCTCGTGCCCTTCCTCTCGAAGGAGACCATCGCCGCCGCGCACCACAAGCTCGCCGATCACCTGAGCAAGACGCTCTCGGTCCCCGTGGAGATCGTGGTCGCCGACAGCTACGCCGACGCGATCGATCGCATGGAGCGCGGCGAGTTCGATCTCGTCGAGCTGAGCCCCATGGTCTACGTCGACGCCAGCAAGCGCATGAAGATGAAGTGCCTCGTGCAGACCATCGCTGACGGCAGCGCGACCGCGAGCGGCTACATCTTCGTGCGCGACGACTCTCCGCGGCGCTCGATCGAAGATCTCAAGGGAGGCACCTTCGCCTTCGTCGATCCCATGTCGACGTCGGGCTCGGTGCTCCCCAAGAAGGTGCTGCGCGACAAGGGCATCGATTGGACGAAGGACTTCACGCGCACCGAGTACCTCGGCAACCACGAGGCGGTGCTGCTCGCCGTGCTCGAAGGCCGGGCGGATGCCGGCGCGACGTACCAGGGCAGCTTCGGCGCGCTCCGACGCAGCAAGGGCGTCGACCCGCTGAGCTTCCGCGTGATCGCCAAGACGCCGCGCACACCGCGGGACATCTTCTGTGTGAACCCGGCGATGAGCGCAGAGATCTCCGACGCCCTCAGCGCGTCGATGTTGTCGCTCACGGGGCGCGATCGCGCCGGTCGCGAGATCCTCGGGCCGCTCAACCTGAACGGCTTCCGACCCGCGGACGATCGCAACTACGACGAGCTGCGCGCCATCGCCGCCGAGATTGGCAAGTGAAGTCGAAGCTCGCGGTGACGGTCACGGCGAAGCAGCCGGGCCGCTACGTCGCGCACGCGAAGGAGAAGGCCGCCGAGTGGGGCCTGCCGTTCGTCGATCGCGAGAAGAAGATGTCGCTCGCGCCGATGCTCGAAGCGCACGCCGACGCCTTCCTCGTGCTCGGCGGCGACGGCTGGACGCTCAGCGACGGGCAGGGCTCACTGAGGTTTTCGCCGGGCATGGGCGCGGTGCGGATTCGCCGATTGATCAACACGCCCGATCAGAGCGACGACGTGTTGCTCAAGCTGGCTGAGCTGAAGGCAGGCGACACCGTCTTCGATGGAACGCTCGGGCTCGCGGCCGACGCGCTGGTGTGCGCCTTTCGCGTGGGCGACACGGGCAGGGTGATTGGCAGTGAAGCGTCGCTCCCGATCTTCGCGTTGGTGAGCGAAGGGCTGCGCGCGAGTGGCTCGCAGATCGAAGTGCGTCACGGCGGCGCGGCGCAGGTGCTGCGTGAATTCGAGGATCACAGCCTCGACGTGATCACGCTCGACCCGATGTTCGAGGTGCCGAAGAAATCATCGACCGCGTTCGAGGCGTTGCGTCGGTTTGCGGTGCATCAGCCGCTCGATGAAGAGACCCTCGCGCACGCCCGCCGAGTCGCGAAACGCTGCGTGATCA
>JAEUJS010000296.1 GCA_016792935.1 Archangium sp. | reverse complement strand
ACAACCCGCGTCGATGCCCGCGTCGAACCCCGCATCGACTCCGGCGTCGATTCCCGCGTCGCGACCTGCATCGACCACCGAAGCGTCGGGACGATCGGGCGAGTAGCGGACGAGCTCGGTGCGCCCACACCCGACCACTCCCACGGACATGAGGAGGGCCACCAGCCAGCAATAGATATGGTGTCGCCCCCGCTTCGCCGTCACGAGCGGGACCTCAGCCGGAAACGAGGCAAGAGGTCAACGCGCTGGCGCTTCTGCAGTGCGGAACGGAGGCGGGCCGAGCTCGAGCTCATCACCCGCTCCGAACTTCTTGAGCACGCGCACGTGTGACGCCATCGCCGCGAGGAACGACTTGTGCGCGAGGTACGGCACGCCGTGTTTCTCCGCGCACGCCTTCACGATCGGCGCGAGCGCCGGGTAGTGGATGTGGGCGATGCGCGGGAACAGGTGGTGCTCGACCTGGTGGTTCAAGCCGCCGGTGAAGAACGTGGCCACCGCGCTCCCCGGAGCGAAGTTCGCCGTGGTCGCCAACTGGTGCGCGTAGAAGTCGCCGTCGAGCACGGGTTCCCCGGGCTCCCGCCCGTCCGCCGAGGCCTTCGTCTTCGCCTTCGGGAAGTCTGGCCCCTCGACCACGTGCGCCATCTGGAACACCACGGCCGCGGTGAAGCCGGTCATTGCGAGCACCAACACGTAGCCGATCAAGACCTGCCACCAGGCAAACGGAGACAGCAGCATTGGCACGCCGATCCAGAACGCCCAGTGCAGCAACTTGCCGGCGATCACGTCGATCACGTCACGGCGCGTCGTGGCTCTTCCGCGCTCGATGAGCTGCGCGAAGTCTTTCTTGAAGACCCAGACGAGCATCGTCAAGAAGTAGAGCGCGAACGCATAGACGTGCTGGAAGCGGTGCAGGAAGCCGCGCGAGTTCTTCGGGTAGAAGCGCAGGTAGAAGCCCGGCTCGAGATCGTGATCAGTGCCCGGCACGTTGGTGTACGTGTGGTGCACGACGTTGTGCGCCCAGGCCCACATGCGCGAGCTCGCCCCCATCACGTCGAAGCTGCGCGCGAAGATGGCGTTGACGTTGGGGTTCGACGACAGCGAGCCGTGAATCGCGTCGTGGCCCACGTTGAAGCCGACCTGCGCGATCGAGAAGCCGGCGAGCAGCGCCAGAATCGCACCGAGCCACGCGGGAATCGGAGCGAACACCAGCACGCCCCACAGCGCGAACACGCTGCTCAACCAGAACGCTGCCTTGATCCACAGCGCACGCGTCGCGTTTCGCGATCGACCATTCGCGAAGTACGCATCGACTTGTTGTTGGAGGTCCTTCTTGAAGGGCGAATCGGTGATGGCGAACTTCATGCACTTCGAACGCTACGGCCCACTTCGTCATCCAATGGCCACGGCGAAACACGAACTCCGCGTCTGAGGAGCCACGACATGTGTGTGCTTGCCCGCAACAAATCGCCTGCTATGTGCCGCGGCATGGTTTTCCGGTCGCTCGCAGCCTGCCTCGCCCTCGCCGTCTTCTCAGGTTGTCCGAAGAACACGGGGACGGGCACGGGCACGGGCCCGAAGGTCGACGTCAAGAAGGTCCCGGCTGCTGACGAAGCGCTGCAGAAGGCCATCAGCGTCGCGGACACGAAGAATCGGCGTGAGGGAATCGAGGCGTTGCTCCTCGTTCGCAAGAGCTACCCCGAGAGCACCGCCGGCCAGGACGCGCTCTACCGCGCCGGTGTGCTCGCGTTCGAAGAGGGTGACTACGCGCTCGCTCGCAAGTCGCTCGGCGAGTTGTTGTTCGAGAACCCGCTCCACCCGAAGGCCACCGATGCGCGCTTGAAGTCGGGCCTCGCGGCGACCGAACAGAAGGCGTACCGCGACGCGTTCCAGACGCTCTCCTCGCTGGTGGACAAGCTGGAAGGTGAAGACCGTCGCCTCGCTGAAGCGGCGCTCGCTCGCGCGGCCGCGGGCAGCCAGCAATACGGCGAAGCGCTGAAGGCCGCCATCAAGGCCGTCGACGTCGCGAATGGTCCTGAAGAGACGAAGACCGCGCTCGCCGCGCTCGAAGACGTGGTCGAGACCAAGACCACCTTCCTCTCCATCGCCGAGGCGTGGAACGAGCTGCCGAAGTCGCACCCCGCGTGGCCGCTCATCACCTTCAAGATGGCGCGCGTCTACTACCACCTGCGTGACTGGACGCGGCTCGACGAGGCGCTGCGGGCGTTGATCTCGAACGCGCCGGACTCTCCGTATGGCGCTGAGGCGAAGACGCTCGCCGAGCGCTTGAGCAAACGCGCCCAGGTGAAGCCGCACACGGTCGGCGCCGTGTTGCCGATGTCGGGCAAGTACAAGGCGTTCGGCGAGACGACGATGCGTGGCCTGCAGCTCGCGTTGAAGGGCAGCGACATCGAATTGGTGGTCAAGGACTCGCAGGGAGACCCCACGCTCACCGCGAAGCTCGTCGAGCAGCTGGCGTTCGACGAAGGGGTGATCGCCATCATCGGCCCGCTCCTCTCTGACGACGCGAAGCGCGCCGCGCTGGTCGCCGAGGAGCTGCAGGTGCCGCTCATCACGCTCTCTCGCGCCGACGGTCTCACCGAGATCGGTCCGCACATCTTCCGCACCATGGTGACCAACGCGCAGCAGGCCGAAGCGCTCGCCGACTACGCGATGAACACGCTCGGCTACAAGACGTTCGCCATCCTCCACCCGAACACCTCGTTCGGCGTCGAGCTGTCCAACGAGTTCTGGGACGCCATCGAAAAGCGCGGCGGTCAGATTCGCGGCATCGAGAGCTACGACCACGATCAGAAGACGTTCACCGAAGAGGCCAAGCGCCTCGCCGGCCGCTACTACCTGGAAGATCGCGCTGACTATTACGAGAAGCTCCGCGAGATCCGCGAGAAGACCGACGACGAGCGGTTGCGCCGCAAGGCGGTCGAGAAGATGAAGGCCTCGCTCGACCCGGTCGTCGACTTCGAGGCCATGCTCATCCCCGATTCGTGGCAGCAGGTGTCGCTGGTCGCTCCGGCCCTGGCCGTCGAAGACATCATCACCAACGCCTGCGACAAGAAGGACCTCGAGCGCATTCAGAAGACCACCGGCAAGGACAAGCTGAAGACCGTCACGCTGCTCGGGCCGTCCACCTGGAGCTCGCCCAAGGGCGCGTCGGGCGATCTGCAGCTCGTCGAGCGCGGCGGGAAATACGTGTTGTGCAGCGTGTACGTCGAGGCGTTCTACGAGAGCAGCGATCGCCCCTCGACCAAGACCTTCGTGAGCGCGTTCCGTGAGGCGCACCGCGAGTCGACCATCACGCTGCTCGACGCCGTCGGGTACGACACCGGAGCGTTGGTGCGCAGCATCATCGAGAAGGAAGCTCCCAGGTCGCGCGCGAACTTCCGTGAGGTGTTGCAGCACACCAAAGATTTCCAGGGCGCGACCGGCTCGCTCAGCGTCGACGATCTGCGCGAAGTGCGCCGGCAGCTCTACCTGCTCAACATCACCACCCGCGGCGTGAAGGAAGTGACGCCGAAGCGGCCTGAAGGGTGAGTCGCTGGAAAGCGTTGGCGCTGCTGTTGATCAGCGCCTGCAAGACCGTGCCGGTGACGCCTCGGTCGGTGTTGGAGGCGCTGGCTGCCTCTCCATCAGCGCATCTCGACGGCGTTCCCCTCGCGCTCGGCAACGCGGTCACGCTGAACCGCGAAGACTTCGTCTACGACGCGAAGCTCTCGAACGACGGCAAACGCGCGGCGGTGTCTCGCCTCGGCATGAAGAGCTTTCACGTCTCGTTGCACGACGCCGTGACGGGCGCGCGCGCGAGCGACACGGCGATCAACCCGCTCGAGTTCGACGTCGACGCGCTGGAATTTTCTCCCGACGGCAAGCTCGTCGCGGCGGTCTCGCGTGACGGCGCGCTGCGGCTCTACGACACGGCGACGGGAACGCTCAGCTCGCAGTGGCTCACCGAAGAGCCGCTGGTCAGCGTGGCGTGGAACGCGAGCGGCTCGCTGCTCGCGGTGGGGAGCGCGAAGGGGCTCGTCACCGTCGTCTCGTTTCCACAGCTCGAGCACGTCGATGAGACGCGCGCACATGCCGATGAAGTGCGGGCGCTGGCGTTCACTCCGTCGGGCGAGCTGGTGAGCGGGAGCTGGGACCAGCGTCTCGTGATGCTGCAGGTCGGTGAGGTGCCTGCGGCGCGAGAAGTGCGCGCGCACGTGACGAAGAAGAACGGGCTGGTGACGTTCCGCGCGGTGCTCGATCGATCGGCCTCGGCGACGCTGGCGCTCGATCAACGTGCTCCGATGGTGGTGGTGAAGCCCGCGTTGGCGCAGGCCGCGGGCATCGACGCGTTGGCGTTGACCGAGACGGTGCGCGTGCCGACCGCGTTCGGAGATCAAGTCGCGAAGGTCGCCAGGAACCGCCAGCTGAGCGTGAAGAACCTGACGTTCAGCGGGATCGACGTCGCGGTGTGTGAAGCGTGCGTTCCTCCCGATGCGCAAGGTGTGTTCGGTGGGCCGTTGCTGAGCGCGCTGCAGCTCGCGTTCGATGATGCCGCCGGTGAGATGGTGATCAGCGCGAAGGCCGACGCCGCGAACGTGAGCTTGAGCTCGGGGCGTTCGTTGATCGTCGCGCGCTCGTACACGATGCCGGCTCCGGTGAATGACTTCGCGCTCGACGCGAGCGGCACGATTGCGGGCGTGGCGTTCTCCGAGACGAAGTCGGAACGCACCAAGGCCGTGTACGACCGCGAGAAGAAGGGCGAGGTCGAGCCCGCGCGCGAGTGGGACTGTGGCGCGCGCGTGTCGCTCAGCGACGGCAAGGTGCTCGAGAAGAAGTTCGGTCACCGCGGCGTGGTGGCGAGCGCGGCGGTCTCTCCCGACGGCAAGACGCTGGTCACCGGTGGGTGGGACAAGAAGATCATCCTCCACGGAGCGACCGACGCGGTGGACGACAAGTCAGGTTGGGCCGTGCGGCGCGTTCGCTTCTCGCGTGATGGCCGGTGGATCGTCGCCGCGGCGTGGACTCCGCAGAACCCCCTGGGTGATCACCAGAGCGATCCTTCGGCGCGCGTGTTCGAGGTGATCTACGGCCCCGACGCCCTCGTGAAGTGAGCTTTGTCCTCCTTTTCGGGGCGGGCATACGGCCTGGCATGCGCCCAGTCCTCCTTGCCGTCGTTGCGTTGTCTGCCTGCGGTTTGCCCAACGAGTCCGAAGATCCTGGTACGAGCGCGGCTGACCCGATTCAGGCCGTCGTAGTGAAACAGCTCCCGCGTCTCAACGCCGAAGTCGCGCGGCCTCAGCTCGGCACGCTGACGGCAATCGAAGCCACGCCTGTGCGCACCGTGATTCGCCTCGAGCAACGCTCCGGGGTCAGCACCACGGGCCTCGGCTTCGCGCCGAAGGTCGCGATCGTCGAGCAGGCCTCCGCGGCGATTCTCGTCTCGTCGTTCGACTGCGGAGCGCGTGGCCGCTGGGTCGATCTCTACGCCGGCGAGGGCTTCTCGTTCTGCGCGCGCAGTGGTGCGTACCCCGAAGAGGCGAGCTGCGACTGGGCCAACACCATTCCCATCGGCGGCTCTGACGCTGACGGAACGGGCCTCGCGTTCCTCGTTCGTCGCGGTGAACAGATCGTCGGCCGCTTCCAGGTGGTGGAAGTCACGCCGACTCCGTTCGAGTGGTACGAGACCGAAGCGCCGTTCGACGTGGTGGTCGACGCCTGGGCGCAGTGACTACTGCGAGCCGAGCACGAAGCTACCCAAGCACCAGCTGCGTCGCGTGCCGCGTGACCGCCGCCAGTCCGATGGGCGTCACGCCGCCACACGATCTCCGCGCGGTCGTCGCTTCGTGCTCCAGCAGCCACTGCTTCAGCTCGACGCCGCCTGCGTAGCCGGTGAGCGAGCCATCGGCTCCGACGACGCGGTGACACGGCACGATGAGCGAGATGGGATTCTTTCCGTTCGCCGCACCCACCGCCCGCGATGAAGTCGGAGCGCCGAGGTGCGAGGCGATGTTTCCGTAGGTCGCGGTGGCGCCGAGCGGAATCTCAGAGAGCGCAGCCCACACGCGCTTCTGGAACTTCGTGCCCTCAGCTGCGAGCGGCACCGAGAACTTCGTCAGCCGTCCGGCGAAATACGCGATGAGCTGATCGCGCACGCCCGCGAACCACGCATCGTCGCGACGCCAGTCGTCGGTCGCAGGCACGGCGCGATGTGATTCCGGGTACACGCCGGTGAGCGCCTGACCGTCACTGACGAGCAACCAACTCCCCACCGGGGAGTGGCAGCGCGAGAACGTGGTCACGAACGCCATTTATCCCTCAGCTGGGCTCGCTCGCTCATGGCGCGCGCAATCTCC
>JAEUJS010000272.1 GCA_016792935.1 Archangium sp. | reverse complement strand
CAAGGTCGTCCCGGTCAGTGAGAAGTCGGCGGTGTTGCCGTCGGTGGTGTGGTTTCCCTCGGCGGACCTTTCGAAGTGCCTGGTTGGGCAGTCCGCGCGCACGCAGCTGATCGATGACCAGAAGCACACCGTGTTCGGCGCCAAGCGCTTCCTCGGGCGGCGCTTCAATTCCGAATACGTCTCGCGGCACCGCGAGAAGTTCGCGTTCGACATCGTCGAGGGCGGAGACGGCTACAGCGCGGTGCTCATCTACGGGCAGACCATTCCGCTCGTCGACGTCGCCGGAGTGGTGGTGCGCGACATCGTCGCTCGCGCGGCGCGTGCAGCCGGTCACAAGTTCGAGCGTTGCGTGATGACGGTGCCGGCGCATGCGTCGGTGCGGCAGCGTGAAGCGGTGCGCAAGGCGGCGGAATCGGCGGGTTTGAAGGTCGCGGCGATCGTGAACGAGCCGACGGCGGCCGCGCTCTTCTACGCGAACCTGCGCAGCCCGAAGCAGACGGTGCTCATCTTCGACCTCGGCGGAGGCACGTTCGACGCCACCGTGATGCGCGTCGAGAACCGCGTGGTGAAGGTGCTCGCGACGGGTGGCGACGCGTTCCTCGGCGGCGGCAATTTCGACGAGGCGATCGCCGAGACGTTCGCGCAGCAGCTCGAGGCAGGTCAGGGCGTGCGCGTGCGGCAGAACCGCACCGTGATGCAGCGCCTCGCGCTCGCCGCGGAGTTCGCCAAGATTCAGCTCTCGCGCACCGAGGTGATGGACGTGCGCGTGCCCGTCGTCGCGCAGCGTGAGAACGGCGGCTTCATCGACTTCCAGCAGAAGCTGACGCGGGCGCGGATGGAGGAGATCGTCACTCCGCTCGTCGAGCGCTGCATGGGCGCGACGGAAGACGTGCTCACGCGCGCGGGGCTGCAGCCGAAAGACATCGACGAGCTGGTGCTGGTCGGCGGTCAGACGCGCATGCCGATCATCCGCAAACGCCTCGCGCACTTCCCGCACGTCTCGTCTGAGAAAGACGTGCACCCGGAGCTCGGCGTCGCCGTCGGAGCCGCGATCCTCGGACGCAACCTCGCGCGCACCAAGACCTCGGGCTTGAACGACGTGGTGGCGATGCCGATCAGCGTGATGCTCGTCGGTGGTCGCACGGCTGAGGTGATTCCCGCGAACACGCCGGTGCCGTGCAAGTGCACCACTCCGCTCGCTGGCCTGCCGCCGTGGAGCGCGCCGGTGCCGCTGTTGCTCTTCGAGTCGCTCGATCAAACCAGCGTCGATCGCGAGATCATCGGCACGGTGCACGTGAGTGAAGAGTGGCGCACGCAGAAGGAAATCACGCCGTCGCTCGAGCTGTCGGTCGCGCAGGACTTCTCGCTGACCGCGCGCATCGTGGCTCCGGGTGGAATGCAGACCCAGCTGCAGATCGTCGATCAGCGCCGGTAGTCGAACCCTCGGGGAGAGGGTCAGGGTGAGGGAGCGCTCACTTGTCCGTCACAACCATCGCATTGACGCTCGCACTCGCCGGAACTCCGAAGCAGTGGACCGTCACCGCGGATCCGCTCACCGAGTTGCTCGGCTTCGTGCACGTGCAAGTCGAACGCGTCGTGTCCGATCGCCACTCGCTGTACCTCGGCCCGAGCCTGAAACTCTTCAACTCTCCGCTCGGTGTCGGCACTGGTCCCTTCAACGGCTACGGCCTCGAAACCGGCGTGCGCGGCTTCATCACCGGCACGGCTCCAGAAGGAATGTGGATCATGTTGCGCGCCGTTCTCGCCGCGGTCACGCACGCTGGCGGAGTGGAACCCGGCGGCTACGGCAGCGCGCTCGTCGGCTACACGGCGATTTTCGGTCCCGGCTTCGTGCTCAGCGGAGGGCTCGGCATCTCATACTTCGCGTACGGACCGAAAGACGTCGGCATCCACGGGTTTCTCCCCGCGGCGCACACGGCACTCGGCTGGGCGTTCTGATCAAGGGCAGGCGGTCATGCTGACCGCGGCGCAGTCGGTCACCGTGCCTGCAGCGAGAATTCCGTGATCGGACCGATTGATGGCGCCGACCAACGTTCCGCCGTCGCGCGCGTAGAAGCACTCGTAGGTGTCGCCGATCGGTCCGTACTGCCAGCGCGCAGATTCGAGCTCAGCGTTGCAGTCGGCGCGCGTGAGCCAGCGGCCCGCGTCGCAGACGTCGAGGTGCGCGTTGATCGTCGCGCTCGCCGAGGTGGCGCACGCGTTGGTCCGGTAGAAATCGAGCTCGACGCAGATGGCTCCGAAGTTGGCGGGCACTCCGGAGCACTGCGGGCCGGCATCGGCGCCTCCCGCGTCGGCTTGCGAGCCGCTGTCGGGAAACGCGATCGGGGTGGAACAACCAGCGACGAGAAGAATCAGAGCGAGGCGCTTCATCGCAGGGTCAGACACGCGCCGAGGCAACGAGGAGACATCACTTCTCCGTTCCCAGCAGCGCCTCGGTGGCCGCTCGCAGTTCTCCGTCGGTCACGCACGCCAACACGTCCTCCTGCGCGCCCTCGACCAGCCGCCACTTGCCCTTCGCCTTCCACAGCAACGCGAACCGGCCGTTCTCCAGCTCGACCAGCCAATGCGAGGGCTTTCCTTTCGCGGCGCCCCTCCAGCGCGAGCGCTTCACCGGCGACGATGGCTTCGCGCTCACCTTCTCGAGCTGCGTGCGCGCGTCTTCTCGCAAGAGGACCTCGTCAAGCCGTTCGAGAAACGCACGCACCGCCTTCGGATCACCCGAGAGGAGCTGCACGGCGGTGGTGCACGCCTCGCGCGCTCCCTTGCCGGCGACGCCGCGACGCACGGCGTGTTCGGCGTCGATGCCGATGCCCTGCGCGACGCGGAGCGGCCCCGAATCAGCGGTGAACAATCTCGTCAGCGCTCGACTCGCCAGTTGGCCACGTGGCGTCTCCTCGTCGACTACGCGGTGATCACCCACGGCGAAGGCACGCTTCGAGACGACCCGCTCACCAAGCTCAACCAGACGGTGAAAGCGCGCGCGATCGGCCTTGGCGACGACGTGTTCCACCGCCCTGGCCGCCAGCAGCGCCGCGTGGACGTAGCCAAACGCATCGACGACCGGCCGGGCCGGAACGCCTCGGTGAGGCTGCGCGAGCCGAGCGCTCGGAGGAGCTTGGTCCTGGGCCGCCATCAGCACGCTGTGGCCGTGCGGTCCACCGCATCTGCGCTCGTGCCACAGCCGTTTGGAGCACCGCGACGTAACGCTCGAGCTGCGGCACGAGCTTCATGTCTCGAACGAACTCGTAGAAGCGGCCCGGCTTCATGATGTCCGCCACCGGGGCGCGCCCTGCGGGCGGCGGCGGCGCGACGCCGAGCGCCTTGAGCTGACGCTGCAGCGCCTTGCTCTCCTGCCCGAGCTTCCACAGCGGGCTGGAAAGGAAGTTCATCGGCGTTCGCGCTCGGGACGCACCAGACCACCGAGCGGGGAACTCACCACCGACTCCACGGCGTCGGTGAACGCGCGAGCTGCCGCTTCGACATCAGCGAGCGAGCCCGTCAAATACGCACCCGCGAAGTTGGTCTCAGTCGGCGGCCCGAAGAACTTCTGCAGCGTGACGTTCGCCGCCTTCAGCGCAGCGTCGATGCCGATGAGCGCTTCCTGCGGAGGAGCGATCAAATACGCCATCGGCTGCCCGACCTTGATGTTCGCGAGTGGCGCGAGGTACCGGCCCGTCTCAGCAATCACGTGCGGGAAGAACGCCGGTCCACTCGTGCCCTCGAAGGCCACGAAGTGAATCTTCGACGTCAGCGCCTCACGCAACGCCCACAACCCTTCCGCGACCTCGCTCGGGTTCGGACCCGCGAGGATGCCCATGATCTCGCCCGAGAGTGGACCCGAGGCATGCGCGCTCCCGGCGTAGAAGCTCTTCGCGTAGACGACATCGACGTCGGCGTACTTCGTCGCGTGATCGAGCGCCGCGTAGAGCGAGTCATCTTGATCACACGTGATGAGCCCCGCCGACACGTGCCGCTTCGGATCCAACCCGAGCGCGCGCGCGAGCTGTGGCT
>JAEUJS010000179.1 GCA_016792935.1 Archangium sp. | reverse complement strand
CAGCACGTTGTTGTCGGTGTCGACCGCGAGGATCTCGGAGTCGTCATTGGTGAGCGCCACCGAGCCCGAGGCGCGAGCGGCTGCGGCGTTGCCTTCAGGCTTGCAGCCCGTGAACGCCATCGAGGCCACCAACGCCCCCATCAACATTGATCGCTTGAACCAATTCATGTGACCACCCCTGTGGGAAACCGCGATTTGCTTCAACAAAGCTCGAAGATTGTGCCCGGCCGACTGCGCGACATCCATGCCCCTGTCAGTCGTGTCAGGAACCCAGAATGGGTCGCGGCACCGACAGGGTGTAACCCCTGAAAATTCAATTGGACTTCGTGAAGGCTGCCCCCGTTCTGCAGATCATATGCCTCAACCGTTCAGCGAGGACATCGGGTGAGGAAGCAGAGAACTCCGAAGGTTGGTTGCCTGTTCGACCCGAAGCGATCATCAGCGCGTGAAGGATTCTGCAGCAGGGGTGTGCAAGAAGCTGCGCAGCCGGTAGGAGAGCCGCGATGGCAGGCCCCGAAAACGTCGACCTCTTGTCGTTTCGGCGCACGTTTACGCTGCTGATCCTGCTCGTCGTCCTTCCTTCCGCCGGCCTCTCAGGCTTCGGCATCGTCGCCATCATCAACGAGCGTGCCGCCGTCGAAAAGCGCATCGAGTCACTGTGGATCGGCCGGGTGAACGCGGCGTCCGTCGACCTCACCACGGCCCTCAAAGACGCGCGCATCGTCGGGCGCGATCCAGTCCTGGTGCTCGAGAGCGGCGGTGTGCTGCTCACCGACACCGGCTTTCGCGTGACCGACGGCCTGGTCGAGACCACGGACCCAAAGATCGAGACCGCCGTTCGCGCACTCGGCGCCGAGCTGGTCGGAGTGCCCGCCACGCCCGTGGTGTTCTCGGTGACGTCTCCGCAAGGCACGTTCTTGCTGGCGGCCGTGCGCGAGGGCGATCACATCAGCGGCGCGCAGGTCTCGGCGCAGGCGATCGAGAAGCTGCTCTCGACGATCGGCGCGCGCGTGACGCCACAAGGTGAGGAGGCGCGGTACGCGTTGGTGGCGATCAAGCGCGAGGCACCTCCGGAAGGCGTGATGGCGCGCTTCGTGAGCGGCGTTTCAGAAGTGCGCGAAGCCGCGCTCGGGCCACGCGAGCTCGCGGGCGTGCTGCTCCCATCCCCGCTGCAGGACTTCCGGTTGGTGGTGCAGGCGACCGGCGAAGACCCCGTCGCGACGGCGTCGACTCGCAACCGCGTCGTGTACTCGGTGCTGCTCGGGCTCTTCTACGTGACGCTCGCGCTGGGCGTCATCTACACGGGCCGCACGCTGTACCGCGAGGCGCGGCTGTCTCGCCTGAAGACCGACTTCGTCTCGCTGGTCAGCCACGAGCTGCGCACGCCCATCACTTCGATTCGCATGTTCATCGAGACGCTGGCGCTCGGGCGCGTGAAGGACCCGGCGGAGCTGCAGACCATCTTCGATCTCCTCTCGAAGGAGACGGCGCGGCTCTCGGGGATGATCGAGTCGGTGCTCGACTGGTCGCGCATCGAGAGCGGGAAGAAGACGTACCGCAAGGAGAAGCTCGCGGCGCAGGCGCTGGCCGACGCGGCGGTCGAGGCATTCAAGGCGCAGCACATCGGCAAGGAACTGCCGCTGAAGGTGACGGTCGCCCCTGAGCTCGGAGAGGTGGAGATCGATCGCGACGCCGTCTCAGGTGCGCTCCTGAACCTGCTGCAGAACGCGTGGAAGTACTCGAACGACGACAAGCGCATCGAACTGCGCGTGCTCCGCGATGACGAATTCGTGGTCTTCGAAGTGGAAGATCACGGCGTGGGAATTCCCAAGCGCGAACAGAAACGCATCTTCGATCGCTTCTACCGGGTGGACTCGCTGCTGACGCGCGTGACGGAAGGCTCGGGGCTCGGGTTGTCCATCGCGCAGCGCATCGTGCAGGCCCACGACGGGTGGATTTCGGTCGACAGCGTTGCCGGTCGCGGCTCTACCTTCCGCATTCACCTTCCGAGAAGCGAATGACCGACGAGAAGAAGCTCCGCATCCTGGTGGTGGAAGACGATCTCTCGATCCTCACCGGGCTCTCGATGAACCTGAAGTACGAGGGCTACGAGGTGCTGCAGGCGCAGGATGGCCGCAAGGGTCTGCAGAAGGTCATCGACGAGGTGCCCGATCTGATCGTCCTCGACGTCATGCTCCCCGAGATGAACGGCTTCGAGGTGCTCGAGGAATTGAAGAAGCGCGGCAACACGATTCCGGTCGTGGTGCTCTCGGCGAAGGGCGTGGAGACCGATCGCGTGATGGGGCTCAACCTCGGCGCCGACGACTACGTGGTGAAGCCGTTCGGGCTACAGGAATTGCTCGCACGCATTCGGGCGGTGCTGCGGCGGCGGGTGCGCGACGGCTCGACGGTGAAGTTCTCGGACACCATCGTCGATCTCGCTGCCAAGACCGTCGCGCGCGCGGGGAAAGACATCGAGCTCACCGCGCAGGAATTCAAGCTGCTCGGCCACTTCGTCTCGCACCCCGGCCATACGTTTTCACGCGAGGAGCTGCTCTCCGGCGCGTGGGGCTATGGGTACGAGGGCACGGCGCGCACAGTTGACAACTTCATCAGCCAGCTGCGCTCGAAGTTCGAGCCGGACCCGGACGAGCCGAAACACTTCGTGACTGTGCGTGGCCTCGGCTATCGCTTCGACCCGTGATCGCGACCGCGATGGCCGTGCGCGATGACCATGCGCGATGACCGACGCTTGATCAGCTCTGGCCGCGGAAGCGCTTGTGCACGAACTCGCGCAAGCCATCGGGCAGGAAGAACGTCATCTCGACGTCGCCGAACTTGAGCCGCGTTCCGTTGGTGAGCGGCATGCGCTTGCGCGCGGCGGCCTGCTGACCGTCGACCCACGTGCCGTTCTTGCTCTCGGCATCGGTGAGCGACCATTCCCGGGTGCGCTCGTCCTGCTGAAGCCACGCGTGGAAGCGGCTGACCGAGCCGTCATCGACGACGAGATCGTTGTTGTCGACGCGGCCGACGGTGACGCCCATCGCGAAGGGGTTGTTCGCTCCGGTGGTGGACTTCTGCACGAGGAAGATGAGCGGCTCTCCAGCGCGCGGACGCTTCATGTCCTGGCCGGCATCGGTGAGCGCCCACGACCCCGAATCACTGGGCGCCGCGGTCGGTGGCGCTTCCCACACCAGCCCGGGAACGGTCGGACCTGCGTTCGCGTCCTTGGGGTTCACGAAGAACTTCCGCGCGAGCTGGGAGAGCGGGACAGGCACGGACGCGAGCGTAGATCAGCGTCGCCCACTACACTCTCGCCATATGCATCGGCGATACACGATTCACCGCGATGGCGACCTGCTGGTTGAAGAATTGGGCCCTGACGGCAAACCCCTCGAGCCCGAACCCGTACCTGCTGAGGAACGACTCCCCGTCGAGGTGACGGTCATGGGGCCCGACGACACGGATTCACGCGCGCAGTTGATCGACTTGCTCGAGATGGCGCTCGGCCTCGAGACCGAGGGCGCAGAGTCCGTCGGACTGAAGAAGAAAGAAGGAACGCCGCTGAAGGTGTTGAGCTGAAGCTGAGTTGATCAGGCGGCCATCAGCGCGGCGAGGTCGCCGAGAGACACGTCGCTGAGCGTCGCTCCGAGGTTGGGGAGCTTCGCGTCCTGCTTCGGCTGCGTGGTCTTCTTCATCGCACCCGAGAGCTCGACCGGAGCGCGGCGAGCGCCGCTGTCGAAGCTGTCGCGCTGCAGCTGCGCAGGCGAGAAGGTCGGGCGGAACTGCGAGGGCACGAGCTGAAGCCGCGGCGCACCGGGCGGGAGCTTGTCGAACCCGTCACGGAAGCGGCCGTTGGCCAGCACCGGAGCGACGCGCTGTTCACGAACGGCATGCAGCGTCTTCGCGCCGGCTTCAGGAGCCTTCCCGGCGTTCTTGATCTCGATCGCGTTCCAGAGATTGCGGCTGAGGTTGCGAAGGACGCTCATGCCTTCATTGTCGGCCGATGTAGGCGGAGGTTTCCGCCTTTCGTAACCTCGCTTACTGACTGAGGATTCGCCGCGCCTCTTCGCTCGAGACAAACGGCTCTTTCCCAGCGGCCCACGGCAGTGAGGCGAGGGCGCGGCGCTTCTGCGACTCGTTGTGGCGGATGTCGGAAGGCAGCTCGCGCATCGCCTTGCGGATCGCCTTGTACGCAGGGTCGTCGGCCTTGTTGGCGTCTGAAAGACGTTCCTTGAGCGCGCCGTAGAGCACCTCATCTTTCATGAGCAGCGGGTACGCGTCGGCGCGGCCGGTGACGGCCTGCTGCACCACCGCGACGGAGTCGTTGCACACGCCGGTGATGCCGTAGCCGTCGGCGTACAGATTCATCTTCCTGGCGGTGGTGTTCACGACATCGGTGAACGCCCCGGCGACGGAGATGGCCTCGAGCGCCTTGTCGCCGCTCAGCTGCGCGTGACTGACGCGGCCACACCACGACGGATCAGCGTGCACGTTCGCGGGGAAGAAGCCGGTGCCCGACACGCCCTGGTAGAACTTGAGATTTGCGTCGAACTTCGGTCCCTTCGCGTTGGGGCCCGCTTTGATCGAGACGATCATCTCGGAGTGCACCGCGGGCACGACCGCTTCCTTGCCGAGGCCGTCCTTGATTCCGGTCTTCACCATCAGCGGCGCCGGCACGTCGAGGTACTGCGGAGGGTTGCTGCCCGGCACCGCGGTCTTCAGGTTCGAGAAGTTGGCGATGCGCTGATCGAAGCTGACGTTCACTTCGTAGCCGTCGGCGCTCAGCTGCCTGGCGAACGCGTCGAGCGAGGTGAACTCTTTTCCGCCGTGCTTCACCGAGAACTGCTGATCAGCCGGGAGCGACGCGTTGTTCGAGAGCCGGCCGAAGACCTCGGCGAGCACACGGTTGCGTTTGATCTGCTGATCACTCGTCGCGCTCGGGAGATCTCCCTGAAAGAGACCGGGAGCGAGCTGCTTCATCTCGCTCTTCGGGCGCGGCGCGTCGATTCCCCCAGCCGATCCGTCGGCTGATCTGGCCGAGTCGAGCTTGCTCAGGTCGAAATGCTGCGGGAGCAACTGCGGAGCGGGCTCACCCTTCTTGATCTTCCCGCTCTGGTACGCGCCGTTGAGCGCGACGATGCCTCCGCTGAGCTGGCCGGGCGTGACTTCCATCGCCTTGGTGAGCGCGGCGGGGTTCGAGAGCACGGCAGCGCGCGTCTCGCTCGGCACCTCGATGCCGGTCTTCGCCTTGAAGTCGTCGAGCACCTTGCCGAGCGCGGCCTGGCCCTGGGGCGACTGCCCGACGGCGGCGAGGACGACCGGAAGCGGCACCGCGTCGGGGTAGCGACCGGGCACCAGGTCGAAGTCGCTCGGGCCGGTGTTGCGCACGGCGTTGTTCACGACGTTGAACGCGTCACGAACCGCAGGGCCAGCGGGGCCAGACCACGCAGCGGGGCGGCCGGGCGTCGTCGGCGCGGCAGGCGTCGTCGGATTGGACGGCGTGGTCGGCGTGGTGTTGGTGGTGGTCGGAACCTGCGGGCCAGTCGTCGGGCTGTTGCTGCGAATCGGCATGTGCGCTCCCTTAGGAGATCATCGTCGCAGAGACGAGACCTCGGGGTCGATTTTCAGAGGTTGGCTTCATACGGGAAACGGAAGTGGAACTGCAGGAACGCGAACGTCGAGATCCACATCGCCTCGGTGATGGGAGCGACCTCGAAGAAGCTGCCCATGCGCTGCGGGATGTACATCTGCCCGCCGCCTCCGAGGCCGAGGAT
>JAEUJS010000150.1 GCA_016792935.1 Archangium sp. | reverse complement strand
ACTGGAAGCAGGGCATCTCGCACGCCTGGAAGACCGGGCTCGGCAAGGCGCTCGGCGAGTCGATGAAGCAGGGCGCGAGCTTCGATTCCGGCACTGAGTTGGTCAACGCGTTGGCGAAGGAAGGCAAGGCTGATCAGGCCGGCACGATGCGTGGCGTGCTGGGCGACAACGTTCGCGAGCTGCGCACCGACTTCGAGAGCAAGGCGAAGGTGGTGCAGCAGCTGCGCGGAGAGCTCGCGCTGCTGAATCAGGGCGTCGGCTCGTTGATGACGGCTGATCAACGCAAGCTGGCCATCGAGGGGTTCAAGAAGCAGCACGCTGCCGAGTTCAAGGCGTTCGACGAAGCAGCGAAGAAGCTGACTGGTGCCTTCGACGCGTTCCCGCTCGCGAAAGACAAGGCGGACCCTGAGGTGGGACGCTGGGCGTGGAACGAGACCAAACAGCTCGGACAGGAACTCAACGCCGTCCAGAAGCAGATGGATCTCATCCAGAGCTCGCCGGCGGGTGAGCAGAAGATCCTCGACGCGCTGAAGAAGCAGTCCGAAGGCGTCGGCCCGCCGTGGCTCGGAGCGCTCGTCGAGAACGGCAAGAACACCAAAGACCTCGCCGAAGGCACCGCGAAGTTCGTCGCCACCGGCCTCGCGCAGCTCGGAATGATGGGCAAGCTCGACCAGAAGGGCCTGGTCAAGGCGCTCACCGAGAACGCGGCGCTGCTCGGCATCGACGCCGAGGCGGCGAAGGGCCTGGCGGTCACGTTCAGCAAGGTGCAGAGCGGCGCGCTCGGTCCGGAGGCGATGAAGGACGCGTTCGCGAAGATCGAAGGTGGCTCGTTCGGCACGTCGAACCTCGCGAAGAACTCGCTCAAGGTCATCGGCCTCGGCTTCTCGATGTACGGCGTGGCCCAGGGCATCAAGAGCTGGGGCGACGCGGACACCATCAAGAAGTTCCAGACCGTGGTGGCGGGAGCCAACCTCGGCGTCGAAGGCGCGTCGATGGCGATGAAGGCGCTCGGGCGTGAGAGCGCGGTCGCGTCACTCGCGAAGCTCGGAGGTGGCCTCGCGGTCATCGGCGGCGTGCTCGACGTGTTCGGCGGCATCAAGGGCATCGCGAACGGAGACGTGGGCAACGGCGCGGCGGACCTCATGACCGGCGCGGGCGGCGTGTTGATGGGACTCGCGGCGACGTCGAGCAGCGTTCCGGGCGGGCAGTTGATTGGCGCGGGCCTCGCGGTGGCGGGCCTGGTGACGAAGCTGATCGTCGGGAGCCGCGCGGTCGCGAAGGCCGAACGCGCGTCCGAGGCCGATGCGCGCGCGTACCTCCAGGCTGCGGGGGTGAACCCGGCGCTCGCGAAGCCGCTGAGCAACGTGCGCGAGACGGATCATCGCAACGCGGGCATCCCCATCGCGCAGGTCGCGGAGCGCCTGGGCATGAAGCCCGATGAGCTGTTCCTCAAGTTGCAGAAGTTGCCGCCGGCCAAGCTCGATGAGTTCGTCAAGCGCATGCTCATGCTCGAGCTCAACGACGCCGGTCGCGCGGTCGAGGGGCCGGTGCAGTCGAACTCGATCGACGGCGTCGATGACGCGGTGGTGAGCACCGAGCAGTTCTTCTCGGGCAACGTGAACTCCGACACGCTGCATGAGATTCAGCACGGGCCGCGCAGCCTCTCGACGGCGGCTCCGTGGGCGAAGGACTTCTTGAGCAAGAACGGCGTGCTCTGAGTCGCTACAGGGTGAACACGATCTTTCCGGTCGTGAGCCCACCCTCGAGTCTTCGGTGCCAGCGCGCCGCATCGCTCAGCGGAGCCGTCGTCACTTCCAACTTCGCGCGCGGCAGGAACGCGAGCACGTCTTCGACCGCGCGTTGCCACACCTCGCGCGGATGTTCGGTGCGCAGCCAGTACGCGCTGAAGCTCACCGATTTTTCGTAGAGCGTCTCCGCGTCGAGCGGCGGGAGATGTCCGGACGCGCTCCCGTAGGTCACCCAGCGGCCGAACGGCTTGAGGCACTTCAGCGCGCTGGGAGCGATGTCCTTGCCGATTCCTTCGAGCAACAGATCGACTCCGTTCAGTTCCAGCTCGGGAGTGCGCGTGTGCACTTCATCTGCGCCGAGCTCGTGAACGATTCGTTGCTTCGCGTCGCGAGAGACCGTCGCGATGACGCGCGCTCCGGTGGCCTTGGCGAGCTGCACGACGGCCTGGCCGACTCCACCGGCAGCGCCGTGAATCAGCACCGTCTCGCCTGCGCGCACGCGACCGACGGTGTGCAGCACGTGCCACGCGGTGAGCCACTGCACTGGAAACGCAGCGGCCGTCACCAGGTCCATCTGATCAGGGATGCTGATCAACCGAGCGCGCGGGACGACGCACAGCTCTGCATGCGCCCGCGGAGCGACGAACGCCACGCGCTGATCAGTTCCCTCGATGACCCCCGCTCCTTCGAAGCCGAGCGTCTCGGGCAAGGGGCTCGCGAGGTACAGCCCGCGCCTCCGCTCGGTGTCCGCGAAGTTGAGCCCGCAGGCCTTCACGCGCACGAGCACTTCGCCGTCGGCAGCACGAGGCTCAGCCGTGTCCTCGAGCGCGATGACTTCCGGCCCACCGAACGAATGAAACCGCAGCGCCTTCACGCCGTGCCGATCAGCATCAGTGAGCGCTTGAACATTCGCCCAGCGTAGATGAGGGCGGTGCGAAGTGTGAGCTCAGCGCGGGTCGACGACGTGACCCATGAAGAGAATCGTGCCCGTCGCGCGATCGCGAATCAGGTACATGAACGGACGATCGATCTTCACCGGGCGCGTCACCGGAACCGACGTGACGCCGAAGACGACCGCCGTCGCGCCAGCGGCCTCGGTGCCTTCCTCGGTCACCTTGATGACCGCCTGGTGCAGCACGCCGCTGATCGACAGCTCCCTGGTGCCCGTCATGCCCGAGAAGTCGGCGTCACCACCGAACGCCACCGCGAGCCCTTCCTCCTTCAGCGGCTCGCTCAAATCCGACGGCGAGTCGATCTTGAACTTCGGCATCGAGAAGTCGAGCTGCTGCGGAGTCAACGCGCTGAGGAACGAGTCGAGCTTCGCGTTGTCGAGCGAGCTCTCGAGCGACGCGAGGTCACCCGCGGCGGGCATCAAAATCAGCATCGACACTTCGTCCTTCTGGTACGGCAGCTCGACCACCTCGACCCCACCGACCGTCGCCGCGCGCGCGGAGTGCACCGAGTCGTTGAGCGTGTCGACCAGCACCGTGTTGCCGCTCAGCAGCGTGAAGTTCGCCGGCCGCGTGGCGGTCTTCTCGAACGGGCTCGCCCACGACGCGTTGAAGTACACGGCGTTCGCCAACACCACGCGCGTGTCGCCGGTCACCGTGCCCCGCTTGAGCAATTCCGGAATCAGGTTCGAGGTGTGCACCGCGACGAAGTCGTTGATGGTCAGCCGCGCGGCCTCGGTCTGCTTCTCGAAGTCGACGAGCTTCAAGCCCGTGCCGTACTGCTGCGCGAGCAGGTCGAGGTACGAGCGCTCGAGCTTGTAGCCCGTCTGCGAGAACGTCTGGTTCACGATGCTCAGCTTGAACGGCCGGCCCTCGGTGCCCTGTGCGCCCTGACCGCGCGAGCTGAGCTCACGGTCGAGGGTGTTCATCGCTCCGTGGAAATCGCCCTGGCTGATGTTCACGCGCAAGGTCGAACGGAACGCGTCGAGCGTGGTGCCCGCGGCTCCGGCCGAAGCCATGCCGAGCGCGGTGTTGATGCTCACCGGCGAGACGATGAAGTTCTCGGTTGGCTTGGTGATGCGCTTGTTGAGCGAGAACGTGAAGTCGTTGAGCCCGCGCACCGTGGCCTCGACGTCACCGGCCGGCGCAGGTGTGGTGAGCCGCTGCAAATCGCTGCGAGCGTCTTCTCCACCTCCCGGGAGCGGCGGGTTGCAACCGACGAGCGCGAAGACGGCGACGAGAGCAGAGAGCAGACGGGTCTTGAACATGGTGGCGTGCACGCAGAGCAACGCGCTTGCCAACGCTCAACTGCGCGAAGTTCCAAATCGCGGAGCTGATCAGCTCACGAATTCTTGAGGGGCTTCCGCGCGATGAGCTGAATTTCGCGGCGCAGGTGCGTGGCCTTCGACACGCTCGTCCACGTCTTCAACGCGGCGAAGCGAAGGTATTCCCACGGAGCCGCAGCCCCCTTCGCGAGCCGCCGACGCAACATCGCCTTGTCGTCGCTCACCACCTCGAGCCCCGCATCGCGCAGCCCACGACCGAGCGAAGGAACGTCGTAATAGACGTGGTGCTGCCAGCCGAGGCGGTCGGGCACGAAGTATTTGCCGCTCCTGGGAGCCGAACCGACTCGCCAGTATTCCGCGTCGGGCACGACCACCATCACCACGCCGCCGGGCTTGAGCACCCGCGCCAGCTCCGAGAGGCCGCGCTTCGGAACGTCGACGTGCTCGAGCGTGTGTTTGGCGGTGATGATGTCGAAGCTCTCGTCGCGAAACGGCAGCTCGGTGAGCGACGCGGTGGCCGAGTCGTAGCCGCGGTCCTTCGCGAGCTTCGCGGTGTACGCCGCGATGTCGATGCCGGTGGGAATCAAGCCGAGCGAATCACCGGCGGCGAGCACGTAGCCCGCACTGCAACCGACATCGAGACAGCGCTTCGCATGCGGAGCGAACTCGAGGCACATCAACAGCTGCCGCCGGCACTTCGCGACGCGATGGGCCCAGCGCTTCAGGTACTGCGCCTGACCGTGAATGAAGTAGTCGGCGTCGTACTTCTTCGCGAGCCGCGCACGGAGGCCGCGTTCCTCTTCTGACTTGTAGATGAGCCCACACTGCGCGCAGCGACCGAAGCGCAGCTCGGGAAACTCGACGATGGTGCTCGACTCACTGCTCCCGCAGATGGGGCACTGCTTGAAGAACGGGTCGTTCACGGCTTCAGGGAGGCGGCGGAGGAGGAGGCGGTGGAGGAATCGACGAGCCTGACGGCGGCGGCGGCAACGCACCGGGCGGCGGCGGAGCCATCGGCGGCGGCAACGCATTGGTGCCGTACACCGGGTTCAAGTGACCCTTGCTCAGCTCGTACGAGACCTGTCGGCCACACCCGCTGATGGTGAAGACGTGCGGCGGCGCGTAGCTGCGCCTGAGCTCGGTGACGGGACACTGCAGCTCGGTCTCGGCGCGCATCTCGGGCGCCTCGCGCCACTTGCAGAGGCCCGCGGTGCAGTGGAGCAGCGAGTAGAAGCGCTTGCCGCAGCCGTCCACGCGGTACACATGGTAGTTCTCGAGCGACGCTTCGAACGCGCCCACGAGCTCTCGTTGAGAGCACTGCAGGCGGCTCGCGGCGCCTTCGAGCAACGCCAGCTCTCGCTTGGCGTTCATGCCCGGGCCCGGAATCGTCGCCGCGCGACGATGACGACACGCGCTCGTCGTCAGCAGCACGAAGAGGAGCAACAGAGAAAGACGCATCGGTCGTCGTCTAGCCCATTCACGAGCTTCTGGCAGAGTGCGCGGCATGCAGGAGCAGTCAGGGAAAGGCGAGCAGTTGTGGTTCTCGCACGCCATCGAAGCGCTCTTCGTCAGAGGTCTGGGCGCGCGCCTGACTCCCGAGGTGAAGGACCGCATCGTCAACAAGCACGGCATCAACCTCGACCGCATGCCGCCCGCGTATCCGATTCGGCAGGTCGTCGAGGCGTGCCGCTCGATTCTGCCGATGCTCTACCCGCGGCTCTCGGAAGCGGAAGGCTTTCGCCAGCTCGGCGTGTCGTTCATGCAGGGCTACGTCGAGACGCTGGTCGGCAAGGCGATGGTGGCGGTGCTCAAGGTCATCGGCCCGCGCCGCACGCTGGAACGCATGCAGAAGAACTTCCGCACCGGCGGCAACTACCTCGAGACGCGGTTCAAGGTGCTCGGTCCGACGACGTGCGAGCTGTGGATCAACGACTGCACCGGCATGCCGACCTTCTACGCGGGGATGATCGAAGAGGGCGCGCGGATGATTGGCACCAGGAACCTGAAGACCTCGCTCACGCCCGACACCGGGCCCGCGTGGACGATGCTCGTGACGTGGGACGTCTGAAGAAGACGGCCACCGATCCGCTTCGAAGCAGCTCGATGCACTGAAGGAGCGCGCCTCAGACCACGCTTCAGTGACTTGCGCGGCGGCACGCGGCGCGCACTCGCCCGGCGCATGACCGCCATCGAGACCGAGCTGCGAGACACCGTGAAGACGCTGAACGGAGCGCTGCGCCGCAAGTCACCTCGGCTCGCGAGCGTGTTGCTCGCCGACCTCTTCGCCGAGCTCCCCGGAGTGCCCGCCTCGAAGACGCTGCAAGACGCCGCCGCGCGCACCGCCACCGCGCTGCAGGACACCGAGGCGCGCGCCGTCTTCTTCTCGCTCGGGTTGCAGCTGTGGAATCGGCTCAGCGCCACCAACGCGTTGTCGCGCGAGCGGGCGAGGGTGCTCGCGACGCGGCTCGCGCCGTGCGCGGGTTTTCCGCAGCTGCTCTTCTTCCTCGAGCAGGACGCGGACGCGCGCGGCTTCGACGACGTGAAGGCTGTGTTCGCCGGCGAGCTCGACCACGCGTTCCCTTCGTTTCGTGCGCAGCGCGGCGTGTCGACGTTCGGGCTCCCGCTCCTCCACGCGCTCGGCGCGACGCGTGACGGCATCGACGTGAAGCTCGATTCGAACGAGCAGCTGAAGCGGCTGTCGGTGAAGAACGGCGGGCCGACGCTGAACCTCACCGCGCCCGGGGTGGGCACCTTCAGCGAGACGGGGAAGGCCGGCGGCTACGGCTTCGCGGTGGGAGAGAAATACGAAGCGGGCGCAGTGCACACCACGTTCTGCTCGCCGTGGCACGACGGCGAAGAATCGACGGAGAAGAAGGAATGGGTGTGCTGGGTGCTGGAATGCATCGGCAGCATCACTTCTCGCGTCGGTTCGCGAAGTCGCGGCTGAGCGCTCGGAGGGTCTGCGGGAACTCGGCGTGCCCCCGGTCGCCAATGACCGCTCGTCAGCGCCAACCCGCGCTGATCACCACAACACGGACTGGTCTTCTGCGACGCCCGGAGCGTCTTTGAGCACGTGCGTGACGCCGCCAATCTTCACTTCGCCTTCCCACAACCCGACCGGCTGCTTGAACGCGCTCTTCACCAACACGAGGTCGCGCAGCTCGGTGTGCGCGGCCATCGGCTTGAAGCGCAGGTCGAGCACCCCGTCTTCGGTGCGCACGCTCCAGGGCTGGAGAATGTCGTTGGCGTTCCATTGGAAGCGCGCGCGCCCGAGCGGAATGAGCTCGTTGCCGAGCCACAGCGCGTTCTCGTTCACGTCGTCGCGCGACTCGTTGAAGCCCTCGACGAGGTTGATGCCGATGGGCGTTCCATCGTCGAGACGTCCGCACGTGAAGGCCCAGCGCCACGCGGTCTGCCGCGCGAGATAGCCGTGCGTGTAGTCGAGCCCGCCGACGCCTCCATCGAGGGAGTAGCGGCGGCCGTCGACCTCGAGCGTTCCGAACGAGAGCAGGCCCGCCCACTTCTGCGTCATGTTCACCACGCCGCCTTCGACGGGCGCGATGACGGTGAGCGGTGGTGGACCTCCCGCGGCGAGCAAGTCCCACGTCAGCTCGAGCTTCGGTTTCTTGAACGGCACCGGGAAGCCGAGCCGCACCTGACCGTGGAAGCGCTCGTCACCGAACGTGCGCCACAGCTTCCACCGCGCGTCGGGGCGCTGAAAGCTGACGTCGAGGCCCGCGCCCGGGTGGTCGTTCACTTTGACGAGCGGCCGCGGCGGACCAAGGACCCCGACATCTGCGAGCACTTTTCCACTCGCGTAGTCGAGCGCGAGCGCGAACGCGTTGCTCGAGTAGCCCACGTCGACCACCGCGAAGAGCGTCGCCACTTCACGCGTCGCGATGAAGCCGTACACCCACTTCTTGTGCATGCGCAGCCGGTCGACGCGATTGGGTTGGTAGCTGCCGCGCAGGCGCGAGAGGTCGACCACGTCGAGCCCGCCCTGGAAGGTGCCGAACCGGGGCGCTCCTCCCGCGTCTTCGATGGAAGGTGGAGCCGGTGGCAGTTTTCGAGCTGGCGAGACCATGTGGTCACTTTAATGGAAGACGGGCTGTCCACCTGACGGATGCGGGAGAAATGCGACTTTCGGCACCCTGCGTCCTCCAATTTCAGGGCCGGGAGTGAGGAACGAATGCGAGTGCTGCCAGTGGTGGCGCTGTTGTCTTGTGCCGCGTGCGTGAACATCGAGAACCCGCTGCTCGACGCCGGCGCTGGCGGCAGTGGTGGCGGCGTCTCGAACACTGGCGGTGGTGCAGCGACGGGTGGCGGTGCGACTGGCGGCGGTGCGACGGGCGGCGGCAGCGCGACGGGCGGCGGCACTGGCGGCGGAGGTGCTGCGTGCACCGAAGATTGGATCTGCGCGCCGTGGAGCGTGGCGAACAACCAGGCGACGCGAAGCTGCCTCGATCAAAACGCGTGCGGCACGACGGCCAACAAACCGCCGGAGGGACCCATCGCGGCGCCAGCGCTCGACCTCAACTTCTACAAGTGCAACGTGCACCCGATTCTCCAGCGCAGCTGCGCGGCGATGGGCTGTCACGGCACCGAGACCGGCAGACCGCTGAAGACCTACGCGCGCGGGAGACTGCGCAACCAGGAGATGCTCGTCCGTTCCGTCTGCCAGGTGAACATCACCACGCCGTACGACCTCTCGACCTGCAGCGGCTCGGTGGACTGCGACTGCAAGCGGCCGCACACCACGGCGGAATGGCAGAAGAGCTTCGACTCGGCGCGCAGCTTCTTCGTGCAGGTCTCGACGCCTGCTCAATCCGAGCTGCTCACGCAGCCGCTGGCGGGCACTTCATTCGTGCACGCGGGCCGGAAGATTTTCGCGAGCCCCACCGACCCCCGCTACGTCGCCATCTCGAACTGGTTGAGCGGCATGACGCTGCCGACCTGCACCACCGGCCCGAACTGAAAGGAACGCACGATGAAATCTTCGACCCTGCAGTTCCTGCTCGGATTCGGCGTGGTGACCACCGCTTCGGTCGCGCTGGCGTGGACGCTCGAGCGTCACTGGGAAGCGCAAGTCACCTCGGGTGAAGGCGCCGCGCATTCCATCTACGGCACCGGCAGTCCCACCGACGAGAAGATGTTGTGCGCCGATTGCCACGTGCGACCTGCTCCGAATCCGGCGGTGGGGCTGACGTTCGCGTTCACGCCGCCGCTCGGAGCCGGCACGCCGCAGACCTTCGCGCCCAACACCACGTACACCGTGACGGCCACGCTCACCGGCCACCACGTCACCGGCACGAACCCCATGGGCGTGTCGAACGCCAACGGCTTCGCGGCGCGCTTCGAGACCGCGACCAATCAGCCCGCGGGCACGCTGCGCTCCGACACGGTGCCGGCGAGCTGCCCCACGATGTTGCCCGCCAACCTCGGCACCCTGCCCGGCACTTCGTTCTCGCAGGGCGGCTGCTCGGCGATTCACCACCGCGGAAAACTCGGAGCGGCTGCGCTGACCGCGTGGACCTTCACGTGGACCTCTCCGGCTGCGTCTGCGGGCCGCGTGACGGTGTGGTGGGGCGTGGTCGACGGCGATGGCCACGAGAACTCGTTCGACGACGACTCGAAGAACGGCACGTTCGACCTCGACCCGATGTGAAGCGCGAACGCCTCCATCACCAGGACGGAGGCGTTCAGGTTTTCAGCGCGCCGTGAGTCGACTCACTGGCTCAGCGTCGCGACGCCAGGCTCGGCCGGGTCCGACGTCGTCTCGCGGTAGCGCAAGCCGCTCGTCGCGCAGTAGTCGTACGTGCGCTGGTTGCCCATGCCGATGGTGCCGACGGTGACCACGTTGCCCGCCGTGGTGAAGGTCGTGCTGGTGCCAGTCGGCACGACGTAGGTGTACGAGCACGCGCAGCCGCTCGCCGAGGTCTGGCACTGCGCGGTCGCCCCGGCCTGCGTGAAGGCCTGTTGCACCAGACCGCACTGACCGCCGGGCACGCAGACCGTCGGCACCGCCGCGTTGCCGGTGATGGTGAGCGTCGCGTTGCGCGTGACGGCTCCGCTGCTGCCCGTGCCGGTGAAGTCGAGTGAGCCGTTCACGGTGCCCGCGGTGTTGCTGAAGGCGATGGCACCGCCCGCATTTGCACACGCTGACTGGATGTCGGCGAGGAGCAGCGCTTCACTCACGCAGAACGCGGTGTAGCAGTAGCGCCCGGTGAGCTGACCTCCGCACGGCCCCGGAGGCGGAATCGCGTTGCAGCTCCCGCTGACGGTGACGTTCACCTGTTGAGGCGTGCAGCTCGTGCCGCCGCCGCCGCCCGTTGCTCCGCCGCCGCCAGTTGCTCCGCCGCCGCCAGTTGCTCCACCTCCGCCGCCGGTCGCTGAACCGCCGCCCGTTGCTGAACCGCCGCCAGTCGCTGCGCCGCCACCAGTTGCTGCGCCGCCGCCAGTCGCTGAACCGCCACCCGTTGCGGAGCCGCCACCAGTTGCTGAACCGCCGCCAGTCGCAGAGCCACCGCCCGTCGCGGAGCCGCCGCCCGTGCCACCGCCTTGCGCGCCGCCTGTTCCACCGCCCGTTGTGCCACCGCCTGTGGCGCCACCACCGCCGGTGCCTCCGTCAGTTCCGCTCGGAGTTCCACAGCCGACCAACATGACGACGGACACGACGAGTGACAGCAGTCCCAGGTGCTTCACAGTGCGCCTCCCAGCGAGTGAATTTTCTGAGATGTCAGTTGCAGGTCACGCGCACATCGATCCACGCCTACACTGCGTGTGCGATGGCTTCGGCCGAACGACCGCGCAGCACGCTGCAAGAACGTTTGAGCCGCGCCTGGTACCGGCATCCCGTCGTGAGCTTCGTGCGTCACCGCAAGGTGTTCAGCTTCTATCAACAGCTCCACCAGCTGATTCGCGCGGGCGTTCCGCTGCCGACCGGCTTCGCGCAGTTGAAGCAGTACGCACCCGACGATGCGATGGCGACTGGCCTCACGCGCGTAGCGGCCGCGGTGCAGAGCGGCAGCACGCTGGGAGACGCGATGCGTTCCAACGCCGCGCTCTTCGACGACGCCAACGTGGAGTTGCTCGCCTTCGCGGAAGAAGCGGGGCGGCTCGAGCCCGTCGCGGCTGCGTTGCTCAAACACCTCGAACACGTGCAGGCCCAGCGATGGAAGGCGGTGCTCGGTGCGTTGTGGCCGCTCTATCTGGTCGGCGCGGCGGTGTTCGTGGGTCCGCTCCTCGAGGCGTCGCAGCAGGTGACGTCGGCGACGACTTCCATCGGTGGGCTGTACGCGTCGAACCTCGTGCGTTCGCTCCTCGCCTTCGGCTCGATTCTCGGCGCGGTGCTCGGCGGTCCGTTCTTCATCGCCGCGCTCGATGTCGAGGTGCAGTGGGATCGCTTCAAGCGCAGAGTGCCGCTGTTCGGCGCTCCGATGCGTCAGCTCGCCGCGAGTCGCTTCGT
>JAEUJS010000146.1 GCA_016792935.1 Archangium sp. | reverse complement strand
CTCCGACACGGGCAGGCGATCGATGACCTTCCACACCTGCGTGAGGAGCGCGAGCTGCTCAGGGCTGGCCGCCGTCGACTCGAAGCACGCTTCTTCTTCGTGCGCGTCGAGCCCGAAGAAGCGACTGAGCTTCTGCACGCGCAGACGTCGCGCGACGGTGCGGACGGTCAGCGTGCCGAGCCACGACTTGGCGGCGGCCGGGTGGCGCAGGTTCCCCAGCCCGTCGAGCGCGATGAGGAAGACGTCTTGCACCACGTCATCGACTTCCGCCTCGCGCCCCAGCAGACGAAAGGCGAGCGCCGCGACGTAGCCGCTCCACGTGCGAAACGCGTCACCCGCTCCAACCGGAGCTGGCGACTGCGACTGCGTACCGACGAGGGACAGGTGAGGACGCACGGAACGCTCGAAGTGCCATCCTGCACGGATTCCGGCTCACAGAATCGTTCGGCTCGGCAATCGCGAGGGCCTTCAAGGGCTTCGAGAGCTGGAAATCAGGTCTCGACCTGACCGGTCAGCAGCGCCACCAGCTCGCCGCTCGGAGCGCGACCGACGATGAAGGTCGAGATCGAGACGCGGCCGAAGCGCACCATCTTGAGGTCGGTGAGGTTGGCCTGCAGCACGGTCTTGAGGTTGGCGATCTTCGCCGCGTTCTCGAGCGACACGTCGTCGGCCGGGTCGGTGTTGTCGACGATGCGCTGGAGGTACGCGAGCGCGTCACGTTCTTCGACCTGGGTCTTGGCCGCGAGCGAGCGCTCCGACGGGTCGGTGTACATGACGTTGGCGATCTGCGCGTCGTGCTGCACGGTGAGCTGCGCGCGGATGAGCTCGACCGTGATGGCCGCCCCGTTCAGCTGCTCGCCCTGCAGGTAGATGATGTGCGCGTCGGTCTCGCTGGGGAACCAGATGCCGCCGGCCGCCGCCTCGAGCTCAGCGCGCACTTCCGCGAGCGACTTGCCCACCGGAGGAACCGGAGCGCTCGCCCAGTTCTTGAGCGCCTGCATGCTCGCCGGGCCGACACCGCTCGCCGCCGCCACCGCGCTCAACGTGCTGAACGGACGCAGCGCGACGATGGCCGAGACCGCGCTCGACGCGAGGCCCTTGCTGACCAGCACGTCGGCGTTCGACACGTTCGCCAGCTCGAGCGCACGCACCGCGGTCGCCTCGTCGAACTGCACGCCGTCGAACGTGCCCGCGAGCGTCTGCTGCACCGGCTGATTCGAGAACGCGAACCACCAGGTGCGCGCCTGACCCTTGAGCGCGCGCAGCGCCGAAGGACCGATGAGCGAGACCGCGCCGATCTGCGCGACGTTCGCGTACGGGCGACTGGCGACGAGGTTGGCGGCCGCGCGGTTGTCGAGCAGACCGTTGAACACGCCGACTTCGGCCTTGTTCACCGCCCACACCACGACCTGCGCTTCCCAGCCGGTGAAGGTGACGAGCTCGACGATTTCACCCTTCGGCGCGCGGTTGGCGTGCGCGTACGTCTGCAGCTTGCCGAGCGCCGCGTCACCGACGTACGGGAGCGCGTCGATCTCCGGCACCGAGAGGAACGGCTTGTCGTCGGGCGAGGGGTACCTGGTGTCGGAGCCGTTGCGACGGTTGATGATGTTCGCCGCGGCGCGCGAGTCGAGGCCGAGCGTCTGATCCAGCAAGGCCTGCGTCGTGGCCGGGTGGTTCACGAAGTCGAGAATCTCGGTCGCGCTCTCCGCCGTGACCGTCAACGTCGAGGCCGCCTCACCGAACTCGTCGGTGCCTTCGGTGATGGTGCCTTCGGCGACGCCACAGCCAACCAGGAAGACCACGGGAACGAAGAGCGCGAGGCGGTTCATGACAGCTGCCGGAGCAAGGTTCGCGCCCCGAATTCCTTCGAGGGTTCGCGGACTTGGGCCCTCGTTTCGATGCACTTCAGATACTTGTGTTGCGTCTGTGCATCATGTGTTGCGTGATGGCAACAGAGCCTCAAGCGCCCGGTGTTCACTGGAGTGGTCAGGGTGTGGTGGGCACGCCTGCTCCATCTCGTGAAAACGGCGATCGAACCCATCGAAACGCCTGACGAATCCGGTGGCTGACACGTTGCAATTCGCCCCGTCCATGCGACGCCTTTCATTCCCACTGTTCGCTTTCGTCGCCGTGGGCACGCTCGGTTGTGAGGGCGTCCTGGGCAGCAGCGACTGGCAACCGGGAATGCCGGTTCCCGAATCGCTGCCGCCGCGCGCGGACGAGCCCGTCATCCGCATGCCGGAAGAAGATGTCTGCGCGCCGGCCGCGAAAGACGTCGGCCGCGTCACGATTCGGCGCCTCAACCGCTTCGAGTACGACTCGACGGTGCGCGATCTCCTCGGAGACACCACGCGCCCGTCGCAAGACTTCCCCGCCGACGACTTCGGTCACGGCTACGACAACCAGGGCGACGTGCTCAGCACCGCTCCGCTGCTCGTCGAGAAGTACGACGCCGCCGCGACGAAGCTGGTGCAGACCGCGCTCGCCGCCGAGTACCGCCCGGGCTTCTCGCAGCGCCTGCCCGCCACCGGCATGACCGCGTCCACCGGCAGCGCGTCGGGTCAGGCGTGGAACCTCTACAGCAACGGCACGCTCCTCGGAGACGTCACCGTCACCACCGCAGGCACGTACACGCTCAACGTGCGCGCGTGGGAACAGGCCGCCGGGCCCGACCGTGCGCAGATGCGACTTCTCGTCGACGGCGCCGCGCAGGGAGCGACCTTCAACGTCGCCGCGACGGCCGCCGCTCCGCAGACGTACACGCGGCAGGTCACGCTCACCGCCGGCACGCACCGCATCGGCGCCGAGTTCTTGAACGACTACTACCAGGCGCCCGACGACCGGAATCTCTTCATCGAATACGTCGAGGTCACGCGGCCCGCGAGCGGCATGTCGGGCGGCACCGCGCGCATCCTGGTGTGTGACCCGGCCACCGGCGCGACGTGCGTACGCACCATCTTGCAGACCTTCGCGCGCAAGGCGTGGCGCCGGCCGATTCAGACCGTCGAGCTCACCCGCCTCGAGGCGCTCGTCACGCTCGCGCAGACCGAAGGTGACGGCGTGCAGCTGGGCCTCGAGCTCGCGTTGAGCGCGGTGTTGCTCTCTCCGAACTTCCTCTTCCGCGTCGAAGGAGATGTGTCGACGACTCCGCGCGCGCTCGACGACTACGAGCTCGCCGCGCGCCTCTCGTATTTCCTGTGGGGCTCGATGCCCGACGATGAGCTCTCGCAGCTCGCCGACACCGGCACGCTGAAACCCCAGCTCGCGGCGCAGGTCACGCGCATGCTCGCCGACCCGAAGAGCGACGCGCTCGCCACGCAGTTCGCCGGTTCCTGGTTGTGGAGCCGCGCGGTGCCCGACACCAACCCCGACCCGACGCTCTTCCCAGCCGTCAACGCCTCGCTCAAGGCCGCGATGCAGGAACAGACCACCGCGACCTTCCGCACCTTCTTCCGCGAAGACCGCAGCGCGCTCGAGCTCCTCACCGGCGACGACACGTTCTTGAACGACGCGCTCGCGACCCACTACGGCCTGCCGCTCCCCGGGACCAACACCCTCACCCGGGTTCGCAACGTGCCGCTCAACCGCCGCGGTCTGCTCGGTCACGGCGGCGTGTTGACGGTGACGTCGAACCCCAACCGCACCTCTCCGGTGAAGCGCGGCAAGTGGGTGATGTCGCAGCTGCTGTGCATGGAACCGCCGCCTCCTCCTGCGAACGTCGAGGCGTTCGAGACGCAGCCCAACCCGACGGGCACGCTGCGCCAGCAGTTCGAAGCGCACCGCAGCAAGCCGGAATGCGCGGGCTGCCACGCGATGATGGACCCCATCGGGTTCGGGCTCGAGAGCTACGACGCGGTCGGCCGCTTCCGCACCACCGACACCGGCGGCTTCCCCATCGACAGCAGCGGCGAGCTGTTCGACGGCCGCCGCTTCAACGGACCGACCGAGTTGGCGGGTGTGCTCGCTGCAGACCCGAAGTTCGGAGAGTGCATGGCGCAGCAGGTCTTCACGTACGCGCTGGGCCGGGCTCCGGTGAAGACCGACCGCTGCACGGTGAAGCAGATGAGCGACGCCTTCGCGCAGAGTGGAGGCAAACTCCCGGCGTTGATCTCCTCGCTCATCACGTCCGATACGTTCACGCAGCGCCGCGGAGAGTCGCCATGAGCCAGCTCGTCACATCCGGCACCGGAACGCGCCACGGAGAATCGCCATGAGTCGCTTCGTCAAGACCGCGCTGAGCCGTCGCACGATTCTTCGTGGGCTCGGCACCGCGATGGCGCTGCCGATGCTCGAGGCGATGCTCCCGACCACCGCGCGCGCACAGTCGATGCGGCCGCAGCGCTTCGTGGCGTTCTACGTGCCGTGCGGCATCCGCATGAACCGGTGGACGCCCGCGACCACCGGCAACGCCTACGCGCTCACCTCGATTCTGCAGCCGCTCGGCGCCTACAACGGCGCGGCGAGCATCAAGGACGACGTGCTCGTGTTGAGCGGTCTCTGCAATCGCCCCGCGCGCCCCGACGGTCCCGGAGACCACGCCAGCGGCACCGGCGCGTTCATCACCTGCGCGCACCCGTTCAAGACCAGCGGCGCCGACATTCGCAACGGCATCTCGTTCGATCAGGTGCTCGCCAACGCGTGGCGTGGTCAGACGCGCTTCGCCTCGCTCGAGTTCGGCCAGGACGGCGGCGGTGGGAGCGGTGACTGCGACTCGGGTTATTCCTGCGCGTACGCGCGCAACATCGCGTGGGCGAGCGCGACGCAGCCGCTCGCGAAGGAGACGAACCCCGCTTCAGCGTTCGATCGTCTCTTCGCCGGCATCGACCCCAACACCACGGCGGCCGCGGTCGCCAGGCGCAAGCGCTACCGCCAGAGCGTGCTCGACTCGGTGAAGGAAGACACCACCGCGCTGCAGGGCAAGCTGGGCGCGACCGACAAGCGCAAGCTCGACGAGTACATGACCGGCGTGCGCGACCTCGAGGTGCGCGTGGCGAGCGAGCAGCCGTCGACGTGCGCTCCGGGAACGCGGCCCGGTGCGTGGGTCGACATTCGCGACAAGGCCGATCAGTTCCTCGACCTCATCACCTTCGCGTTCCAGTGCGACCTCACGCGGTCCATCACGTACATGCAGCAGAACGCGGGCAGCGGCTACGCGTACCGGTTCTTGAACGTGAACGGCACGGCCATCACCGACGGCCACCACAACCTCTCGCACCACGGCGGCAGCGCGGCGAGCAACGACGCGCTCGAGGTCATCAACCGCTGGGAGGTCGAGCAGTTCGCCAAGCTCGCGCGCAAGTTGAAGGCGGTGACGGAGCCCGACGGTTCGACGTTGCTCGACAACTCGGCCATCTTCTTCTCGAGTGAGATCGAAGACGGCGACAGCCACTCGCACTTGAACATGCCGGTGCTCGTCGCGGGCAAGGCCGGCAACCAGCTGCGCACCGGCCAGCACCTCACGTTCCCCAACCAGCCGTCGGTCGCGAATCTGTTCGTCACGCTCGCGCAGGCGATGGGCGTGAACCAGACCAGCTTCGGAGACAGCACCGGCACGCTCGCCGGCATCCGCTGATTCCACCGGCTCGCCCCGAGCCTCAGTGGCACATGTTGCAGCCGCCGCTGCTCTTGCTGTTCGACACGCCGGGGTTGCTCGGGCGGTGCTTGAACGGCCAGATGTTCGTCGTGGCGGTGGTCGCGGCGTACTGGTGACACGCCTCACACCGCGTCATGCGCGTGTTGGTGTGCGCGCTGTTGAAGCTGTCGCCATCGAACGTGCCCGTCACTGACAGCGTCTGGCTGAACTGGTGCCCACCTGCCACCGTGGGGCGGGTGAGCGACGGCGTGTTCGTCAGCGTGGTGTAGAGGCTGGCGGTGAAGACGTGGCACGTGCCGCACGCGGGCACCGAGGCGTTGGCGTGGCCGTACTTCAGGTTGGTCACCGTGTCCTTGAAGCCGGCGAAGTTGACGTGACACGACGTGCACTTGTTGCCGTTGGTGAGGCCGCCGTTGTGCGCGGAGTTCGCGCCGACGAGGTGAGGCGCCGCGCTGCCTCCGAAGCCTTGGCTGGTGCTGCAGTCGAGCGTGCTGGCCACGCTCGAGCCGCTGGTGCCGTGGGGGATGCCAGCCGCGCCTCTCCAGTTCGGCATCAGCGGGTTGTCGCCGGGCCACGAGTGGCATGACGCGCAGTCTTGCGTGCCGGGCGCCGC
>JAEUJS010000087.1 GCA_016792935.1 Archangium sp. | reverse complement strand
GGCCACCATCGACCTGGTCCTCGCGCTGATCCGAAAGAAACCGAAGGGCGGCGTGATGGAGAGCATTCCTGGAGTGCTGTCAGCGCTCGGCGGTGCACGCGCGCTCGACGCACTTCGCAAACTCGTCGAGCACCCGAAGCCTTCCGTCGCGCGTGAGGCGATCGAAGCGCTGCCGCAATCGCGCGAGCACAAGAAGGTCGTGCTGAGCCGCTTCGATGCGTGTGCCAAGAGCGGAGACGATCTGTTGCTCCTCGCCGCGGTCGAGCACCTCACGCCCTCGCTCGATGACGACGCGGTGGTCGAAGCGTTCGCGCGTCACTGGGACTTTGGCATTCGCACCACCAACACCCTGATGGCGTCGAACGCGATCTTCGATGCGCTGATCTCCGAAGCGCCGAAACACGCCCTCGCGCGCGCCACGTTCGAGGCTGCCGCCAGGCACCGACACGAATATGGCCAGGTCCGTGGGCTCGCCGCGCTCGCCCTCACCGGAGTGGACACCCGCGAGAACCGCAAGAAGCTCGTAGCGCTTCAGCTGAAAGATCTCTCGTCACGATCGCTGCGCAACTCGGCGATCCAACTGCTCAACGCCGCGCGGGCAAAGAAGGAGTGACCTGTCACGTGGCCGCGGAGGCCTTGGTGAGCTCGCGCGAGATGACGTCGAAGTCACGTTCGGCGTTCGGCATCTCGGTCAGGAGCGACTCCGGCTCGAACACGAAATCGGCCTGGGGCAGGGTGAGCATCGGCTGAATCGCCTGGTCGCCCTTCTTGTCCTGGAACTGGGCGTAGATGACGCGACCGCGCTCGAACTGCAGGTAACCCTCTTGCGGCCCGTTGCGGATCACGAGGCGGCCGGACTTGCGCGACTTGCCGAGCGTCTTCGACAGCTCGATCGGAGCGAGCTCGTCGAAGCTCCCGCGCACCACGTGACCCAGCCCGCCGTGCTCGATGCGATCGAAGTACGCCGTGCGCAGCGTGGTCGCGGCATCGTCAGGCGAGAGAGGAAGCGGAATGAACCCGCTCGTCCCCGCCTGCACGAGGCGCTCGCGGCTCTGCGGATCGGTGGGATCTCCGAGCACCAACACCGGCAGTGACGAACTCTCGGGCCTCGCGCGAATGAACTGCACCAGCGCCACGATGTCGGCGACGCCGTAGCCCAGACCAACGGCGACGGTGTCTGCTTCGTTCGAGAGCACCGCGTCGATCACGCCGTCGAGCTTCACGACGGTCTGCACCACGATGCCGTGTTTGCCGAGCGAGTCGATGAGATCGGTGCGCACCGCCTCGTCGGTGTCGGCGATGAAGACCTGCCGCCCGTCCTGCTCCACGCGCTGCCGGAGGATGTCGCCGCTCTGCAACACGTTGAGCGCGTCCACCACGTTGGGGTCGAAGAGCACGCCGGCCTGCTCACGCATCAAGGCGATGGCCTCGGCCTTGCCCATGATGTGGCCCTGCACGTTGAAGGGATTGCGCGTGAGATCGAAGAACGCGTCGACGGCCGAGATGATGCGCGCTCCGGCGGTGATGTCTTCGCCCTTCACGCCCTGCGGCACGCCCGAGCCGTCGTAGGCCTCGTAGAGCTGCGCGAGCACGGTGTTCACGCCACCGGGCAGATGCACCGTCTCGAACAACTTCACCGGCGCGCGCGCGTAGCGTTTCGCTTCGGATTTCGCCTCGGCGTTGCTGACGATCAACGGGAGCGTGAGGTGGCGCTCGGGCTTCTTGCCGAGATCGTGCAGGTACGCGGCGATCGAGGTGTGCGCGACGTCACGCGGCTGCAGACCCATGCGGCGCGCGATGAGCTGCGCCTGCCGAGCGATCTGCGCGGAGTGGCCGCGGAATTCCTTGCGCGGCATCTCGATGAGGCCGACGAGAATGTTGAGCGTCTCGACGAAGTCGTTTTCGCCGATGGTGCCGCGGACCGCTCCGAGCGCTTCACGCAGCTGCGTGGGGTTGATGCGGCTCGATGATTTGCCTGATCCGCTGACACTCCGCGAATCGACGACGCGCGAGTCACTCGAGTCGTAGGCGCCAGCGAGCTTGCGCGCGTCCTGCTGCATCGAGGCGCCGCTCTGCATCTGCTGAAACGCGGTGTGATCGCCGTAGTAGTGCTTCTTGATCGCCGCCTGAATCGCGCTGCGAACGCCGACGTACGGAAAGACCTCCGTCATGTCGGTGACGATCGCGATCTCCTTCACCAGCGCCTCGTTCTGAGGCTCGGCCATCACGATCGACAACACCTTGCGCTCGGGGTCGTAGGCGATGGGCAGGAAGTCCTGCTTCTCCGCCATGCGCACCGGCACCTTGTCGAGCACGTCGGTGCCGATCTTCACCTGCGCCAACTTCTCCGCCGACACGAAGCGCGTCTTGAACTCGGCGGCGAGGAAGCGGAGCAGCGGGCCTTCCTGCATCAGGCCCAGCTCGACGAGGCAGTCTCCGAGGCGATGCCCGGTGATCTTCTGATGTGACAGCGCCTGCTCGACGGCTTCCGCCGAGCACAGGCCTGCTTCGATCAGTCTTTCACCGAGGCGCTTCGCTGCCATGTCTCAGGGAGTCGGCGTCTCGGGCGTGGTCGCAGGAGCAGGAGGTGCCGACTCAGCGGGCTTCTCTCCGGGCACCAACGCGGTGAAGGGCTTGAAGGCCAGGCCCTCGGGGAGGTTGGGATCGCGCGAAGGGCCCGCGGGCTTGTGCTCGACCTTCGGTCCAGACGACTCGCGTGTGTGCGCAGGTTTGTCACCACGCGGCGGCTTCGGAGGACGCGGCGGACGCTCGGGCTTCGGAGGCAGCGGCGTTCCGTGTTCCGCAGCGAACGCCTTCTCGAGGTGCGCGACGAAGGTGTCGAGCGCCTGCGCGAGCTGCGGGTTCTGCAGCAATCGCTCGAGGCGCTTGCTCAGACGGACGCGCTGTTCGTGGTGCTCTTTCTCCGAGCCGTGCTTCTCGGGCTTTTCTGCGTTCTTCGAGGGAGGAGGCGCGGGCGTGTACGCGAACTCGGCCGCGTCGATGGGCCCGGGATCGAGGCGCTCGAGCTGATCGATCACCAGCTGCGTCTTGCCGTGGAACGTGCCGGCCTTGCCTTTCACCAGCAGGTAGTCCTCGTTGCTGAACGCTTGATCGGCGGCGCCGACGTTGTCGAAGACGCGCCCGTCGATCTCGCCGGTGCGGTCCACCAGCAAGAGCGAGAGGTACGGCTTTCCCCCGCGGCTCTGGTGCTTCTCTTTGAAGATCGCGCGGAAGACGGTGTGGATGACTTCACCGACCTTCACGTCTTTGGCGTAGATCTTCCGGATGCGTTCTGAATTCGCTTCGGTGTTTTCAGTCTGGCTCAAGGCCGTGCGACACTAGCCCTTCGCACCACACGTTTCGAGAACAGGAACAGGTACTCCTTCATGATCGTCGCCCTCTCGCTTTTGACCTCGCTGGCCCTCCACGCCGAACCCCGCTGGGAACTCGCCGCCGATCCTCCGGGCGTGAAGGTCTACAGCCGCAGCAAGGAAGGCTCGGAAGTGAAGGAGATGCGCGCCATCGGCCTCATTCAGGGCTCCCCGAAAGAAGTGTGGGACGTGGTGCGTGACCTCGAGAACTACCCGACGCAGATGCCGTACACGGCCGAGGTGAAGGTGCTCTCTCGCACCGAGGGCGACAAGGAAGTGTGGTTCTACTCGCGCCTCAACACCCCACTCGTCAGCGAGCGCGATTACGTGATCATCCTGAAGGACGAGAGCGATTGGAAAGAGGACCTGAAGGGCTTCTACAAGGTGACCTGGACCGCCGCTCCCGAGAAGGAGACGGATGAGAAGGTCGCGCTGAAGAAGGACGTGGTGCGCGTGCGCGTGAACGACGGCTACTGGCTGCTCGAGCCGCGCGAGAACGGCACGCAGACCTTCGCGACCTATTACGTCTACACGAACCCGGGCGGCTCGATTCCGACCTTCATCATCAACAAGGCGAACGGCATGGCGGTGCCGAAGGTGTTCGACGCGATCAAGGAGACGGTCGCGAAGAAGCGGAAGGAAAAGAAGTAACCGCTCTGACTACTGCGAGCCGTCCATCACGAGGACGAGCTCGTTGTTCTTCGCCTTCGTGAGGCACTTCGTCAGCCTCTTCAGTCCACGTTCCAGCTCTTCGCGGGTGTCGTCGGCGTACTCGGCGGCATCCGCGAGCACTTTGGGGCTCAAGCCAGCGAGCACGCGCGGCCAGTTCGTCTCGAGCTGGCCGAGGAGTTGTTTGCAGAGCTGCGGTGACCAGCGCGTGCGAATCGGCCAGTCGCTGACCGAGCGGCGCACGTCTTTCGTCCACGGGAAGAAGAGGTTGTCGGCGCCCCAGTGTTTGGCCACCAGCGGGAGCCCGATCAGTTTGAGCGCGCGGTTCCAGCAGCCGTCGCCGCCCTTCGGCATGCCGTAGGTCATCACCACTTCGATGACGTCGAGGCGCTTGCCGATCGCGCACGAGACCACCTCGACGAGGCGGCCGTATTCGTAGGCGTGGTCTTTGTTCGGCTTGCCGTCGAGGATCTCCTGGAGCAGCTCGGCGGGATCTCCGAGCTCTTCGTCTTCGAAGAAGTCGCCCAGCTCATCGCGAAACGCCTTCGGTGCCTTCGAGAGCACCTTCGACGCTTTCAACTTCGAGCCGACCAGCTTCTCGAGCCCGCCGACAGGGACTGACATCACGAACACGAAGCGCTCTGACATGGAGCGCGCGTTCTATCGCGGGCGCGAGATCGTGAAGGCGACGATCCGGTGATCCGAGCCGCCGTCGCGGCCGACGTGCATGTTGGTGAGCTTCGCACCGCGGGCCATTTCCCAGTCGATCCGGCCGTTCATGTACTTCTTGAGGCCACCGCGAGCCGCGAGCCACGACGGAGAGCCGGGGCCACCCGTGCGAGCGCCTTCGTTCCAGTCGCCGCCGATGAGCACCGCGTCTTTCGAGCGACGCGTGTGTGCAAGCAGCTTTCGAGTCAGCGATTGATACGACTTGATTCGTGCGTCTCCACCGCGGGGAACACCGTTGACCCAGTCGATTCCCGGAGGCGCGTGCACCGAGACCACCCGCAACCATCCCGCGAGCTGCACCGACGTCGCCGCGCGCGGCTGGGCAGGGCGGCCCTCGGTGTTGGTCCAACCGGTCGCGGCTTCGATCGACTTCGGGTCGCGCGCGAGGATCGAGTCACGCACCAACACTCCCGTCTCTCCGTGGTCCTTCGAATTGCGGAAGGTGATCAGCTTGTAGCCGGGGATCTTCGAGAGCACCTGGTCGTAGCCGCTGATCTCCTGCACCTGCATGAAGTCGAGCTTGCGTTGCTTCAAGAAGTCGCTGACGACCTTCTTCACGACCTGAGGGTTGCGGCCGATCTTCGCGTTGTAGGTCGCGCCACGCATCGTCTTCGGCGTCTCGAAGCCCGACTCGCCCTTCTTCGGCAGGTTGAGCATCGTGGCCATCTTCCCTCCCACCTGCGGCCTGGGATCTTCCCAGCCGTTCGCCGTCTTCCACGCCACGACCGCGGCCGCGGTGCGCGCATCGAACTTCTCGTCGGCAGGACCTTTGAGCTCGCCCGAAGCCTTGAGCTGCTGTTCGAGCGCGAGGACGCGAGCACCCTTCGAACCAATCTTGAGCATATGGATTTGTCGAAAGACGCAGCGCGGCGAGCGCGCACCGAAGCGGCAACCGCTTTGACAAATCCGGGCGAATTTCCGCGGTGATTAGCGGCGCCGCTGCGCGTTCGTGGTGACGCGGATCAAGATGACCGCGACGAGAACGACGACGCCGACGCCCGCGGCCTGCAGCTCGAGATCACCGCGCGCGCGCCCCTTGTAGATGAGCGTGAACGCCGCGATCGAACCCGCCACCGCGAGCAGCACCC
>JAEUJS010000079.1 GCA_016792935.1 Archangium sp. | reverse complement strand
GATTTTCGGAGGTCTCATCTTCGGTGGGGTGAAGTGTGTCGGGTACCTCACCGATGACAGCCTGCGCGCCTCGGACGAGTTGTACCGAGGGGTGCAGAGGAACAAGTGAGGACGTTCCTCTTCATCGCCATCGTGTCCGGGCTCGGCATTCGCTTCACGTTGTCGTGGTTCGCCGAGAACGAGATTCGCGGAGCGGCCGCTGCGGAGCCGAGCTGGTCGAACGCGCAAGTCGTTCGCGCGGAATCAGTCGCGCAGGGCATGCGGCGCGTGACGAAGAAGCACGACTGCGAGCTCGACGAGTCTTCGTTGACGGTGAAGGTGGCCGCGACGACGGGTGACCCGCTCAAGGTCGCGTCGAATGGCTCGGTGTGGCAAGCGAACGCGGCGACGCAGCGCATCGACATCGCGTTCACGTGCAAGCGGCGTGGGCCGCTGTTCTTCAAGAAGGACCTGCGCGTCGAGGTGCACACGCAAGCCGTCGGCGTTGGTCCGGCTGACGAGTACCCAAAGTGACTGGACCCTCGCTGGCATCGCTTTGCGAAAAGTGACAGCATCTGGCTGTGAAACGAAAGCACTCATCAGAACGGCTCCATCAGCTCTCGGTGCGTCGCGTCACTTCAGAGCTGTCGAGACGGCTCAACGGCCTGCGACTGAAGCGAAAGCAGAGCCTCAACCAGACTGTCCTCGACTTGCTCAACGAGGCCGTGGGGCTCAAGTCCAGCTCGTGGCTTGATCGCTACACTGGGGCCTCGGAGCGTGATGCGCGCGAAATCGAGCGCGCGGTGAAGGAGCAGCGCAAGGTCGACCCACGAGACTGGGCGTGAAGCTGGCGCTCGACACGTCGGCGTGGAGTTGGTTGCGCAAGAACGAACCGCGTGTCGTCGCGTTGCTCCAGCGGGCTTCGACCATCTTCGTGCCGGCAAACACCATCGGTGAACTCGAGACGGCGTTCCTGCGCGGCAGCAGGGTTCGGGAGAATCAACTCGCCCTCGATGCCTTCCTGGACGAGCCGCTCGTTCGCGAAGTGCAGATCGATCGGAAGATCGCGCGACGCTACGGCGCACTGCACGCGAAGCTTCGCGCTGCGGGCACTCCCATCCCCATCAATGATGTGTGGATCGCCGCGGCCGCCATGGAAGTCGACGCGCGACTCGTCACCTTCGACAGCGACTTTCAGCGCGTACCCAAACTTTCGATCGAGCTGTTGCCCACGCCGCGCTGAGCGCGGGTGTGCTCCCTCACCCTGACCCTCTCCCCGAGGGAGAGGGGATTTGGACTGCGGCGACTTCGGCTCCACCGGCGGCTTGAGCGGCGCGCGCGGCGATCTCTTCGCGCAAGGTCTCGTTGTTCCATCCCGGGTCGCGCTCGCGGTGCGTGCCGTCGAGCTCGCTCTTCATCGACTTCTCGAAGTTCTCGAGCGCCTTCTTCGCCTCGCTGAACCAGACGTCCTGGCCCTTGTCGATGTACTTGAGCATCTCGTCGATGGCCGCCTCGTCGTGTTCCTTCCACCGCTGCGCGATGCGATGCGCGGTGTGGGCACGCACTCCCATCTCTCGGAGCGCCGCCTGGCCCATGTCGAGCGAGCTGCCCATCGTCTCGCGGAAGATGCGCGTGATGCCCATCTTGCGCAGCTGGTAGTAGTGCTGCCGGTTTCTCGCGCGCGCGATGATGGGCAGTTTCGGGAAGTGCCGGTGAATCAGCTCGGCGACCTCGACTGACTTCTCTGGGTCATCGATGGCGAGCACGAACATCTTCGCGTTCGCACAGCCCGCGGCCATCAGCAGATCGAGTCGCGACGCGTCGCCGTAATAGACCTTCGAGCCGAGCCGCCGGAGCATGTCGACGATCTGCGGATCCAAATCGAGCACCGTCACGCCGAAGCCCGACATTCGCAACATGCGGCCGACCACCTGACCGACGCGACCGAAGCCGGCCATCACGACCTGCGCTCCGTCGTGTGAGACCTCGTCGTGCGCGCGCCTGGGCCCACCATCGGCCACGCGCGGCAACAACACGCGCTCCAGGAACATGAAGAGCCCGGGCGTCGCCAACATCGAGAGCGCCGTGACCGCGATGAGCGGCTTGCTGAACTCGTGGTCCCACACGCGGTTCGCTTCGCCGAAGCTGATGAGCACGAACGCGAACTCGCCGACCTGCGCGAGACCGAGCGCGGTGAGCCATCGCGACGGGCGGTCCAACTTGAAGAACGTGCCGAGGCCGTAGAGCACCGCGGTCTTCGCCAACATCACGCCGATGAGCAGCCCGAAGATGATGAGCGGCTTGTCGAGGATGAGCTTGAAGTCGATCTGCGCGCCGACCGAGATGAAGAAGAGCCCGAGCAACAGGCCCTTGAACGGCTCGATGTCGCTCTCCAATTCGTGACGGTATTCGCTGTCGGCGAGCACCACTCCGGCGAGGAACGTGCCGAGCGCGGGAGAGAGCCCGACCGTCTGCATCAACCACGCGATGCCGACCACGAGGAAGAGCGCGAACGCGGTGAACACTTCACGCAGCCGCGTCTCCGCGAGGAAGCGGAATGCCGGGCGCACCACGAAGCGGCCTGCGAGCACGATGATGCCGACCGCTCCGAAGACGAAGAGCCCTTGCAGCCAACCGGGGCGGCCTTCGCCTGCCGCCTGCCCTGCTTCGTGACCAGCTTGCACCACGGGGCCGGTGACGCCGCCGACGGCGAGGAGCGGGAACACGGCGAGAATCGGGATGACGGACAGGTCCTGGAAGAGCAGCACCGAGAACGAGGCCTGACCTCCGCTCGTCTTGAGCAGGCCTTTCTCTCCGAGGCTCTGCAGCACGATGGCGGTGGACGACATCGCGAACACGAAGCCGACCGCGAGCGCGATGCGCCAATCGATTCCGAAGAGCACGCCTCCGCCGGTGACGACGGCCGCCGTGCCGAGCACCTGCAGACCGCCGAGCCCGAAGATGGGCTTTCGCAATTCCCACAACAGAGACGGCCGCAGCTCGAGACCGACGAGGAAGAGCATCATCACCACGCCGAACTCGGCGAAGTGCATCACGCTCGCGCCTTCACCTCCGACGAGCTTGAGGACGTTGGGGCCGATGATGACGCCTGCGATGAGATAGCCGAGCACGCTGCCGAGGCCGAGCCGGCGCGCGAGCGGCACGCAGGTGACGGCGGCCACCAGATAGATGAGCGCTTGAAAGAGAATCGAATCGCTCACGCGCGTGCCTCCTTCACGTCTCCACGCAGCACGGCGTCGAGGGGATGGTTGAGGCGCTCGGCCTTCTCGGCTTTCTCCAAATCAATCAGGTCATCACGCAGCGCGAGCAACATCCGCCGGTATTGATCAGCGAACGGCGCGACGTGTTCATCGTTGTCGAGCCGCAGCGCGCTGTGCACCACGAACGGCGCGAGGAACTTCATGCCGCACAGATGCGCGGTCTGATCCCACGGAGACAACAGCTGCCGAATGGTGAAGCGATTGAAGCCGTTCGGGTTGTAGGCCGCTTCAGGTCCACCGGTGGTGATGGCGTTGAGGGTGAGCTTGCCCTTCAAGAAGTGCCCCTTCGAGCCGTAGGCCCAGTTGTGCTCGAGCACGAGGTCCTGCCACTCCTTGAGAATCGAAGGCACGGAGTACCAATAGAACGGGTGCTGAAAGACGAACGCGTCGTGCGAGAGCAACAGCTCCTGCTCGCGCTTCACGTCGATGCGCAGCGAGGGGTACGTCTCGTAGAGGTCGTGGAGCGTGACGTCGTCGATCGACTTCGCCACGTCGGCGAGGCGGCGATTGACGCGAGAACGCTCGAGTACGGGGTGCGCGAGGAGCACCAGGATGCGACGCGGGGCCATCAGTTCCTCCGAGCGAGGGAACGTAATCGCGAGCGCTCGGCGATGTGCAATGAAGCTTCTGAATGGGCGGGCTGCGTGCGAGCGTGCGCCGCATGAACCACACTCCGCACCGAGTCTTTGGCGTCGTACTCGCGCTCGTCACCTTCGCGGCGCAGGCCGAGGTCATCGAGATCTACGTGGCCGCGCGCGACACACCCGCTGCGAAGGCGGCTGAGCCGATGGCCGACGGGAAGACGAAGTTCTGGTTCCCCAAGCTGCCGAGGGCGTTCGAGAAGGTGGCCGAGCTGCTCAATGGCACCGAGCATGAAGTGCGGGTGAACGTGGCGAAGGCCGACGACTTGCCGGCGGTCGCGCTCCCCAATGGTCTCAACGGCGCGAAGGCGAAGTTGCTGATCCTCGGAGGGTGGTGTGACGACTGGAAGAAGCGAGACCCGTTCACGTGCGCCAGCGCGTTCACCACCGGAGAGGGCCGCAACACCGGCTTCCTCTCGTTTGGCGGCAACAAGACGCTGCTCGACACGCTGGTGGTGAGCGGCTTCGTGATGAACGCCGCGCCCTCGAACAAGTACGACGCGAAGACCAATTCGCTGCTCAAGGGCACCTCGTCGACGACGCCGCTGATGGGCCTCTCGCAGGTGGTGGTGAAGAAGTTGGTGGTGGCCGACAACGTCTTCGTCAACGGCGCGCACCGCGCGTTCGAGGTCTACCACTCGCCGGCGAGCAACGAGGCCGAGGTGGAGATCGTCAACAACTTCGTCCTCAACACCGTCATCCCCTTCAAGTTCTCGCCGGCGCTCTACAAGGGCTTTTTGACCAGGCGCGTTCGCTTCGCCAACAACTCGGTCATCATGAACTGGCCGTTCAACCCCGACTCGACGAGCTCGAACGTGGGCGCGCTCGAGCTGTACCACAAGGACTGCTGTTCGGAGCTGGTGGTCGAGGGCAACCTGTTTGCCTTCAACTTCGGAGGCGCCATGCAGCACGACTGGCCCACCAACCGCATGGGGAAGCTCGCGTTGCGGAACAACCTCTTCTTCAAGAACGCGCAGCTCTTCGGGGACGACCGGGCCGAGGCCGGCGTCTTCACGGGGAAGTTCGGAACCAACCCGAAGTACGCGGTCATCGCGCTCGCCGCGCACATGGAAGACGACTACCCGTACGAGTTTTCGGGCAACGTCTCGCTCGACCCGGGGTTGTCCATCTTGCCGCCTGACCTGCTCGCTGCCGACTCGAACAAGGTGGAGGCCGACAAGACGAAGATGAACGAGGTGCGCCAGCTGGTGGGCGCCAACCAGCAGGGCGGCACGGTGGCCATCAAGAACTACGCGCCGCGCCTCGACCTCGACCTCACGAAGCTACCCTTCCCCACTGAAGCGAAGGCGAAGGCGTTCGGCGTGCAGAAGGACAAGCTCTTCGCGCCCAGCTCCCCATGAGCGCACTCTTCTTGTCGTTGTTCGTCGCCGCGGCTCCGGTGGACCTCACGTGGGGCACTGGCCCGCAGGGGCTCAAGAAGCTGGTCGCCACGCCAGACGACGTGCTGCAGAAGCAGGTGCTCGCCGTGCTGAAGGGCTACGGCGTGAAGACCGTCGAGCGCCGCGGCGCCGAGACGAAGAGCGTGTGGTCGGCGACTGACGCCGCCACCGACACGCTCAGTGGGTTGACCAAAGCCGAACGGGTGGCCGTGTTGTCGCTCGTTGGCCGGCAGGCGCGCGGGGCAGAATTCGACCTGCTGATTCCCCAGGCCGATGGCTCGTTCATTCCGGTCTCGTTGTGGTGGGACGCGCCCGAGGTGGTGGGGTTGGCCTCGGGCCCGGCGTGGGCACCCAAGGGCTTCAGCCCGGTGGCGCCGCCAGCAGAGAAGGCCAGCGAGACGACGGCGGAGAAGCTCAAGGAAAAATACGCCATCGGGGAGCTGCTCGAGGCCGATGCCAAATGGAATGGCGCGCTGCTCGGGGCCATCGACCAGGCGCTCGCCACGCTCACCCCCGACGAGCTCAAGCTGGTGGCGGGTCTCAAGTTCCGCCGGTCGCGCGTCAGCGGGAAACACGTGGCGCTCTACCAACGCGGTGACGACACCAACCTCATCGACGTGTTCGACGCGGTGTTCGTGCTCGATGACGAACAGTTCTGTGGCGAACCGACTGCGCCGCGTTCGTTCTTGCTGGTGACGCTGCTGCACGAGCTCGGGCACGCCCTGGCCGACGCGCGCATGAGGGAAATGGGGCTGGCCAACCTCGAGCTGCGCAAGAAATACGAGGGGCTGAAGGCCGAGGGCAAAGCGACGGACGCGGACTTCAAGGCCGCGGACTCGAGGGTGCGAAAGCTCCTCGCCCTCGACGCCGCCAACGCGAAGGGGCGGCCGGTCGAGCGGGAACTCATCACCGTCTTCCCTCAGAACAAGTCACCCACGGCGTACGGTCGCACCAAGGCGTCGGAACACTTCGCCGAGAGCTTCACGCTCTGGAAGAACGACCCCGCGGCGCTCAAACGTGTCTCGGCCGAGGCCGCGGCGTGGTTCGAGGCCGGCAAACACGTGGCCGCCGCGGGCAAGGCGCTGGAGTGACGCCTCACGTGCACCCAACTTTGAGGCGCATCGGGCCGGTATGAACCGAGCTGTCCGTGCGCTCGTCCTCACGGTGTCACTGGCGTGCGCATGTGGCTCCGCGCGCGATGAGGCTGATCAACTGACCCTCTCGCAGCTCGAGCTTCGTCTGGCCGAGACGAAGCTGCTCGTCGACGCGCGCACCGAGCGCGAAGCCGAGCTCGCGCAGCTCGAACAGAAGCTCGCCGAGTGGGCGCCCCTCGACAAAGCACAGCTGCTCGCGCTCGCCGGTGAAGGAGCGTCCATCGCGAGCGACAGACAGGCCGGCCTCTATCGCGTGATGATCTTCACCACGCAGCGCGGCACCGGGCAGGACGCGTTGCGGTTCGCTCGCG
>JAEUJS010000069.1 GCA_016792935.1 Archangium sp. | reverse complement strand
TGCTCCACTTGTTCTCCGAGACGCTGAATCCGTACGTGTAGAACGTGAACTGCGTGGTCGAAGTCGCCCGCCCGTTGATGATGACGAGGTCGTCGTCAGCGGCAGGCTGGCCCGTGGGGAAGCACGCGGCGAGGTTCGTGCTGCTCATCGTGCTGCTGATGGTGATCACGATGATTCCCGCCGAAGTTCTGCTGACCGAACTGACGCCGTGCGACGCCATGAGTGAATACGCGCTGCCATCCCATCGCACGAGCGCTGTACCCTTGGCGATGCGGTTCGCGTTGTGGACTCCAGACGAAGTGTGCTCGACGCCGAGCAGCTTGGACGTGGCCGCCTGGTTCTTCACGAGAGCGTCCCAGTCGGTCGCCTGCTCGGTGAGGAAGTCGCGGCGCTGCTTCTCAAGGCGGCCGAGGAGAGTGCTCGCGGGCACTGGTTGTTTCATTGCATGCACCGCTACGTCCTGCGCCGCGTCCGCGCCGCCGCCGTTGTCCCACGAGTTGCCGGGCGTGCCGAGCGTGCCGGTGAAGCGACGCGTTCGCGTGCGAAGCGAGGTCGCTGAGGCAAACTCTGCGGTCGCGAGATACGGACGATTTGCGATGTCGGAGTCGCTAACGTTCACGAGAATCGAGCCCTGTGAGACCAGCGAGCTCCCGACGCTGTACACCGAGCCGACCACGCCCGATGCGATGCTGACCGTCGTTTGCCCAGCTGAGGGGCGGGCAATCGTCCCGCCTCCGTACGTCGTGTCGAAGAGGTAGCCGGTCGTTCCGGTGTCGATGTGCCCGAGCACCCACGGAATCTCGACCGCGTTGTGCTTCCCGGTGAGGAAGTGCTCTCTCCGCGCGAGTACGTCGAGCTGCTCGATGTTCGCGTGAAGCTGATTGAGCGTGACCGGTCCGAGCGGGTCGTTCCGGTTCTTCTGCGACTGAGCGACGAAGTCGGCCATTTCCTCACCCCGAGAGCAGGCGATTGCCTGTGCTGGAATCGCTGTAGAGCCCGCTCGCCTGAGTGACCTTGCCGTACAGGTCGCCGCCGCTCGGGTAGTTGGTCGGGTCGGAGATCGCCGTCGGGTACGTCGTGGCGCCGCGGACGATGCTCCACTCGGCGTTCGCGGTCACATGACCGGTCTCCGTGTGAGCCGTGTGTACCTCGATCTGCGTCGTGCTGTTGACCTGGGCGATGCGGTACGTGCGGTTGTAGAGGAAGGAGTCGGCGGCCTCCGATGCCTCGCGAATGATCAGGATGTCGCCGTTCACGACACCCATGGTCGTGAGATTGATCGTGCCTCCGAAGTCGAAGACTTCGGGCGTTGCGTTCTCCGTGCAGTTCCCGGAGAGACCGCCTTTGCTGCGCACGAGCAGCGTCTCATCATCAAGGATGTAACTGCGCTCGGTCTGCACGTCGTCGCGCCAGAGTGCCTCGACGTCGACCGAGTCATCGGCTGGGTTGAAGACGAGGCCGTCGCATTGGAAGACGGAACCCGAGTACGGCCCCCCGAGGCTCGACCCTCGTGTCCAGGTGACCTTGAAGTACCCGCCGAGCTCGAGGCGGAGTCCGCCGCGGTGCGTGCGCATGCGAATGCGATCGCGCGTGCGCCCGTCGAGGGCGCGCCAGGTGAGAGGGTTCTGCGCTTGCTGCCGCCGCGGGCGCCAGCCCTGCTGGAAGACTGCCTCGACGACGCGTGTCGCGACGGGGATGTCGCTCGCTGAGACATCGAACGGACCCTGAAACGGGACGCCCTCGCCGAGGACTGGCTCGCCGCGGCCGCCGTCGAAGAAGACGCGATTGAACGCTGCGCCGCGCTCCCCGGCGCTCGGCACCCATCGCTCGATGCGCACTTCCGTCTCACGGAATTCGAGCATGCTGCCGATGCTCGAGGCGATCGTGAAGTCGTAGACGTCGGAGGCGAACGAGATGAGTCCGGTCCAGTCCTGGAAGATGTCGATGTCGCTCGACTGCGCGAGCGCGCTGAGCACCTGACGCAGCGAAAGCGGCAGCGGCTCGCCGTTCTCCGCCTTGTTTGCCTTCTCGGTCCAGGGCTGGACAACTCCGAAGCACGAAGCGAAAGGCGCACCCGCTTTCGTGCGGGCGGCCTCGGTGGAGTTCACAGTCGCCGACGAGTACACGGAGACGAGATCAACCATCGCGTCGACCGAGTGCTCCATTCCGAGGGTGCCCGGCGGGTTGGTCACCGCGGAGAACCGGCCCTTCACGTACCATCGGAGCACGCGCGCAGCTCGGCGCGCGAAGGTGACGCTCTGCCCTGCGGGGCTCGGCGTTGCGATCGAATCAACGGCGTCGGGCGGATAGCCGCCTTGGTACGCGAGCTCGGACTGTCGCCCTGCGACTGCGCGCGCAACTGCGGCATCGGGCGAGCTGCCCACCGGCTCGAAGCGCGCGTCTCCGAGATCAGCGCGCACCACGAGGTAGACGATTTGAAACGACTTGCCCCCCTTCGTGATGGTCGGCGACTTCTCGACGGTCCAGGTGGTGAAGGTCGTCGGAGCGTTCGCCGTGCCGTCTTGAATGCTCCCACTGCGTTGAATCGCGATGACCTGCGACGCGCGCTGGTTGTCCTCGAGCGTCTCCGGCGGAGGCAGCCACTCAACGCGCACGTCTTGAATCAGGTCCTGCGAGACGGCGCTGAGATCAGCAGTGGCGCAGATCGGCACGATGATCTTCGCCTCGTACGTCTGGCCGACGCCACTGTTCCCCCACGCGATGATGTGAGGCAGAGCGAGCAGCCAGTCTTCACCGAACGCGAGTTGAAGGGGTGTGTCGACGGTGAGCGTCGAGGGGAGTCCGACGCCCGAATAGATGGGGTTGTTGCTGGTGTTCCCGACGAGCTTCCAGTCGGCGATCGTCGGCAGCTGCAGGCCGCTCCCGAGGCGGCCCATGAAGTCGTCGGAGAGAGCGATCTGCACCGCATCGTTGTTCTGCTTCGGCCACTGCGCGCAGACGAACTCGCCGAGCTGCTTCCACTGAATGTCGGTGTGCGCTGGCGGGTTAGGGCCTGGCTGGAAGACGCCGATGTAGATGCGAAAGCGCGCGGCAGCTGCGTCGGCGATGTGCTCGCGCCCGCAGATCCAATCGACACCACCGTCCGCGTTCTCGAGCACGAGGCTGGTGGTGCTCGCCGCAGCGATTCGATCGCGCCCGAGGCGGCGGCTGATCGAGCCGAGGCCTCCGGTGGGAATGCGTCGCGTCCACCAGTTCGTTCCGTCGTACCGCCCCGCGCGCGTGGCGTAGCGGTACGCGATGCTGCTGAACCCGTTGAGCGAGACGTCGCAGCGAATGATGCGCTCAAGGCCGGGCAGCCCCGCAATCGTGTCGAAGCTCACAGGACCTCCCTGCTCATCCCGCGCAGCTCGAAGCCGTCGACGTCGTAGAGGCTGAAGTCGTTCTCAGTCCATCCGTGCGACTCGCTCATCTGGCTCCACAGGCACTCTTGGCCTGCCGCAGTAGCAGCCGTGGAGACGCTTTCGATGGTGTCGATCCAGAGCAGCGGAGTCACGCCGCCTCGCGACGCACGGAACATCGCCATCAACTCGTCGCGCTCGGCCGTGCCGCGCATGTCGCGGAAGCTGAAGCGCTTGGTGCGAATGGGCCCAGAGAGCAGCGTCGCGCGAACGCTCCCGGTGCTCGACTCGTTCTGATTCGTGACGTACCGCTCCGATTCCCCGTGGCCGTACGCGCGCGAGCGCGTGAGCGTCGTGATGGTCGTGAGGAAGAGAATCTCCCCGAACGAAACTGTCTTCGTGCCGGAGTGACCGAACACCAGACGCCAGTAGCGACGCGAGACGGCGGGGAACTGCAGCACTGCGTCGCGGTCGTTGGGCGCCGTGGTCGGAATCGTCGTGGTCGCCTTCGCAGTGACCGCCGTCGCGAACGTGTTCACCGAGTCGGCGAGCACCTGCACGGTGCACGAACCGACGGAGAGGTTGTGCCCGAGCAACGCGATTCCGACGAGAGACACCGCGGAGCCGAGGTCCACGGAGAGCGTCTGCCCTGACGCCTGGGCGCTCGCGCTCCCGAGGGCGAGCTCGTCCTGCACCCCGTCGTTCAGCTTGTCGCGCCCAGCCGTCTGCCCCGAGCTCCACGTGAAGGAGCCAGCGGCGAGGCCCGTGAGTGCGTTGACGGTGGCGTAGCCGTGGCTCATCGAGGAACTCCGAGGAGCGCGGGCACCTCACCCTGACCGCTCTGTTGCGCCATTCGAAGCGAGGTCCCGAGGTCCGTCATGAAGCTCTCGAGGCCGGTCTTCACATCGATGGCGGTGAGCGTGACGTTCAGCATCGGCCGGCCGCGCGCCATCGCGTCGACCTGGGACTTTCCGCCGGCGTTCTGAACCTCCGAGCGCGAGAGCACGCGCTCGTCACGCTGGAGAATCGCGAGCCGCTCATCGCCACCGACCCACGAACCCGAGTGGTAGCGGGGAATGTCTGCCTCGTCTCCGACCCAGCCGCCCGCGTGGTACGTCTTCGGCTGCTTCTTGTTCGAGTTGCTGATGCCCTGCGCGCCGGCGCGGATACCGAGGGCCGCAAGATTGCCGACCGCGGCGCCGATGGCTGGTGCACCGAAGTAGGAGCCGATCGCGGTGGCCGCGATGCCAGCGACGGACGCGAGCACGTCACCAACGAAGAGCGCGACGTCGAACTCGCCGCCCTGGGCGAGCTTCTGCATCTGCGCGGTGAGTCCGTTCACGAACGCCGCGCCGATGCGGTCGCCCATCGACATCCACGACTGCTCGGCCTTCAGGTTGGAGGCGTCAGCTTCGGCGCGCCAACGGGCCATCGCCTCGTCGCTCGCCTTCATCGCCTTCTCGTTGTTCTTCTGCCACGTCTTCCAGAACGTGTCGTAGAGCGGCGCGGCGTCCTTCACGAGATCGGCCGTCTGCTTGAAGCTTAGGCCGGCGGCATCGATGTTCCCGACTACCGCGGCGTGGTTTCGCTCCCACTCCTCGGTCTGGCGCGCGAGCGTCTCGGCGAGCTGTGCGGCCTCGGCCTCGAGCTTCTCCATCTCCTCAGCCGATTTGCGCGCGGCTGCCTGCCACTCCTTCTGAGCTTCGACCTCCTGAATCGTCTTCGGCCGCTTTCCGTCAGGGCCGATCAGATCGCCGCGGGGCCCGAGGTACATCGTCGCGGGTCCGCTGATGTCCGGGAGTTCGGGCTCCTTGTCTCCGATGCCGAGCGCCGACACGAGCAGACCACCCGGGCTCAGCGCGTTGAGCGTTTCGAGGAAGCCGCTCGAGCCGCTCACGTTGCGAGCGATCCGCTGCAGCGCGGTCGCGGTCTTGTCGAGCACGCCGAGCTTCGACTCGAGCGAGGCGATCATCTCGCCGAACGCTTCCTTGACGTTCCCGAACGCGATCTCGACCGACGCGAGAGAGCCCGCGAGCGTGTTCTTGTTCGCCTCCGCAGAGCCGCCGAGCGCTGCGGTCATCGCCTCGGTGAGCGTTTTGAAGTCAGCTGCTCGGTCGCCCGTCTGCTCGAAGGTGACGCCGAAGACCTTGAGCTTCTCGTCGCCGTTGTCGACGGCCTTCAGGAAGTCGCGCGTCGCGGTGACCGCGTCCTTCCCCGTGCGCGCGGAGTAGTCGCTGATTGCACGGATGGCCGGCTCGATGGCCTCCGGAGTCGCTCCCCACTGCAGCAACATCGTCTGCTGCTGCTTGATCACCTCGCCGTCGATGGCGAGTTGGCGCTCGAGCGCGTCGGCCTGCTGTGCGAACGCGCCGGCGAGGTCGCCTGCCTGCAACTCGAGCTGCTTCTGAACGCGCTGGGCTTCGGCGAATGCCTGAACCGAATCAGCACCGAACGCGACGACCGCGGCACCGACGGCGAGGAATCCGGCCTGAACCTGCGCGAGCGACTTTGCGTGAGCGGCTTCGGCCGCTTCGGCGCGCTTCCACGCAGCCGCGCCCTCGTCGCTCATCTTCTTCATGGAGGCAGCGGTCTCGCGCTCCATCCGTGAGAACGCTTCCTCGGTCTTCTTCGAGAGCGACGCGAACGCCTGCTCGATGGTGGCGGCCGAGTCGACGGCTTCGTCCGCGACTCCCTGGAAGGCCGACTCGCCGCCGCTGCCGTCTCCGCTGATTCGGAGCGCGATGTCAGTGGTCATTTCGGCTCCTCGAGTTGGCGTTTGTACGCCTCGATCGCGCGTGTCTCCGCGCGCAGGAACGCGATGCCCTGTGAGATGCGCCGGGGCCAGTCATCGAACACGCCGCCGGCGAAGGGAGGTGCATCAGGCCATGACGCGACCGCAGTCCACACACGGACGACGTCAGCGACCTCGACGTGCGCCTCGTCGATGTCGACACGAAACGTCCACCGCGGCTGCGGAGCCCGTGACTTCGCCCCCGGAGCGGGAGCGTTGAGGCCGAAGAATCCAGACTCCTGATCTCCCTTCCACTTCAGTGGCTCGCCGTCGGGCTTTCGTCCTTCGCGGTTCTCTGGTCGTCCGTAGAACGCGCCCCACCAGAGGACCGCAGCGAGAAAAGCTCGTCGGGCCCGCTGAGCGAGTTGAACGTGCGCACCGCTGCGAAGAGCTCGGCCGCATGCCGCGCGCCGAAGTCAGATCGATCGATCAGCAGCGCGAAATAGTGGTCCATGTTCGCGAGCGGCTTCCCGTCGACCGTGTGCGGTCCGTCATGAACGCGCACGCACGGCGAGAACGCGCTGCCGAGCGCCGCGCAGAGCTCTGAGCGGTAGGCCGAAGCGGCCTGCGAGAACGCATCGGCGCGCTCCGCGGCCGTCATCGCCTCGGTGAGTTCAGGCGGCTTCGGCCGGATGCGGGTCGCCGCGAGGTAGCGATCCTCCGCCTCCTGAAGCTGCGCGGCGGTCAGGCCGGTCGCGATGTCGAGAAACAGCAGCGGTCCGCCTTCGACCTCGCGGTTCTCGCCGAGATCGGGCGCCCACTTCTTCCAAGTCCAGCGTCGCTTGAGTTCGGCCATGTGCCCTCAGGTGAGAACGATGTTCCAGGTGTCGTTTCCCGCGCCGGTTCCGCCGCGCAGGCGGAGCGAGACGTCCGCGATCGCGACGTCGCCGGGCGTGTCGGGCGCGTCGAACCCGACGATTTCGGTGTTCGGCGCGTTGAGCGTGAACACGCCACCCGCTCCGGAGCCCTGGGAGAGCGCGAGCGCGAGGTTCGGCCGCGCCGTGCCCTTGCCCATCATCGAGACGAGATCGGCGCTGAGCACCAGCTGCAGCTGCACCTTCGCGTCGATGCGGGTGTACTTCGCGCCCTGCGAGTAGCGGCTGCCCGTCTCCGGCTCGAGCAGGTCCATGCCGGTGGTGAGGTCGACCGACCAGCTGCGGCAGCGGGTCGCGACCCCGCCGAGAGTGACGGTCGAGACTGGCTCCGCGATGGGCGAGCCGGTGAACGTCGGCGTCGGGCGGTACGGCACAAGCGGCTGAGCCGTGTGGCCAGCGGCCGCGGTGCCGAGAGCGCCACGAGCGATGGTCGCCGAGGTGCTGCCCGGCGTGCACGCCGTCACCTGAATCACTTCACTCTCGACGAGGTAGTAGCCGAGGCCGAGGCGGTACGACTCTTCCGCGGTGATGGTGAGGGTCGTGACCGCGCCGTTGGCGAGCGTGATGGAGTCGATGCGCCCGAGAACGCCGGACTGACCCGACGCGGTGGTCTTCCCCATGCCGACGCCGGCGAACTTCGCGAGCACTTCGGAGTTGCCGCCTTCGATGCGGAGACTGCGCGCGACGCACCCGCGGAGCACTTCGGCCTGGTGCGTGGCGAGACCGCTGCCGAGGTAGCGGTAGAGCGACATCCCCGCGAACGCGCCGCCTTCGATCGGCTGGCCCGGGTGGGTGATGGTCACGTTCGAGCCACCGTTGATGGTGTGCACGAGCCCGGCCGCCTTGAGCAGCGGGAGCAGCGGAGACGCCGTGTCCACCGCCGCGCGCGTCTTCAGCGAGGCGTCGAAAGTCCACGGAATCGGCATCACCCGGCCTTCGACGAACGCGGTCTGCATGTCGCGTCCTGGCGCGCGGTCCTGCATCGGGCGAACGACGCCTGACTCAGCGGGGCCGGTCGTGCAGCTGATGCACTGCACGGCGAGCGCGGCCATCGCTGCCTGGTTGGCGGGAGCGGGAGTGACGCCGAGAGTCGTCTCGGTGGCGAGCAGCGCCAGCATGTCCCATGCGTTGACTGGATTTGCGGACATCGGGGTTTCCTTTCAATCGGGCCGCTGGAAGACGCGGACGGTGATGGTGAGGCGGGCGGTTTCGAAGAGAACGCCGGGTGCTTCGTTCAGACGCAGCGGGTCGCCGGCGATGACGGCCTCGCTCACGTTGGCGAGCTGCACGTCGCCGAATCGCTGACGACCGAGGTAGCGCCCGTCGCTGGTGAGGAGCAGCTCGCGCACGGCGCGCACGCAGCTCGAGACGGTCTCGCGGCTGCGATGGGGCGGGGCGTTTGCCGAGAAGGGACGCCACACCTCCGTCTGCACGGTGACGAGGTGCGTGTCGCGGCGGATGCCCTCGTGCGTCGGCCTCGAGGTGCGGTTGCCGAACATCACCCAGAAGCCCTGACCCATGTCGGGCACGGTCAGGGGTCGGCCGTCGGTGACGCCGCGCCAGCTCGGAGCGACCAACCCCGCGACCTCGACGTGCTCGCCACCTTCGGCCCAGCCGAGCGCGGTGTTTCCACCCGTGGGGCCGATGTCTCGCGCGACGAGCGCGACCGAAGGAACTCCCGACGCCGGCGCGCTGTTGCTCGTCCACGTCACGCGTCCCGCTTCGTCGGCGCCGGCGACACCACCGGGAGGCGCGGCGAGGTTGATGGCGGCGGCGATGGCGGCGGCAGCCACAGCAGCGCCGCTCGGCAACGTCACATCAGTTGGCGTCGCTTCCTGCGAAACGGTGGTGAGCCGCAGCTTCGCGCCGCTCGGAACGACGAAGGGCTCGGCGAGTGCCGACTTCAGCACCGCCTTCCGCAGCGGGTTCAGCTGCGCGCACTTCGCGGGGAGGTAGCGGAGCAGGTACTCGCGCAGCGCGGTGATGACGAGCGTCTCCGGCGTGACGCCTGGCGACGAAGCGACACCGACTCCGCCGGGCGACTCCGTCGAGCCGCTCCAGTAGTCGACAGCACTCCCCGCCGGCCCGTCGACGCGAATGTGCGTGTCGGCCGCGATGTCTGCTTCCGTCGGCACCGCGACGAAGAGCCAGGTCGACTCGACGGCGACGAGGGAAGGCGCCACGCGCGCGCCCGCGGCGGAGCGGTAGCCGCCGACAGTCGGAGCAGCTCCGCTCCACGTCGTGCTGTCGGGGTTCTCCACCGAGAAGGCCCAGAACTGATTCAGGTTGCTCGGCTGGTACACCGCGAAGGTGACTCGCCGCGGCTCGTAGCCAGCGCCGAAGTCGACAACGACGACGGTGCCGCTCGCCTCGTCGTCGTCGGTCGGCGTGACGTTGCACACGCCGGGAATTCCCGAATACGTGAGCGGCGGTGCAGTGCGGACCGCACCCGTCTTGCTGCGCGCGATGACGCTCGCCCCGCCGGGAACGCTCGTGATGAGCACCCCGGAAGGGTCGAACACCGGCATCGTGGCGCGCACGTCAGCCATCAGGGATTCGCCGCCAGCCACGCTTGGAAGCGCGTCACGACGAGCGCGTCGCGCTGATCAGTGAACGTCTGTGTCTGCACCGTCGTGACGGTGGTGTCCGCAGTCGCCTTGTCGTGAAGCGCGGCGAGTTCGTTCAGCGTGTTGATCGCGACGCCGAGCTCGGCGCGGAACGTGGCAGGGCTCTGACCGAACAGCGTGGTGGCGACGTTGGTGGCGAGTTGTTTCGGAGTGGGCATCAGATGATTCCTTTCACTTCCCAACTGAACGGGAGATTCGCGGTTGCGTTCGCGGAGCCCGAGACCGTGAACGAGCCACCGGCCGCGACCGCGATGAGTTCCTTGCAGGTGGCGTCTCGCGCGTGCGGCGTGATGACGACGACGCTCCCTGCGGCGACGAGAGAGTTCGTGATGACCACGGAGCTCGCACCGGCGGCGATGGAACTCTTCCCGATGGGCTTGTTGATCGTGGCCGCGCCAGGCGAGCCGGTGCTGTCGGTCCCTCGCTGATCGAAGCGGCCGCTTCCCATGACGCGCGCGACGGCCACGGGCGTTGAGCCCTGCGAGTGCGCGAACTCGTGCATGTATGCGTCGTCGTGCCCGGTGAGGAACGCGCCTGAGCGCACCGCGGTCTCGCCAGCTGCGTCGCCCTGACTCTCGCCCCAAATGCGAACGGTTGTGTTCGCCGAGAACCCGCCCGCCGCTGCCGCGTAGAACGCAGTGCTCGCGTTCGTGCTCGCCATGTACGCCTGCGTCGTGATCACGACAGTCGCACCGATGGCGTTACCAACGTCGCTCAGTCCACAGTTCGCGTTGGCGCCGATGAAGACGGTTCCGGCTTTGTTGACGTAGAACTTCTCGACGTACGTGCCGCCCACGCCTGTGCCGGCGCTGAGCGGCTTCGCCCCCGAGTTCACGGAGCCGTCGGCCGTGCTGAAGCCGACGATGACGCCGCGGTCTCCGCTATTGGTGCCGTTGTTGTTGAAGACGGTGGCGACCTGAATTCCAGCGCTCGCGATGATGAGCGCGGCGAACGTCTTGATGCCGGCGAACGTCTGCGCGGCGATGCTCACGAGGCCCGAGACGACCGACGTCGCGAGGCGAGAGAAGGGTGAGGGGACGAGGTTCGCGCTCACGGCGCATCTCCGTAGCGACGCTGGACGACTTCGCCGGAGCGCGTCTGGCGCAGGTACACGCGGCGCTGGTTGCTCCCGATGACGTAGCGACCGCCGCGGCGACCGGTGAGGACAGGCAGCCCTTCGAAGGTGCTCCCCTCGAAGTCGAGCAGCCCGTCGCTCCCGGCGCGCACGGCCTCGCGCACACCCTCCGTGAGCGCGAGCTCGAGAGCCTTCTCGAAGTCAGGCCCGAAGTCGAAGAGCGGCCGCGCGGGCATGCGCTCCGTTCCGGTCTGGTGTGCAGACGCGTAGGGCACGGAGCGCGTGCCGAATGTCAGCTCGTTGCTGCCGATGTCGCGACGCGCGTTGGCCGAGCCGCTCTGCGTGAGACCTTCGCGCAACGCGCCCGTGCGCTCGAGGAGCGGCTTCCCCGGGTAGTGCGCGGCCTTCCACTTCGCGTACGAGATGGAGAGCGGCGCCCAGCTGCCAGCGTCAGGCCCCGCGCCGCGCGCATCGAACTGCTGTCCGGTGGCCCTCTCGAGCACAGGCACGAGCTTCGGCAACACGTGCTGCTCGACGTTCGCCACCTCGGCGCCGGCGCGCTCGCACGCGACGCGGAAGCGACGAAGGCCAGGGTCGGGCACTCCGCCGACTGCCCACTCGACTCCGAGGACGACCGCGCTCATAGGTCGTCCTTCCGACGCAGAACGGGGATGAGGTCAGACGCGTCGTCGTCGTTGCCCGTGTCGAGGTTCAGCGTCTGGATGTGGTCGGTCGGCCCATCGGGCTCCAACTCGGTCGCGTTGCTCGCACCGTCGCCGAGTGCGTCAGCGTTCGACTCCTCAAGCGCGAGGAACCACTCGATGACTTCCTTCTTCCACGCGCGCGAGAGCTCCGGGTCGACGCCCGTCATGTCTCGCGCGATGCGCAGCGCGACCATCATGCGCAGCTGTGCGCGGCAGCTCACGAAGGCGGCCTTCGTCGCATCGTCTGCGACGGTGACGCCCTCGGTGTTCAACTTGCCGGCGAGCTTGCCGGCTTCCTCGTCGATGGCCTCCAGGACAGTCGCCTCCGACGGGCGCGACGTCGTGCTGAACGCGTCGGCCTGCGGGAAGTGATGCTTGCGGACGGACTCCGCCGTCACGCTGAACGTCTGGAGCGCCATCGACGAGGGGCCTCACGTCACTGCTGCGGCGTTTCGTCGGTCTCTTCCGCGGCGGGCTCTTCCTCTTCGCCGCCCTCGGGCTCGGACTCGCCAGCCTTGGGCTTCTTGCCCTTCGCGCCCTTCTTCTTGGTCTTCGGCTTCGAGTCGGTCTCTTCCGCGGCGGGCTCTTCCTCTTCGCCTGCGCGCTTCAGGTAGTGACCCGTCGGGTCCATCTTCTTCGCCATCTTCTCGGTGAGCTCGATCTCGTCACCGACCTTGCTGGTGACGCGCTCGCCCTTCGAGCTGAGGTGGACGACGCTGCCGTTCTTCACGACGTACAGAATGGTGCTCATGTGTTCTCTCGGTGATGCGGTGTGAAAGGGAATGAGCGCGCGGCCTCAGTGGGCACCGCGCGCTCGCTCACATCAGTTGACGTTGTCGATGCGGTAGCCGGCGAGCGCCTTGCCGGAGCCCGCGGAGTCGACCGCGCCGAACTGCATGTCGTACCACCAGCCCTGGTACATGTACTTCATGCCCTCTTCGGCGCCCTCGGCCATCACGATGTCGCGCTTCGTGTAGATGCCCGTCTTGACCGTGAAGTTGTTGCCGAACGACATCTGCCGCAGGCCCTGACGACCCGACACGAAGCAGATCGCGAAGTCGCCCCACATGTCGGCGAGCGCATCGGCCGCGGCACCTTCGTTCGCAGTGGTCGACGTCGCGCCGCACACGATGATGCGCTTGAAGCCGAGCAGCTTGGCGATCGCCTCGTCGCTCGGAGGCCCGCCGTTCGTGTACTGGATGCGACCGATGATCTGCGCGTTGGTGCGCAGGTGCTCGAGCGTCACCCACGAGACCGCGAGGGTGTCGGGCTCGGAACCGCACTTCGCGCGCACGGCTGCGCGCATGGTCTTCGCGTCGGTGATGGGCAGGCCACCGGCCGCGCTCCACTCGAGACCACCACCCAGGGTGGACGAGAGACCGGTCGCGAAGTTCGCCGCGGCGATCTTGTTGATCATGTCGCGCTCCTTCGACATCAGGAGCTTCGACGAGATCAACTCGGCCGCGTCGTACTCGAGGTCGGCGACGGCGACGTCGAAGTCGCGCTCGTCCGAGGGGTCGATGCGCGCGCCGTGCTCGCGGAGCTCGCAGAGGCCGGACGTCTTGAACACACCCCAGTCAGAGACGCCCGAGCGCGCCTTCGTGGACTTCTTCACCACGGCTTCGCGCTTGTGCGAGAGGTCGTACTGGTACTTCGAGTACTGCGCGGTCTTCACCGGCTGAGGCGGGAAGATGAGGTCGGCGATGAAGTCCTTCCGATCGACCTGCACCTTCTGCGAGTAGTTGGACAGCGGGTCCGTCGTCTTGAACAGCGTTCCGTCGAGAGCCATGGATGTGGAGTCCTGGTTTGGGGTGGGGTGAACGCCGCTCGAGCCAGAAGCCCGAGCGGCAAAGAATCAGGGGATGACCGGGCCGCGGACGTTGGGCGTCTTCAGCTTGATCTGGATGAACTCGCCGGCCGCGCCCGCCGCGGGACCGACCATCTTCCCGTGCGCGACGTTGCCGGAGGCCGCGGTGATCGCGCGCCCCGAGGCGTCCGAGGTGACTTCGGCGCCGGCGGCGATGGCGGCACCAGCCTCCATCAGCGCGATGCCGTCCGTCTGGACCTCGAGCGCCCCACCGACGGTGGCCTGCGACTCGGTGGCGACGCCGTCAGCGATTTCCGACGCCGCGGCGACCTGCGTGGCGACGAAGTTCGCCGCCGTGAAGCGGACGAAACGACGACGCGTGATGGCCGCCGACGCGAAGCCGGTGACCGACGAGATGCCCTGGTTGTTCGTGAAGCTCATGTTTGTTCCCTCGAAGTGGTTGGGTGGTTGCCCGCGCCTTCACCAGCGCACGGGGAAGGGGTTCAGGCCTCGGCCGAGGGCTTCTTCGCGCTCGCCTTCGACGCCATCTTCAGGAGCTCGGGCTTCTCGGCACCGAGACGCTTGCGCGCCTCCGCCGTCGAAAGGCCCGGGTTGTCCTTCTTGATGCGCTCGATCTCGTCGTCGACCTGCTTGGTCACCTGCTCGGCGCTGAGCTGCTCGCCGCTGCCCTGACCGCGGAAGCCCTTCTCGCCTTCAGGAACGACGGGAGCAGCCGCGCCGAGGTGCTTCTTGGCGAAGTCCATGCCCATCTTCAGGCAGATCTCCTTCGCGTTCTCGCGGTTGGCCGGGACGAGCTTCTTCTCGCTCACGAGGGTGTCGAGGTACGCGTTGATCTCCGCGTCCTGCGCGTCCTTCTTCAGCTTCGTGATTTCACCGTCGCGCTTCACGAGGTCGGCCTCGAGCGCGGTCACGCGGTCCTTCGCCGCGGCGAGTTCGACCTTGAGCGGCTTCGAGGTGAGCTCGAGCTTCGACTCGAGGTCCTTGCTGAAGTTGAGGTTCTCCGCCTTCAGCTGACGGATGCGCTCGGCGAGGGTCTCGTCGGTGGTGACTTCGGGCAGGGCGAAGATGGACAGCAGAAGCGTGCGCAGCATGTTGGTGTTCTCCTGAGGTTTGGGCGTGGGGATCGGATCGCGACCGGCCGCCACGCGAGGCAGGTCGAAAAGGAACGGCTTGTTGAGCAGCGCGGCGCCGAAGAGCGTCGGACCCATGCGTTTGCCGGTCGTCGGGTCTTCTGCGTCAGGACTGAAGGACGGTGAGAGGAAGCGCAGTTCGTCGGCGTCGATCTTCGCCTTCGCTTTGACCGTCCACTTGATGCGCCCGTAGAGCCCGTCGTCGCGAAGCTCGAGGCCTTCAATCCAGCCCGAGGCGACCGAACTCGGCGACTCGTCGTCGTGCCAGTAGTCGACCGGCAACGAGGGCTTGCCGAGGCGCTCCCAGTTGGTGACGAAGCTCTGCAGGTACGCCTTCGACAGCGTGATTTTCCCGCCAGGGAAGTCGCTGCGGAACCGCGTTACGCCGACCGGAAAGAGCTTGTTCCACTTCGGCTCGGCGCCAACGTCGATGGCAACCTGAACGGAATCGAAACGCAGAAGTCCGCCAGGCGCGGTGAGGCGCTTCGACAGGCGAATCGTCTTCTCCTTCTTGCGCTTCACGCTTCGCTCCCCTCGGTGCGGCGGTACAGGTTGAGGCAGCGGCAGCGGTCGCCCCCCTTGCAGTTCCGTTCCGGCGGCGTGAGGCGGTCGTGCTCAGCGGAACCGAATGGCGCGGTCTCGCCATCCATGCGCTCGCACACCTCACACGTGCCGTCGTCGAGCACCGCGCTGCGCTCGACCGTGTCGACTCCGCCCACCAGACGCGCGGCCTCGTCACGTCCGACGTTCCAGATGCGCGTGGTGACGGTGCCGGCGTCGGACTTGAACGCGCCGGTGTCGAGCTGCTTCACGACGGTGCGCGAGACGACCTCGGAGCCGGTCCCTCCCGTGCGCAGAACGTCGATTGCCTCGCGCTCGAGCTCGGAGCGGAGACGGTTCGCCATGCGGCGCTCGAGCGCCTTCGCCTGCGCTTCAACGAGCGCGTCAGCGTCGGCCTTCGCTGCGGCTGCCTGCTCAGGCGTCGGCTTCTTCGCCAGCTTCACGCCTGGCGTGCCGTCAGCGCGCTTCTCGCCGAGCGCATCGGTGGTGCCGGCGGAGAGCTCCCGACGCACCTGACGGTTGCCCGTCTCGCGGAGGTCCGTGAGGAACGTGCGAATCGCGACGCCGAGGCGACCGGTCTGCAGGGGCAGGGTGGCGACTTCGTCGGGTGAGCCGTCAGCCATCGCCGCGGTGATTGCGGGCGCGGCCTGCACGAGCATCTCCGCGACGATGGGGCGCACGAGCGTCTCGAAGCGCACGGGCGCGATGTCGAGCTCACCCTTCATCGCGCTGAGGTCGAGCACCTTCTCGGACTCACGCAGCGGGCGGCGGAGAGCGAAGGGCGGGTTCGCTCCGAACTTCTTCGGCGGGACGGGCGGATCATCACCGTCACCACCGGGAGGGAACTTCGGCGCCATCGCAGCCTTGCGCTGCACCTCGAGCTCGCGCGCAGCGTCGCGGTCCTTCTCGTCGATGGGAGCGAAGCCGAGGTCTTCACGCACGACGTTCTCGTCGTCGGCGGTGATGGTGAAGGCGCCAGCGTCGACGGCCTTCTTGAGCGCATCGAGGCGCGCGCCGGGCTGCAGCTGCGGACGCTTCAGCGTGAGCGTCAGCTTCGGGTACTCGAGCTGCGGCCCGAAGTTGGCGTCGACCAGCTTCTTGACGATGCCGGTGTACGGGCGATTCCCGACGCCGTTCCACACCGCCTCGAGCTCGACCACGACGCCCTGGATGAAGGCGAAGCTCTGCGCGTCGTGCACCTCACCGACAGCGCGATTCCCGGTGCCGTCCAGACCGAGCGCGAGCTGCTGCGCTTGCACCACCTGCAGGATGACCTTCCCGAAGGCGAGCCAGGCGTCGATGACGTGGCCCTTGTTCGCGCCCGGCGAGTAGACCCACTCGATTTTCCAGCCGTGCGGCATGACGACTGCCGCGTTCTCGTGGAAGACGAGGTTCTCGAGGAGACGCTGCAGCTTGCGGCGCTGGCCGTCGGTGAGCTTCGCCGCTCGGTCCGTGTCGGAGAAGGCCGTCGGAATGCCCGCGCCTTCGCGCACGAGCGCGATGCCGGAGAGCTTCAGCAGCTGCTCCTGAATCTTCGCGATGTACCAAACGGAGCGCCACGCGCTGTAGCCGGCGAAGTTGTTCCCGCGGCGCTTCCAGCTGAAGAGCGAGAGCTTGTTCGCCGGAATCTCAGCCGTGCGCCAGTAGCCGGACTCGTCTGGCCCCTGCTGGCGCACGAAGGCGAGGTCTCCGCCCGTCACGTGCCACGCGTTGTGCGCGACGGTCGACGTCAGCCGGTCGGCGAGCTTCTTGATGACGTACCCGCTGCCACCCGGAAGCGTCTCGTGCTTCGCGGTTTCCCAGACGAGCTCATGCAGCGAGAAGCCGGGGACGAGTCCCTCGACCATCTGCTGATTCACGGCCGCGACGCCCGGGTCCATCGCCTCGGTGAGCGCCCACTTCACGAAGTCGGCGTGCTTCTGCCCGTCGGCAACTTTCTCGGACGCCTTCACTCCAACGCGCGCGTCGCGGATGTGGCCCGACACGAAGTCGACGCCCATCTCGACGAAGGGGTTGGTGCGGAGCAGCTTCTCCCACTCGCCCCAGGAGCGAGAACCCGGCGAGCCGTACGCCGCGTCGTAGAGAAGCTTGGTGTTGTTCTCCGCGTGGATGTCGCCCGCGAAGTTGCCGATTCCGTCGAGCCCGACTTCACCAACCGACGGAACTACGGGCGAGACCGCAACAGCAGTCGCAGCGACTGCAGCCGCCGCGAGACGCACCCTCCGCTTTGCGCTGTTGTTGCGGCTCGAGCCCACGGCGCGAAGCTGTGGGGTTTCTGTACCGACGGGCTACCAGCTACTCCGGAAGGTTCTCGCCGCACTCGCCGCAGCGGCGCCTTGAGTCGCGGACGCTCCACACGGGCTCGTGCTTGCACGGCTTTGGGACACGCGCCCGCGCGAGGCTGTCGAGCTGCTCGTCGGTCAGTGTTGCGATGCCGTGCTGGTACGCCTCGTCGAAGCGTCTCGTGCGCATCAGAGGCTTCGGCATCACGTTGCCCCGCGCCCGATGCTGCGTCAGGGCGAAGTCGTGCGCCTGCTCATCAGCCTTTGCTGCGCGCGGATCGCCGAGTGCGCGCCACGCCTGAACGACTCGGCACTTTGCGTCATGGAGATGTCCGCTCAGACAGTCGGCGCACCACGAGCCTCCGTCGCCGTCGGACTCGACAGGCTCAAACTCGAGTAGCGTGCGCACGTGCTGCGCGTTCGCCGCCCACTTCGCGAGATCCGCCGCATCCTCAGGCCGAACGGCGATGTTGAGTTCGCCGAACTTGTCTGACGCCGCAACGCGAAGGGATGCGACCTCGCGCTCGAGTCGCTCGATGTGCATGTGTGCGACGGTCAGCGAAGCGAGATGAGCGCTCATAGGTCCATGTCCCTCAGGTACTCGCGGCCGGGCAGCTTCCGCGGCTTGGTCTTGATCTTCGTGTCGCTCTCACCGTCGAGCTCGTCGAAGGCAGCGACCGCGGCGTCGATGAAGTCATCGCGCTTGTCGTTCACGCCGGTGAAAGACGCGTGCTCTGCGAGGAACTCGTCGAGCCACGGGCCTGCCTTCGCGGGAACGAGAACGCGCCCTGAGTTCCACGCGGCCGCGTAGCGCTGCGCGCGAATGAACTTGTCCTGTTTCGCGAGCTCACCGACGAGAGGCACACCGTCATCGCCATCGGCGAACAGCTCCGCCGCACCCATCTCCGACGATGCGACGTACCAGCGCCACGTCATCGTCGGCTCGTCCTTGTGGACGAGGTGCAGGCGCTTCTTGAAGTGCGGCGCCGGCGTGCGGCCGCGCCAGCCGCCCGTCACGTAGAAGTACTTCCCGTGGCGAACCATCTTCACCCACGAGGAATTGTCGGCGGTCTTCTTCATCGAATACGCCGAGTCGACGCCACCAGCCGCGCGGTACACGATGGGCAGTTCTTTCCAGACGTGGCAGTCGCCGAAGACGTTCTCACCACGCGCGCGCGGGCGGCCCTGGTACAGCGAGCTCCACGTGAATTCGCCGACGTCTTCGCGTCGCTTCTCGAGCGCGGCCTTGTCCCAGCGCTCGGGCCACAGCGGAGCGCCCTCGTCGTCGAGCGCGGGGAGGTTGATGTACTCGAAGCCCTTCTCGGCGAGCAGCTCACCGATGAGGTCGTCCGGGTGCCATCGCGTCATGAACACGAAGGCGCTCCCGCCTGGCTCAATGCGCGTTGCGGCGACGTCGTTCCACCAGTCGAGCAGTTTCGCGCGCGAAACACCGGACTCGGCCTCGACGCGATTCTTGATTGGGTCATCGACGATGAGGATGTTCACGCCGTGGCCGGTGAGCGGACCACCGACGCCGCCGGCGAGCAGCCCTCCGCCTTCGGGAGTGCGCCACTCGTTCAGCGCGCTCGACTCGAGACGCACCCCGGCTTTCACCGCGAGCGCGCGCGCCTTGCGTGACTTCGAGCGCGAGAGCCTGTCTGCGTACGTCGAGTAGCTGAGCGTGAGCTCGGGCTTTCTGCGCAGAGCGAAGGCGGGCAGGTGCAGAACGGATTCGGTCTTTGCGTGACGCGGCGGAGCGCTGCAGCACACGCGCTGCGGAATGCCTTCGACGGCGAGCTCGAACTTCCGCAGCAGCGGAGCGAGGTGCGTCGGCTTCATGTACTTCGGCGAGAGGTGCGGCACGAAGGCCACGAGGTCGCGCAGCGCGTGCTCTGCCTCGAGCGCCGCGATGCTGGGCACGCCGGCGAGTTGCAGCATCTCCGTCACGTCACTTCGCTCCCTGCGCCTTCTGAATCGCGATGAGCGCCTCGAGCTGCTCCTTCGTCAGCGTCTTCGGGTCGATGGCGAGAATCTTCAGCGGGTCGCCGTTCGCGTCGCCGACCAGCAACGTCTGCGCGTCGGGAATGGTCTTCTTCAGCAGTCCAAGCACGAGCTGCGCTGCGACCTGGAGCGAGCCCTTGCGCGTCGCCTTGTCGAGCAGCTTCTTCGCCTTCTCGTACAGCTCGAGCGAGTCTGCGGTGAGCGCCTGCTTGAGCTCCTCGGGCAGCTTGGGCCGTCCGCCGGCGTTGCCGCTCTTGCCCTTCGGGAACGGTCGACCGCGACCGCGCTTCTTCGGCTCGGGCTTCGCTGTTTTTTCGCTGTTCTCAGCCATGGCTCACCCTCAGGTCGCTCTCGCGGAGTCGGCCGGTGCGCTTCCCGCTGTGCTTCCAGCTGCGCCCGGTTTCGAGCTCGAGGAAGGCGCGCGCGAGCATCACCGTGGAAGGGCTGCACCCGAGTCGCTTGGCCGTCTGGCGCACGGGCTCGTCGTCCACGAAGGCGGTGAGCACCTGCTGTCCGAAACGCAGCTTCGACTTGCCGCGCTCGGTCGCGTTCGCCTTGGTCTCCTCGCGTCGTTCTTCGTCACGTCGGCTCATCGTTTCCTCCGAGGGTTGAGTCGCTCGCGCACGTCCTTCGACATGCGGAAGCGCAGTTCGCGCGTTGCGGGGATGCGCATCAGTTCTTTCGTCTGCGGGTTCCGAACCTGACGGGCGCGACGCGTCGAGACGAAGAAGATGCCGAAGCCCTTGATGAGCGTGCGCCCCTCGCGTGCGGCCGCGACGATCAGCAGGAGCTCGCGGCGCGTCTCTTCGGACACCTGCATGTGGCGAGGCGCGGTCATGGCGAGGCCTCCAGCGCGACGGTGCTCTCGACTTCGTTGCCCCACACGTCCCAGCCCGGGCGCGGCCGGCGTGCGAAGCCCTCGATGAACGGGCCGTGCGAGACGCGAGCGGCAGCCTCGTAGAACACGTCGGGCTTCACGCTGTGCTCGGTGCGCGGCGCGAGAATCAGCGAAGGCGTCTGCTGTCGCTTGCCGTCGACGAGCTTGTACGGCGGCTGACCGCGCACGCCGAAGAGCAGCAACTCGTGCGCACCGCGGATGTACTGGCCGAGACCCTGCTGCACGACGCCGTTCTCGTTCACCTTGCCCCAGGCGACGTTCGAGACGTACCGGAAGCCCCACGCGCGCATCACCTCGAGACCGTCCTCGAGGAAGTTGTTCGTGACCCAGAGCCACAAGTGCGAGTCGTCGAGGAAGAGCTCGCGCACGGGGAGGGCGCAGATGGCCGCGGTCTTCATCAGCGGGTAGTGCCGGTCAGCTCCACGCTTCACCTGACCACCGCCGGCTTCCCACCACGGCGGGTCGAACACCCCGCAGCCGAACTGCTTCGAAGGCGCGAAGAGACTCGCGTTCACGCGACCCCTCGCTTCGATGCTTCAGCGCGGACGTCGGCCCATCGTGGCTCCCAGACTTTTTCCTGAATCCAGAGGCCCCAACCGACCTTGAGCTTCTGCATCGACACCCACGTGAGGAACTTCACGAAGGCGACGCGGATGAGGTCGACGTTCTCGGGCTGGTACTTCAGGAAGAAACCCTGAGCCCATGCGCGAGCTGAAGGGCCTGCGTCGCCGATTTCCGGAGCCTGCTGCTGAGCCCAGTCGATGAACGCGTCAGCTTCGATGAGCCACCGAGAATTCTGGTCCTCGCCTTTCGAGTTCTCCACAGGCGTGGGTGGTTTCTCCACAGCTCCCGCACGTGGTTGCTCAAAAGGCGAGGACATAGATCCTCTTAGGTCGCTGACCGCTGACCGCTGACCGCTAGGGTTCGGTTCCGCTTCGGTGGCGCTTCCGTCACGCTTCGGTTTGCGCTTCGGTTCCGCTTCTGTTGGCGGTTGAGCGACTGCTTGAGCGGGCTCCGAACGTTCATCCGAACGATTTTCTGAGCCCTTTCCACCCTGCGGCTGGGCTGTTCCGGTCTTCTTCTTGCGGCTCTCGACCGACGCCTTTCCACCTTTCGCGGCTGCGTCACGAGCCTGAATGCGCTTCTGAATCGGCTCGAAGTAGCGGCTCATGCCGCGCACGCGGAATGCCTTGTCGCGGGGCTCGACGAGGCCCAGGCGCGCCATCACTGCGGGGTCGAGGTCGTGCCCGCTGGCGAGTTTGAAGCGGAGCCGGAGGTCATCGGGCTGGAGCACCACCTCGGGCTCGATGTCGGCCGGCGTGCTCATCACGATGGCCTCGAGCTCTCGCGGGTCACCACACAACTCCCAGAACTCGACGAGCGAGCCGGTGGCGTGCTGCGGGGTGACGCCGAGCGCGTTGGCGAGCAGCGTCGCCTTCGGCTTCACGGCGCGGTCCACCTGCACGTACGGCAATGGGTCTGACGACGACTGGCGACTCACTTGCTTCCCCCTGCGATTCGGTACTTCCCGAGTTCGAGAAGTGGAGCGATGCGCACGCGATTGGCCTCAGCGCGGTGCTTCGCGTTCGTCTCGCTCCACTCGCGCTTCACGTCGTCTTCGATGACCTTGATGGCCTCGGCCCACATCTCCTTGAGCGCACCGCCTGCCTTCGTCTGGCGAACGACCGTCTTCGCGCTCTTCAGGTGCTTCAGCGCTTCTTGGAAGGTGCTCATGCGCGCGCCTCCATGCTGAGGAGCGCGAGCTGCGCGAGCGCAGCATCGAGCCGGTTCTTCATCTCGGCGCGGTCGCGCTGGGCTTCGGCTGCAGAGAACTGAGCGGTCAGCACGGCCTTCTTCAGCCGCTGGTTCTCGTCTCGGAGCTGGAAGACTTCGATCTCGGCAGCGGAGAGACCTTGATCACCACCGGCGCGCTCCTGGTGCTCGAGCACGCACTCGGTGCAGACGCCGCCGTCGCAGCTTGCGCACGGGAGACTCAAGGCGCACCTCCGAAGAGGCCGAGCTGACCCGCGCGCTGAACACGCTCGAGCAGTCGCACCTCGAGGAGCAGACGCGGCCCAACCGAACATTGCGGGGCCGGGTCGAGTTGCACGCGCACGTAGTCGGGCCACGCGAAGTCGTTGGCGTGAGGCTCGACGACCATGCCCGTGCGCTCGAAGAAGGGCGTGCCGATGTGTCGAACAGCGGTGCCGGCGTTCACGCTGCACCTCCGAACAGATCGCGCTGCGCGAGCGCGGCGTAGCAATGGGGGCTGAACCAGATTCGCTCGCGCGCCGAGTTCTCCGTGTTGCCCGCGCTCGCCGCGTAGCCCCCGACCGCCTTCCACGGGACCTTGGTCCACGTCGCCGGCATGTCGTGTTCGCCCTCGTACCCGCAGAGCGCGATGCGCAGCTTCTCGTTGTCGCCGTTGGCGATGGCCCACTCCCGAACGTCGCCGCTGATCGTCCCGCTCTCGCACGCGTAGAGCGAGGCGTCGCGAACCTCTCCGCTGTAGGGCGGATCGAGAAGGATGCCCGTCACGCCGATGTGTTCGGTCGCGCTGCGCGAGAGCACGCGCTTCCAGTCACCACAGCAAACGCGGACGCGACGAAGTCGCTCGGCGAGGAGATGCATCCACTCGAACAGGGGCCCGCTCGAGTGGACGCCGGCGCCGGTGCCTAAACCGAGCGAGAGGCCGGGGAGCTTGCGATAGAGACCGCTCGCGTGGATTCCTGCGCCGGCTGCGCCGCTGTCGCCTCGGAGCATCGGCATCTGGCGGCTCACACCACGACCGCCCTTGCCGAGCTGTGGACGCTTTGCCCACGTCGCCGAGGTCGCGAGGCGTCGCGTGCGTTTGTGCACGCCCATCTGCTGCAGGTTCGGCCTGCTCGTGTCGTTCTTCGCGAGCGAGCCACGAAGCCGAGGTGCGCTCGGGTTCCAGTTCGCCTCGTCACACCACCCGGAGCCGATCCACTGGCAAAGGCCCCAAACCCACCAGCCGGCGATGCGCGCGTCGAAGTACTTCGGATTGCGCCGCATGCGCTCACGGAAGTTCGACTGCTTCACGAGCCAGAGGTGTCGGGCGTGAAGGTCAGTCTCGTTCACCGGCCAGTCTGCGAACTCGGCGACCTTCTGCGGCGCATGCTTCAGCGCACGCCAGAAGTTCGCGAGGTAGCAATCCTTGTCGTTGACCGTCTCGATGCGCGGTTCACCCGGGCGAGCGAGGAGAACGGCCATGCTTCCGGCGAAGGGCTCGACGTAGTTCGGAATGTCCGAGCCGAACGCACGCCAGACGAGATCGGCCGCACGCGACTTTCCGCCGAACCACGGAAACGGAGCTCGAAGCGGAGCGTTCATGCTGCCCTCCGCGGGCGCTGCGCACCGATCGCGTCCAGATCGCGCATCAATGCGCGCCGACCGGCCTCGGTCTTCGGGTACCAGCACGAGCGCTCGTCCTGCAGCGCATCGAGATCGTTCTCTTCCTGCGCGACTCGCTTCAGCCACTCGCGACGGCGCTCCGGCTCGTGCGTCGTGCCGCAGGCCGTGCAGAGCTCAGGCTTCGCGTTTGCGGCCCGAACTTCCTCGAGCAGCTTGAGGATCTCGTGTTCGTTGCGGCGAGTGATGCGGCGGCGGCCGAGTTGCAGAGCGGCGGTTTCGCGGCCGATGCCCTGAGCGATCTCGCCGCGTGTCAGCCCGAGGTTGAGCAACTTTCCGACGGCGGACCACGCGCGCGACGCAGGAACGTATGCACCGTCGCCGGCGGCTTCGGGTCCGACATCGAGGACGCGTCGCACGACGTCGGCGCGGGCGCGCAGGCCGCGGGTGATGCGCTGAAGAACGGAGCGACCGATGCCAGCCACATCAGCGACGGTGCGAAGCCCGACGCCGCACCGACGAAGGAGCGCGAGATGCGCTCGCGCGTCGTCGGCCTTCACGAGCCCATTCGCCAGGCCCGCTTTCTGCGCGTGGTAGCGGCCCTTCGCGTACTCGCGATTCGCGACGGTGCACGGCTCACAGCGGCAGCCCTTCACGTAACGGGATCGCGAGCCGTGGGGGAAGCGCTCGGCCGAGACGAGTTGAATGCCGGTCATGCAGCACCTCGCGGGCGATACGGTCGCGCCGTCGGATGCTTCGACTGGTAGTGGCGTCGCTTCTGGCAGCGGAGACCGCACGTCTTCGGCACCGTCCCGCCGCGGCGACCGCGTTTCGTGAACTCACATCGCTGCTCGAGCACGCGCCGGAGAAAGAGGTTCATCGGCCACCTCCAGCGCGGCACACCGCGAGCGCCTGGCTGCAGTCCTTCAGCAGCACGAGGCCGGTCTCGCCGCGGAGCAGGCCCTCATCGGCGAGTCGCTTCTCGAGGTCGCACTTCGGCGGCGTGAGACAGGTGCACGACTTGCCGTCCCACGAGGCGAACTGCAGTCCCGAGCCGCGGCACGCGTCGGCGCACGCGCCAGCGGTGTTGCAGCCGGTGAGGAGGGCAGCGGCCCCGATGAGGAGAGAGAGGCGCTTCATCGAGCACCGCCGAGGACCACCGAGTAGTCACGCCGCTGCCCGACGTTGATGACGCGCGAGAGGCGCTCGGCCGTGGCCTTGTCGGGCGAGCCACCCAGCACCGCGCCGTCGATGCGAACGACGCGGTAGCGCTGCAGCTTCGCAACCCCGTCGAATGAGGAGACGTGCGCGCGGCGCTTCTTCGTGTACGTGGCGAAGCCGCTCATCAGCGCACCCGGGTGAGAATGGTTCGGAGACGAGCGGCAAGGCGCTTGCGGTCAGCCCGGCGCTTCCAGTCGTCGAGAGCGGCGGAGAGCTCGGTCGCGATGGCTTCGGTTGCTACGTTGCTACACGGAACGCCGCGCACGTGGCTCTTGGTGCCCTTGGTGGTCTCGTAGACCTGCGGAACGAGGCTTCCTGAGTCGCCCCGAGCAGGGGTGAGGAGGCTTCGAGTCCCGCCCTGTCCATGCTTCTTTCGTGAGTCGTTCTGCGTCGTTGCCATCGCGTTTCCCTCCCGTGTAGCAGTCCGTGTAGCAGGCGAATTTCCACCGCTCGCGAGCCGCGCCGCCTTCACCGCGCGCCCCGTGATGTTGAGGCGCATCACCGCCTCGCACTTCGTCTCGAAACTGAACGTCGTGTACTGGTCGAACTGGTCTCCGTCGGCCTGGTGCGTGACGCTCCGAAGCACGTCGGGGTTTGCGCCGTCGGTCCGGCCGAGCGAGATGAAGGTGCGCCGGAAGTCGTGGAAGCGACGCTTGCGCACGCCGAGCAGCTCGAGGTCGCGCGCGAGCCCCTGCAGGAAGGTGTTGTCGGTGCGGTAGCCGCCCCACTGATTCGGAACCACGAGGTCATCCGGCTTTGGCTCGCGACCGAAGAACTCGGCGAAGCCGACGTCGCCCCATTCCTTCAACACGCGCTGCAGCGTCGGGTGCATCGGCACCTCGCGCGGCTCGTCCGTCTTCGTGTCCTTCTCGGCCTTGTTCGCGCGCGTGTACGAGACCGCAACGAGAATCTTCGGCAG
>JAEUJS010000003.1 GCA_016792935.1 Archangium sp. | reverse complement strand
GACCGGGTCTCGACCTGGGTCGCCAAACAGTTTGGCTCCTGACGCTTGACCCAACCCCCTGTGTCCCCTAGGAGACCGCCCCCATGGCACGCGTAACCGTCGAAGACGCCCTTCCCCACGTCGACAACCGCTTCGCTCTCGTTCTCCTCGCGAGCAAGCGCGCCCGTCAGCTGATGGCCGGCGCCCGTCCCCTCGTGGAGCACTCGAAGAACAAGCCGTGCGTGCTCGCCATCCGTGAGATCGCCACCGGTCGCGTGAAGTTCGATCGCGACGTGCGCGAAGCGCTGATGGGCAAGTTCAACCAGCCCGCGGCCCAGAGCTAAGAGCTCAGCTCGGCGAAATCGTCTCCGAGATCAATTCATCCAGCACCCGGCCGGCCATTTCGCGCTCGCCGGGATAGCTGAGTTTTGCCACCGCTTCCTCGAGCGGAACCCACCTCGCGACGTCGACCTCTTTGCGCATCGCTTCGCTGATCTGGTCGATCTCGCCCGTCTCCCAACGGAACACGTAGAAGCTGACGCACTTGAAGATCGTCTTCCCTTTGAACCGGTAGACGTACTTCACGTCGCCGAGCTTCTTGATGCAGTGCACGGTCAGCCCGGTCTCTTCGCGGATCTCGCGCTCGGCCGTCTGCTGACTCGTCTCGCCGCGCTCGATGTGCCCCTTGGGCAACGCCATCACGTTGCGGCCCATCGGCTTGATCACCGCCACTTCAGCGCGGCCATCGACGGAGCGCAGTACGACGCCGCCGGCTGAGTACTCACGCGTCGCAACCACGCCTACATTTCTAGTCAACGGCGAAGAGCGCGGCACGCCCAAACCCGCACCAAGTTCGCTCCGGGCAGCTGGCAAGACGGGTACGATTGGCGTCGCGATGCTCGATCAGATCCGGCCTTGTCTGCTCCCCACAGCAGAGGTGAGACGCCGCTCCGATGGGACCGAAGGCATCTACGACGCCGCGACCGGGCACAGCTACGAGACGACGCCCGAACAGGTCAACCTGATCGCCCTGTTCGACGGCAAGCGCACGCTGCTCGAGATCTCCGCCGAGTACATGAGCCGTCACGGCTTCGTGCCCTTCGCGGCGATCGACGAACTGATGTGGGGCCTGGTGGACGCGGGCCTCTTGATGCACCCGCCGCAAAACCTCGAGCGGCTCAACATGGTCGACCGCAGCTCGTGGGTCGATCTGCTCGCGCCGACGCCGCGCCTGCGTTGGCGGATGTGGCTGCCCACGCCGCTCCGCGCGCTCGAGCTGATCCTCTGGCCGGTGCTCGCGGTGTACTCGTTCATCGAGCTCCCGCATCTCAACCTCGAACCGATGGACGTGCTGCTGTTCTACCCGGGCGTCCTCATCGCGCTGACCATCCGCGATCGCATGAAGGCCGCGGTGTGCGCCGTCGCCGGAGCGCCACCCAAACGCACCCAGCTCGTCACCATTCTCGGGCTGGTCTGGTTCTTCGCGCCCGACAGCAATCAAGTCGTGCTCCTCGGGAAAGGCGGTCGCATCGCCACGCACGTCGGCGCGATCGTCGGAGCGATGTGCGCCCTGCTCCTCTGCTGGCCGTGGCCCGGACTCTGGGCGGGCGCAGCGCTGGTGCTGCTGTTCGATCTCTGCCCGCTGGTGCAGTCGTCGATCGAGTCGATCCTCTCCACCGCGACGGGTCAGGCGCAGGTGCGCGATCAGCTCCGCAGCTTCGTGGGGCTGCCGCTCTTGAAGGCGATGGTCACGTTCAGCGTGCGCCGCTGGGGTGGCTTCCTCGTCTTCTCAGGCCTGCTCGGCGGCCTCTGGTTGCTCGCGCTCTTCCTGATGATCTTCGGCCTCGGGCTGACGACGGCGATGCGGCTGATCGAGCTCGGAGGCACCGTCAGCGGCAACATGCAGTGGGTCGCGGGCGGTGGGGCGATGGCGCTCTTCGCGATCTGCCCGTTGCCGCTGGTGCTCGCCGCGTTCCAGTTCATCGAGTCGGCGTTCGAGTTCTTCTGGCCGCGTGAGACGGGCGGCAAGACCGCTGGTGGCGCGGCCGAGCTCGCGGCGTTCCGATCGATCCCGTTGTTCTCGAAGCTGAGTGATCACGATCTCGCGAAGATCGCCTCGCACTCGCGTGAAGTGACCTACGGCGCGGGAGAGAAGATCGTCGAGGAAGGCGCTCCGGGAAATACGTTCTGTTCGATTCGCCGAGGCACCGTCACCGTGATCCGCGGCGAGGCCAGCCAGCGTCCGCGCGTCGTGGCGCGCCTCGGTGCGGGTGACTGCTTCGGCGAGACGGCGATGCTCAAAGACGGCGTACGCACCGCGACCGTTCGCGCGGTGACCGAGACCGTCGTGATCGAGCTCGCGAGCGAAGCGTTCGAGAAGGTCGTTGCGACCGTCGGCGGAGTCGACTTCGCCGCCGTCCTCCGCGCCGCGAGCGCGATCGGCAAGAGCAAGCTGTTCAAGGAACTGCCGCCCGAGCGCTTGTCGTCGCTCGCCAGCAAGTTCATTCCGCGCTCGGTGCCGACGGACACCAACGTCATCACCTTCGGAGAGACGGGCGACGAGTTCTTCCTCATCGCGAAAGGCACGGTCGACGTGCTCTCGGGAGAAGGCAAGAAGCTCGTGTCGCTCAAAGACGGCGACGTGTTCGGAGAGATCGCCTTGCTGCGCAACGTTCCGCGTACGGCGACGGTGCGCACCACGACCGACACGCTGGTGCTGGTGCTCGGGCGCGACGTCTTCCTGCAGGCCTTGCGCGCCGATCTCGCCCTCAGCTCGCGCGTCGAAGAGATCGCCGCCTCACGCACCGGAGAGCGCCCCGCCTTCGTCCCCGCGAAGCAGGCGTAGCCAGCGCGAGGATCCCCTCGCAGCGCCGAACGCTTCGCGACGTGAGTGAGTCACTTCCAGCGCTCGAGGTACGCACGCGCCTTCGGGAGCTGGAGTTCACGCCACGCGATGCACTGGTCGTAGCTCTCCATCGCCGACGCAAATTCGCGAGGTCCGCCGATGGCTTTCGTGGTGCGCGGCTCGAAGAAGGCGATGACCTCAGCGCGCCGTTGCTTCGAGCAGAACCCCGCGGCCATGTAGACGAGGTTGGCGTCCCACCCGTCGGGGAGCCGCGTCACCAGTCGCTCGTAGTTCTTCCGCAGCCACTCGAAGACCAGGTCGCGCGTCTCGTCGCGGGCGCTCAACGACCACGCCACGTTCAGCGTGTCGCGCGAGTCGAAGTTGGCATCGAGCACCAGGGAGAGCGACTTCTTCGCCAGCGCCGGAGAGCTGAAGAACGCCAACGCGGTCAGCAACTTCGAGCGCTGCTGCTGATCCTTCTCCACGAGCAGCGCCTTGTTGAGAGCGTCGTACAGCCCGCGATCGTTCGAGAGGCCCGCGGTGCGCGAGACGACGAACAACATCTCGGACTCCAGCGAGTCGCGCTTCACGAGCCAGGCGCGCATCAACTTCACGGCCTCGGCGCGCAGCACCTTGTCTTCACCGGTGATGGCCAGCGTTGCGAACAACTTCGACCGCAGCAGGCGCACGTCGTCGCTCTCGTCGTCGCGAGGAGTCAGTCCGATCTCCTTCCACTTGGGACCGAAGTGCCTCTGCGTGAAGGCCGCCAACTTCGCGCGTTCCTTCCCGCTGAGCAGCGGAACCAGCGCGTCGACGGCGTTCGCAGCAGTCTCGATCAAGAACCGATCTCCGCTCGCCGCGTTGGGGCCGACCATCGCCAGCTGCTCGTCGATCGGGACGTCACCACGCTGCACGAGCGCGGCGAGATCGAGCGAGGTGCCGAGCCGCTCTCCGATGCTCAGCGCGGGGTTCGTCGCCAACGCAGCGGTCGCCGGAGCCGAGCGGTAGTAGCCCTTCATCTCCTCGTTCAGCAGCAGCCACTTCGGACATGACGGAAGCGGGAAAGTCTCCGACGCCTTCGTCAGCAGCACGCACTCGCGCCCGCTGTCCCACTTCATGCACACCGGGATCTGCCAGAGCTGCGGTTCGAGCACCGAGCCCAGCGGCACGTAGCGCTGCTGCTTCAACGTCACGCGCGCGGCGGTCGCGTCGCATTGCACGTCGCCCGAGACGATCGGCACGCCCGGCTGATCGAGGAAGCTCGAGAACGGTCCGCTCACATCGCGACCGGCTGCTTCGTTCATGGCGTTCAT
>JAEUJS010000725.1 GCA_016792935.1 Archangium sp. | reverse complement strand
TCCGAAGAAACCGGATCCCAAGGCCGCCGCGAAGAAGCCCGAGGAGCGCAAGGGCCCCGCGAAGCTCGACGGGCGAGAAGCGGTGAACGCCGCCGACGTCGAGAAGGACGCGATCGCCGACAAGAAGCGCGACGAGCAGATCGAGGCCGCCAAGAAGATCATTCCGAAGATCGAAGACGGCAACCCGACCAAGGCCGATCTCCTCTTCCAGCTCTCAGAGCTCTACTGGGAAAAGTCGCGCTACCTGTACCGCAAGGAGATGCTCGTCTTCTTCAACGCGCAGAAGGAAGCCGACGAGAAGAAGAACCGCGGCGAGAAGGTCGCCGAGCCGAAGGAAGAGCACCGCGAGTCCGAGCTGTACCGCTCCGAGACGATGCGGCTCTACGAGACGATTCTCCGCGAGTACCCGACCTACGAGCGCAAGGACGAGGTGCTCTTCAACCTCGCGTACAACCAGTACGACATCGGCAAGAAGGACCTCGCGATCAAGCGCTACGAGGAGCTGCTCAAGAGCTACCCGGGCAGCAAGTTCGTCAGCGACACGTACGTGCAGCTCGGCAACCACTACTTCGAAGTCGCCAACATCCTCGACAAGGCGAAGACGTATTACGAGAAGGCGTACGTCTCGACCAATCCGCGCATCAAGAGCTACGCGCTCTACAAGTTGGCGTGGTGCGACTTCAACGCCGGCGAGCACGAGAAGGCGCTCAAGAAGCTGCAGGACACGGTCGACTTCGCCGAGAAGCAGGGCAAGGAGAAGTACGCGACCGACCTGAAGAACGAAGCGCTCCAGGACTCGATTCGCATGTTCGTGCAGCTGAATCGCGCCGACGACGCGATGGCGTACTTCAAGGCGCACGCGGGCAAGAAGAAGCAGATCAGCCTCACGCAGAAGCTCGCCTACGCGCTGGCCGACGCCGGTCACCACGACAACGCGATCAAATCGTTCCGCTTCCTCTTGAACGACAACGCGGTGTCCGAGTCCGCGCCTGACTGGCAGCAGTCGATCATCAAGTCGTACGAAGGTCTGCGTCAGCGCGACAACGTGCGCGCCGAGATCAAGAAGCTCGCGACGCTCTACCGCCCGGGATCGGATTGGTGGAAGGCCAACGACTCGAAGAAGGAAGTGCTCCGCAACGGCTTCAACGTCGCCGAAGAGGCGATGCGCGTCAGCGTGACCGAGTACCACGGTGAGGCGCAGAAGACGAAAGAGGTGAAGACGTACCGCCTCGCGCGCGACATCTACAAGGAATACGTCGACGCGTTCGCCACGTCTGACGACGAGAACTTCGTCGCCGACCAGGCCTTCAACCTGAAGTTCTATTACGCGGAAATTCTGTGGGCCCTCGAGGAGTGGGAGCCGGCGGCCAAGCAGTACGACGGCGTCACCGCGTTCAAGATCCCCAACCGTCCCGAGGCGAAGGAAGCCAGCAACGAGAAGTACCGTCAGAGCTCGTCGTTCAACGCGATCCTCGCCTACGACAAGCTCGTGAAGATCGAGCGTGGCTTGCTGCAGAAGACCACCCTCGATGAGAACAAGAAGATCGAGGAGAACAAGGGCCAGAAGGGCGGCAAGGTCGAGAAGGCCGGCAAGCTCGAGAAGCGCGACCCGAAGGAGATGGTCGAGAAGCCCATCACGGACTTCGAGAACAAGCTCGTCGCCGCCTGCGACGCGTACAACAAGCTCTTCCCAAAGAACCCGGACGAGGTCGACATCGCGTACCAGGCCGCCGTCGTCTTCTACGACAAGAACCACTTCGTCGAGGCCGGTCGCCGGTTCGGTGAAGTCATCAACGACTACCCGCAGCACCCGAACTCCGAGAAGGCCGCCGACCTCATCATGGCGGTGCTGAACGATCGCGAAGAGTGGTTGGAGCTCAACAAGCTCGCGCGCGTCTTCAAGGCCAACACCAAGCTCAGCAAGCCCAACACCGAGTTCACCAAGCGCGTCGGCTCGCTCGTGGAAGGCTCGCAGTACAAGTACATCGACGAGGTCGTCTACAAGAAGGAGAAGGATCCGGCGAAGGCGTCCGATCTCTTCGTGGCGTTCGTGCAGGAGTTCCCCAAGTCGGAGAACGCCGATCGCGCGTTGACCTACTCGATGATCATCGCGCGTGAGGCGCAGCAGCTCGACAAGGCGATCACGCTCGGTGAGCGCGTCTTGAAGGAGTACCCCAACTCCGCGTTCGACCTGAAGGTGAAGGTCGCGCTCGCGTACTTCTACGAGAAGATGGCGAACTTCGAGAAGTCGGCGCAGACCTACGAGAACTTCGTCGCGACCTATGACCTCGCGGCCGGTGAGAAGGCGATCGGCTACGAGAACATCAAGGATCTGGTGAAGAAGGAGAAGGAAGCGAAGGAGAAAGAGCTCAAGGCGCTCAAGGGCAAGCCGAACCCCAACGCCGCGCCCGCCATCACCACCTTCGACCTGAAGGCCGTGAAGGACGAGGCCAAGAAGAAGGAGCGCGAGGCGCTGATCAAGGAAGCGGAAGGGCTCGTCGCCGACGCGCAGTACAACACCGGCTTCTGGTTCGAGGGCGTCGGTCAGTTCGACAAGGCGATCGCCGCGTACAACCGCTACATCGCGCGCTTCAAGGACAAGAAGGACGTTCCGGACCTCGCGTACAACATCGGTCTCGTCCTCGAGAAGCAGAACAAGAACGCCGAAGCGGTCGCGCAGTACACGGCTTTCCTCACGACCTACGCGAAGGACACCCGCGTCCTCGACACGCGTCGCATCGACGTGAAGTACCGGACCTATCTCCTCAACGGAAAGTTGAAGAACGCGGCCGAGCAGGAGCGCATCGCGAAGGACATCATCGCGAGCTACCCGAAGCTCAAGGAAGAGGAGAAGAAGAACGACCGCGCGATGTTGGCCTTCGCGCACACGCGCTTCGTCGCGCTCGAGGCCCCGTTCAAGGCGTACACCGACATGAAGTTCACGAAGATGAAGACCTTCAAGAACGATCTCGCCGCGAAGCAGAAGAAGATCGGCGAGCTCGAGGCGGCCTACACGGAAGTGCTGAAGGTTGGTAACCCCGAGTACGGCATCGCGGCGCTGACCCGCATCGGTCTTCTGTACTCCGACTTCGCGACCAGCCTGAACGACATGCCGGATCCGCCGGGCCTCGACGAAGATCAGCTCGCGCTCTTCCGCGGCGAGCTCGAGAACCGCTACATCTTCCCCGTCGAAGAGAAGTGCGTCGAGGCGCTCGAGAAGGCGCTCCAGAAGTCGTACGAGCTGTCGATGTACGGCGAGTGGACGTTGCTCGCTCAGGACAAGCTCAACAAATACAAGCCGGGCTTCTACGGCAAGCCGCGCGACGTGGCGTACCGTGGCTCGGAGTTCTTCGCGATCGGCGGCTTCGAGAAGTCGACCGAGCTGCCTGCTGAGCCGGTGGTCGAGACGCCGCCTCCTGCGACGAACACTGCTCCCAAAGACACCGCGACTGCGCCGACGCCGGGCGCTGGCAACCGCTGAGGACCGACACCAATGAAGATCAAACTCGTTTCGCTGATTGGTGCCGTTGCCCTCCTGGGCTGCCAGACGGTCGAGCCGGAGAAGAAGCCGGATCCGATCGACAAGCCGCCTCCGAAGGTGGTCGAGAAGACCACCAAGGAAGTCTTTGCCGACGCCGTCGCCGCGTATGACGCCGGCAACCTCGACGCCGCGAAGGAAGGCTTCGCGAAGGTCGCCGCGAAGGTCCCGAACAACGTGGTGGTGCAGTTCAACCAGGGCCTCATCGCCGAGAAGCAGGGTCGTCTGTCGGACGCCGCGGGTTTCTACGAGGCGGCCAACAAGCTCGACCCGAAGCACAAGTCGACGCTGCTCAACCTCGGCCGCGTGTACCGCCTGCAGGACCGCTTCGACAACGCGATCGCGCTCTACGAGGGCGCGCTCAAAGATCCCGCGAGCGAGTACGACGTCGAGCTCAACAACAACCTCACGGTCGCGTACCGCCTCGCCAGGAAATACAAGGAAGCCGAAGCGACCGCGCGCAAGGTGCTCGCGCGTACCAAGGACAACGCCGACGCGTACAAGAACCTCGCGTTGATCTACTTCGATCAGAACAACTACCGCCTCGCCGAGTTCATCTCCGCCAACGCGAAGAAGCTCGATGACAAGGATCCGGGCGTCTACAACAACCTCGGTCTCATCTATCTGAAGCTCGACGACCGCCGCCTCGCGCTGTCGCAGTTCCAGAAGGCCGTGTCGCTCAAGGCCGACTTTGCTCCGGCGCTCTTCAACATCGGCGCGATGGCGCTGGCGTTCCGCGACTACGACGGCGCCGAGAAGGTGCTCAGCAAGGCCACCGAGCTCGACAAGAACTCCTACGAGGGCTTCCTCGCCTACGCGTTCGCGCTCGACGGTCAGAAGGGCCGTGACGCGAAGAAGGGCGTCAAGGCGGGCGAGATGTTCGAGCGCGTGCTGGCCATCAAGGCCGATCAGAACGACGCCATCTGCGGCGCTGGCTGGGCGTACGCGGCCGACAAGGCCGGCTGGGACAAGGCGCTCGGCTTCCTCGAGAAGTGCAAGGGGCTGCCCGGCACCTCGAACACCGATCAGCAGCTCATCGATTCGAAGATGAAGGGCATCGTCGCCATGCAGAAGGCCGGCGCCGCGCAGCCCAAGGTCGAGGAGAAGGAGAAGCCGAAGGCCGCTCCCACCGGTGGCGCGTCGATGCTCGACAAGGTCGAGGCAGATGCAGCCAAGCAGCCTGATGCCGAGCAGCCCGCGAGCAACACCCCTCCAGCTGACGGAACGGCCCCGGCGCCTGCTCCGGCTCCGGCTCCCGCGCCCACTCCGGCTCCCGCGCCTAAGTCCTGACGATCACTTGATTCCGAGTTCCGGGTGGGGCTAACAACCGCCCGGACTTTTACGGAACCCGCTCTTCCACGCTGGTGTCACACGGCAGTACGAGACGTAACCGACTCACCCAGCAGGCTCGCCTGCTGAACCAAATGGTCCCCACATGAGCCGACTCTTCGCCGTCATCGCTTTGTTCGCTTTCTCCACCACCGCGTTCGCTGAGGACAAGGTCGTCAAGGAGGCCGACAAGACGGTCTTCCGGAAGAAGACGACCATCGACTTCACCGACGTCGCCATCGACGGCGAGTTGACCAAGCCGGAAGGCAGCTACTCGGTGTCGAAGAAGAAGACGACCTTCAAGACCCTCATCAAGGTCCGCGACAACTTCAACCCCGAGCTTCAGAAGTCCGTCGAGAACCTCTGAGATTTTTTCCGCAGTCCTTTTTGGGAATCAGCCATGGCCAAGAAAATCACGCTCTCCATCACCAACCCGGACGGCTCTGTCACTGAGAGCTCCAGCGAGCAGGACAGCATCATCGTCGGCTCGGGCTCGGGAGCTGCGATCAAGGTGACGGACCCGAAGGTCTCGAACCTTCACTGCATGTTCAAGGTCGAGAAGGACGGCTCGGTCACGGTGATCGACCTCGGCTCCGAGAGCGGCACCAAGTTCAAGGATCAGGCGGTCAAGGAGCCGGCGGTCGTCGCCTCGGGCGAGATCGTGATGATCGGCGAGTCGAAGGTGAAGATCACCTACGGCGAGGCGAAGGTCGAAGAGAAGCCCGCGGTCGAAGCGAAGACCGAGGAAAAGAAGGAAGAGAAGAAGGAAGAGAAGAAGGCCGACAAGGCCGAGAAGAAGGTCCCCAACGCCAAGGCGCTCGCGGGCACTGGCAAGAACGCGGCGACGCTGTTCTCCGAGCCGCTGCCGGCCGAGGCCGTTCCGACCGAGAACGAGAAGGTCCTCCAGGTCGCGCTGTTGTGGGGCGACTCGCTCATCAACGTGCAGCACTTCGGCGATGGCGTCCCCGCGACGATCGGCGACGGGCAGGGCACGCGCTTCACGGTGTTCAACGTCGGCTCGATGTTCACGCTGGCGCAGGGCAAGGGCTCGACGGCGGTCGTCAACGTGCCGAGCGATGCGGGCCTCGTCGTCACCGTTCGCAACGAGAGCCACAAGAGCAAGGAGCAGCTCAAGAGTGAGGGCAAGCTCAAGGCGGCCGAGGGCGGCGTTCGCGCCGACGCGGTCGAGCTCGCGCTGCACGACTCGGCGCAGGTCAGCTTCGACAACGTGGCGTTCATCATTCGCTACGTGCGTCCGAGCGCGGCCATCAGCGTCAACACGCTCGAGGAGCACGACTTCACGTTCTTCAAGATCGTGTCCATCTGCTTGATGGCGTTCTTCGCGCTCGTGGCGGCGATGGTGCTCACGCCGCTGGGCTTCGGAGGCGAGGGCGACGACATCTTCGCCAACCCGTCCAAGTACGTGAAGATGGTGATCAAGCCGGAGAAGAAGCAGGAGATCAAAAAGTTCAAGGATCTCTCCGGCGTCGCCGAGGGTGCGAAGGCGAAGGAAAAGGAAGGCAAGTTCGGCAAGCAGGACGCGAAGAAGGACCAGGCGGACCCCTCGAAGAAGGGCGCTCCGGTCGTCGACGCGAACAAGCGTGAAGAAGACCGCAAGAAGGTGTCGAGCCTGATGGCCGGCATGTTCGGCGGCGGCGCGGCGTCGAACGTCTTCGGTCCTGGTGGTCTCGGCACGGGCATCAACAACGCCCTCGGCGGTCTGCAGGGCGGAGCGGGCGTCGGTGACGCGCAGGGCGTCGGCGGCCTGGGCTCGCGTGGCTCGGGCGCCGGCGGTGGCGGCACGGGTCTGGGCCTCGGCGGTCTCGGCACCAAGGGTGGCGGTCGCGGCCGCGGTGGCTACGGCTCGATCGATCTCGGCGGCAAGGGCAAGGACTCGACCCGCGTGATCCCCGGCAAGACGACGGTCGTCGGCGGTCTCGACAAGGACGTGATCATGAAGGTGATCAAGCGTCACCAGAACGAGATCAAGTTCTGCTACGAGCAGGAACTCCAGAAGAACCCCGCGCTCGGCGGCAAGGTCGCGGTGGCCTGGACGATCGACCCGACCGGTGGCGTCTCGGAAGCGAACGTGAGCGAGTCGTCGATCGGCAACGCCAACGTCGAGAGCTGCATCGTGCAGCGCATCCGTCGCTGGAAGTTCCCTGAGCCCGCGGGCGGCGGCGTCGTGAACGTCACCTTCCCCTGGATCTTCAAGGCGGCCGGCGACGAGGGCGAGGGCGAGTAAGTCGGTTCGGCCGGCTCGCCCCGGGCGAGCCTCAAACCAAACGGCGCGGCTCCTTCGGGAACCGCGCCGTTTTGTTTTGAGTTTGATGCGCCCTTGAGCGATTACCCGATTGTTTTTCGCGGCTTCGAAGGTATGGTGCCGCGCCCTTTTGAGGAGGTTTCGTGCGGAAGCTCGCCACGTTGCTGGTCGTCCTGAGTTCGCTGTCGTCCGTCGCCGCTACGCCGTCCGTGGGCGTGCCGCTGCAGGTTCGTCGCGGTTTCTTCACTGAGACCGACGTCGGTGGCTTCTTCACCGTCGGTGGTGACAACGGCTACTCGAACTTGCAGACGTACCTGCAGCTCGGTCTCGGCTACCAGCTGACGATCAACGACGGCAAAGGCCTGATCCCGATCGGCTTCCACGTCGGCATCGGCGCCAACGCGCAGAACTGCTGGGCGGGCCTCGCTCCGAACGGCACGTGCGGGTCGAACACCAACCCGGTGTCCGACAACTTCACGCTCACCATGCTCAACCTGAGCGCGGGTTACCTGCACCAGGTCGTCGAGCGTCTCTACATCGGCGGCAAGTTGATCGGCGGCGTGACGCTGCTCGACCCGCGGCCGATCGCCGACACCGAGAACCCGGCGAACAGCGCGCTGCTCATCTCGCCGAACTTCGGCGCGGCGTTGTCGGTCGAGTACGCGACGAACATGGACCACTTCTCGGTGGGCCTCGATGTCTCGTACCGGTTGATCATCGGGCCGAACATCCACGCGCTCGGGTTCTACCCCCGCGTTCAGTACACGTTCTGATTCGCTCCGCTCCTCTTCGTGGCAGCCGCGAAGAAGAAGTGGGAGCTGCTCCTCAGCGCGTATGTCGACGGCACGGCGAGCGCGATGGCGTTCGCTGCAGATCAGCTCTTGTCGCTCGCGTGGGGGCTGCGTGAAGAGAAGCCCGTCTCGTTGGTGATCGATCTCGAGAGCTCGCAGGTCGTGAGCGGGAAACAGCTCGCCGACGGTGGGGAGTTGCTCGAGGCCCACGAATCTCCCCGCGGACGCGAGGCGCTGCCGGGCGAGGGCTTCATCCAGATCAAGCAGGGCAAGAAGATCGTCAAGAAGCTCGAGCGGACCGGGAAGTTTCCGCGCGTGCGGTGGCTCGATGAGGACACGCTCTTCTCGTCGCGCGGCGAGGTGCTCAACCGGTGGAAGGTGTCGAGCGGCAAGGCGCAGAAGTTCAAGTGTCATGACGACGTGACGCACGTGGCGACGACTCCGGCGCTGCTCGCGGCGTGCAACAAGGAAGGCGTGATCTCGATCTTCGACGCGCGCAAGCCGAAACGGCTGGTGTGCGTGCGGCCGACGCTGAAGGGCGAGTGGCTCGCGTTCGACGACACTGGCGCGTGGGACGCGAGCGAGAAGTTCGATGGGCGCGGCGTCGAGCTGTCGTGGAGCGATGCGAAGAGCACCGCGTTCGTTCCGGACACCGGCTTCGGGTGGCTCGAGCTCAATCAGTTTCCGCTGACGCGAATCGTCGCGTCGAAGGCAGGGCGGACGCCTGGGCTGCTCGCGTTGCGAACCGCGGGGCGCTGGTGACGCTCACTCGTGCGTCGACCAACGCGGTTCCGTTGCGGCTCACGGAACGGGCTGCGTGCGGCGCAGCTGCTCTTCGCGAGAACGCACGCCGACGCGCCGGTACGTCGCGGCAGCCTTGCATCCGAGGCGCACCGCGCTTCGGCGCGCTCGACACCGAGGCACCTCGCGCACAGAAACCGGCTGAGAACCGGTTTTTGTACGAGGCAAGCCGCGATAGAGGCGGCGCATGGATTCCTACGGACTGGGCCGTGTCGTCGGAGAGAAGGGCGTGCTCCCGCAGCGCGCGAAGAAGGTCGATCCCTCGCTGCCGCTGCGCGACGGAGAGCTGCTCATCGACGTCGAGAGCCTCAACATTGACGCCGCGTCGTTCAAGCAACTCAAAGACACCGCGGGTGGTGACGTCGCGAAGATCGCAGCAGCGATTCAGGCCATCGTCTCCGAGCGCGGGAAGATGCAGAACCCGGTGACCGGCTCCGGCGGCATGTTGATCGGCCGCGTGAAGGAGATCTCACCGAAGCATCCCGCCGCCTCGACGCTGAAGATCGGCGACCGGCTCGCGACGCTCGTCTCGCTGACGCTCACGCCGCTGGTGATCGACGAGATCAAGGGCATCAAGGCCGACATCGATCGCGTTGACATCAAGGGCCGCGCGATTCTCTTCGCGAGCGGGATCTACGCGAAGCTGCCCGATGATCTCCCCGACACGTTGTCGCTCGCGGCGTTGGATGTGGCGGGCGCTCCGGCGCTGGTCGCGCGGTATTTGAAGCCCGGCATGCGCGTGGTGATGCTCGGAGCGGGGAAGAGTGGCGCGCTGTGTCTCGCTCAGGCGCGCGAGTCGATGAAGGGGCAGGGCCAGCTCATCGCGCTCGACATCTCGCAGCCGGCGCTCGAGTCGCTCAAGACGCTCGGGTTGTGTGACGACATCGCGAAGGTCGATGCGACGCAGGGCGTGGACGTGATGGAGACCGTCAGCAAGCTCACCAGTGGAGCGCTCGCCGATCTCGTCGTGAACTGCGCGTCGGTGCCGAACACCGAGATGGCGTCGATCCTCTCCGTGCGTGATGGCGGGACGGTGATCTTCTTCTCCATGGCGACCAGCTTCACGACTGCTGCGCTCGGAGCGGAAGGCGTCGGCAAGGACGTGCAGATGATCGTCGGCAACGGCTACGTGCCGAAGCACGCTGACCTCACGCTCGATCTGCTGCGGCGCCAGGATGGGCTGCGGAAGCTGTTCGAGACGCGCTACGTCTGAAAACAGCACTGGGGTCGAAGTGGTTGGTGGTGGTGCCCAACGGCGGGCGAGCCCCTTCTGCGATCGAACGGTGGCTCAATGCCCTCTCTTCGGCGCAGGGTCGACCATTGTCTGAATTTGGCTGTCCCGACGGCCCGACGATCACTTTCACGAAGTGGTCGATCTTGCGTCGAAGCTTCGTCAACTGAGCCAATTTCGCTCGAACAAGAGAGGCTCCGGCGTCTCTCGGTAGAGCGCCAGCCACGCCCTCGACCCTGCGACTACGTTCCGAGTGCGAGCACAGCCAAATTCAGACACTGGTGTCAGAATCGTCGCGCCCAACGACCTCATCTCCGAGCACGATCGGCCGGCCCACCTCAGCCGGCGGCAGCCCATTGGCCTTCCGGAACGCGTTCTGGATGGTCCAAATCACCCACGGGATTCCCAACATCACACCGGTCACGAAGAGTGCGCCCTTCAGGTCGGAGGCCATGACCACGAACTAACGGCGAAGGCGCGCGTACGCAGAAACCCGCGAAACGGATTTCACCGCCGCGAGTAGTTCAGAGCGTGAAGCGGTCGACCACGCCCGCAGTGCGCTGGAGAATGGAAGTCCACCCGATCAGCGCATCGACCTTCGGCTCGACGTCGGGCGGCGTGAGCCCCAGTGACGCCATCGAGCCCGTGCACGCGAAGAGCCTGGCGTGGCCGGAGTCGCGCACCACATCGAGCAATTGCCGGCACGTGGGCACGCCGCGCAGCTCCATGGTGGCGTTCACGTCGTCGCGGGTCTCGAGATCAGGCTCGTCGAGATTGCCCCGCACCAGCCGCTCCAGGGCCCACCAGAAGAAGTACAGCTCCACTTCACGCCCCACGGCGGTCGCGGCGGCAGCGATGGACAGGCCCTGGTGCACGGCATCCCATTCTCCGCGGTGGAGAAAAATCACGACTGAAGCGGCCATTTCGGGGCCTTGTACCCGCACCAGTGACCGCTCAGGTGTCGAATGAGACCGCCTGATGAGGTCACCGGCATCCCGGCACGCGCAGCCGGTTTCATGCAGAGGACCTTTCCTGTTATCCGCAACCTTCCAGTGCACGACGAAACGACCGCCAAACGCAAAGACGCCCACCTCGATCTCTGTGCGACCGAGGAAGTGGCCCCGCGCGAGAACGCCACGCTCCTGGGCGACGTGCGCCTCGTGCACTGCGCGATGCCGGAGCTCGAGCTCTCGCAGGTCGACATCGGCCTCACGTGGCTCGGCAAGAAGCTGAAGGCGCCCATTCTCATCACCGGAATGACCGGTGGCACCGAGCGCGCGATGAAGGTGAACCGCGAGCTCGCGCAGGTCGCCGAGGAGTTCGGTCTCGCCTTCGGCGTCGGCAGCCAGCGCGCGATGGCGGAGCGGCCGGAGCTCACCAACACGTTCGCGGTGCGCGAGGTCGCTCCGAACGTTCCGCTGATCGGAAATCTCGGGCTGGTCCAGGCGGCGAACATGACCGCCGATCAGATCCGCCGGCTCGTCGACGCCATCGGCGCCGACGCGCTCGCC
>JAEUJS010000077.1 GCA_016792935.1 Archangium sp. | reverse complement strand
TCGAACTACTCGAAGCCGAACGCCCACTCGCGCCACAACGCCGCGTATTGGACCGGTGGCGAATACCTTGCACTCGGCACCGGGGCGACGGGTTTTGTGGGCCGTGAGCGGTACACCAATCACCGCAGCGCCGATCGCTACCTCACCGAAGTGTTCGCCGGTCGATTGCCACAGGGCGCGCCGGAACAGCTTGGCGCCACGGAGCTCTTCGAGGAGAGGGTGGCGATGGGTCTTCGACTCACCAACGGCGTCGCGCTCCAGCAAGTCTGCGCGGATTTCGGTGAGGCGTTCGATTCACGTGCCGTCACCGTGCGCCAGCTCATCGCCAGTGGACTGGCGGTCGAAACTGCCGGTCGGTTGGCGCTCACCGATGCGGGCTTCGACCTGCACTCGTCGATCGCAGCGCGTCTGATGTAGGAACGCACCGTGGGCATGAGCTCCTGGCTGATCTGGATCATCCTCTCTCGGGTCACCGGGAGTCCGATCGGCTCAGCCATCGCGTTGCTGGTCTTCTACTTCGTCGTCGATCGCTACACGTTCGGCGTCATCCCCGATCCGTTCCGCTTCATCGGTCGCTGGCGTCGACGCTCGTTCTTGCGTGAACAGCTCGCGCGCAATCCACACGACGGGAAGTACCGCCTCGAGCTCGCGGTGCTGTTGGTCGAGCAGGGCAAGGGCAAGGAAGCGGTCGAGCTGTTGAGGCCCAACTTCGAGCGCGGCGCCGACGACGTGTCGAGTGTCTTCACCATGGGCGAGGCGTGCCTGATGGCCGGCTACACCGACCAGGGCGAGAAGCTGCTCAACCACGCTGAGGAGCTGAGCCCCGATTTCCGCGTCGGAGAGATCAACCTCGTGCGAGGCCGTTGGCGGCTGCAGCGCGGAGACCACGCCGGCGCGAAGACCGCGCTCGACGCCTTCTTGAAGCAGCGCGCGGGCACCGTGGAAGGCCGCGTGTTGCTCGCGCGGGCCTCGCGTGGCCTCGGTGATGACGCAACGGCGGCGCTGATCGATGACGAGGCGTGGAAGGAATTCACGCTCTCCCCACGGTTCCAGAAGCGAAAAGAGCGGTTCTGGGCGTGGCGCGCGCGACCATCGCGACCCGCGACGTACGCATTCATCGTAGTGTTGTTGGTGATTTTCTTCGGAGCGGTGATTGCTCCGAAGCTGCAGCGCTGGGCCGAAAACCGTCCGCCGGACTACGGGTCCGATGGCTACGACGAATAAATGAACCGTCTTTTTCGGCTCTCCATCCTCCTCGCGCTCGCCGCGGTGTCGTCGTGTCGGTGCCGACCGGGTCCGGTCGATCCTGTCGAGCTGGGGTTGCGCGTCGCTCCGACCGAGGGGGATTTCGGGCGGGTGCTCGAAGGTGACACGCGCACCGCGACCGTCACGTTGACCGCCAGCACACGCGCGCCGGTGAACGTGGCGTTGAGCACGTCAGACCCGTTTGGTGTGTCGCCCACCGAGGTCGAGGTGCCGGGAGGCGGCGATGCGATCATCACGGTGCGGTTCCGCGCGGGAAACGGCGCGAGCGAAGGTGCGCTGACGCTGACGGTCGGAGAGTTGTCGGCGCAGGTCCCGCTCCGTGGCTTCGGCGTGCGGCCGCCGCCGTGCCTCCCCTCGGGCGAGTGCATCATCTCGGAATACTCGCTCGAGGAAGATCGCTGCATCGAGCGGCAGGCGCCCGACGACTCGGCGTGCGACCCGGCGAGCGTGTGCCTCGAGCAGGGCCGCTGCCGCATGGGCCAGTGCCTCGGCGTGGCGCGCCGCTGTGACGACGACGATGCGTGCACCGACGACGCGTGCGCGATGGACGTGGGCTGCATTCACACGCCGCACGCGTGTCCTGCGCCGACGGTGGCGTGTCAGGTGGCGACGTGCGACGCGCGCATGGGCTGTGGTTTTGGCAACGCGCCGGATCTCGATCGCTGTGGGCCGATCGACTGCATCGAGGCGAACTTCTGTTACCAGGGAACGTGCCGTCGGCAGCCGACGCCCGAGGGCTACCCGTGCTCTCCGGCCATCGCGTGTCTTCCCGAGGCGACGTGTCAGAACCAGCAGTGCGTGCGCGAGCTCGAAGGCGATTGGACGCCTGCCTGGTCGGCGCCGCTGCAGGGCCGGCCGACGGGAGAGCTCGCGTCGCTCGGCTCGACGATCTTCTTCTCGATGTGTCTCGACGTCGACGCGGGCTTCCCCGAACCCGACGCGGGTGTCGATGCAGGTGCCGACGCGGGAGATCCCTTCGATGGCGGACTCGATCCGAGCGACGCCGGAGACACCGACGCTGGCGAGCGTGATGCAGGCGCGACGGATGGGGGTGTTTCAGACGCGGGTGTCGTCGATGGCGGTGCAGCGGATGCGGGGCTCGATGGAGGCCTCGACGCGAGCGTGCCGCTGGTGTGTGGGCTCTCGTCGTACACGGGCACGGGTTTCCTGCGCTTCACGCGCCCGTACGAAGACTTCTCTCCCCGCGCGGTGATCGGCACCAGCTCGGAAGGCGTGCTCGTGCAGCGTGATGGCGGCCTCGAAGTGCGCACCGCGAACACCGGCGCCGTGCGGAACGAGCTCTCATTCTCCGGCACGCGTGAGCAGTTGGTGATCGCGGGAGATCGCGTCTTCTTGCTGCGCAACGGCGCGCTCGAGCAGTGGCGCGACGGCGGCGTGACGTTGATCGCCAACACCGATTCCAGCGCGGAGCTCGCGAGCGGTGACGCGCTGTTCTCGTGGAACGCGGCGAGCGGAGTGCTGACCCGCTTCGACCTCGCCAACGACGGAGGCCTCACCGTGCAGACGGCGATGGCGCCTCCGTCGATGCCAGGCCCGCTCTCGGTGGTGAATTCCGAGGTGCTCTTCGGCGGAGCAGGGCGCTTCACGCTCGACTCCGATGGCGGAGCGCTGTGGGCGCCGTTCGACTTCTCCATGACGCCGTATTCGACGCGCTACGAGCGAGGCACGCTGAGCTCCCCGTTCGCGACCGACGTCTTCACCGAGAATTGTGACGACGCGGGCGTGTGCGAGACGGTGGTGACGTCGTTCGACGCGATGACGGGCGCTCCGCGGTGGGATGCGCAGGTCATCGGGCGCGGCTTCTTCGGGCGCGTCGTTCGGGCTGCGCTGGTCGATGGCAACGCGGGCGACGGAGTGCTCACCGTGACGGAATTGCTGGCCGACGACGGCGGCACGCGCGGAGAGGTCGCGCTGTATCTCGACGGCGAACAGAAGGCGCTGTGTCACCTGCCTGCGGTGTCCGGCTCGATCGAGCTCGCGCACTTCTCGGGCACGGCGCTGGTGCTCACCACACGGAGGCCCGATGGCGGTGTGGTGCTCGAGAGCTATGGCCTGGGAGTGCTCCCGGTCTCGCGCAGCGGCTGGCCGAGCCCCAACGGCGTCAACGGCTCACGCAGCGATCGCTGATCAGTAGTAGCAGTTGGTCGGATCGTTGTTGGTCAACGCCGGGCTCTGCCACACGTGCTCGTGCGGGATGACGCACGAACCCGGCACGCCCGAGGTGTTGACGCGCACCTGACCCGCCGCGCCGCCACCGCCACCGCCGCCTGCCTCGTAGAAGCCGTTGCCGTTGTCGTCCCACTGCGTGCCCGAGCCGCCGGGCTGCGCGTTGCCGTAGAGCGCGCCACCGGAGCCGCCCACGCCACCGTTGTTGTAGATGCCGCCGATGAAGTACCGGCCACCACCGGCCGCGCCGTAGAGGCCGAGGTTCTTGTCGCCGTCCTGGCCGTCGAGACCGAACCACTGCCACCCGGAGCCAGAGCCACCGCCACCGCCGACCGCGAGCAGTCGCGAGTTGCGCGCGAAGACGTACGGGGCCTCGAGCAAGATGCTGCCGCCCGAGCCGGCGCCGCCGCCGCCGTTGGTGCCGATGCCACCGCTGCCGGTACCGACGCCGCCCTTGCCGCCAGTGCCGTTCGCGATGATGCCGGACCCGTCGTACAGACCGATGGCCATCGCCGACGCGAGCTGAATCGAACCGCCACCTGCGCCGCCGAGACCGCCCATCGAGCCGCCGTTGCCGCCTGCGCAGCCGGGGATGAGGTTGGTGGCCGAGCCGGTGCGACGCACGCCGCCGGCGCCACCGCTGCCGAACGTCGAGCCACCGCCGCCGTTGCCGCCCGGTTCACGCGCCGCGCCTGCGCCGCCACCGCCGGCCGCGGTGTTCGTGCCGCCGCCCGGCTGACCGTTCGACGCGCCGCAGTTCACGTTGCCGCCCGCGCCAGGAACTGCGCCGGGGCCAGTCCAGAAGGCGGAGACGTCGATGATTCCGTAGATCTCGATGGTGTCGGTCGACGAGAAGATCACCGGGCGGTTGCCGGTGATGCGCAGGTTCGCTCCGGCGTTGATGTCGAAGCCCTCGGCGCTGAGCACCACGGCGTCACCAGTGGCAGTCGTGACGACGGTGACGGCCGGTGTCGTGCCGCTCCAGCCGCCGCCGAAGGTGTTGCTCGAGGTGTCGAACGTGGCCGAGCCCGTGATGGTCGCGCGACCTGCCGCAGGCGGAGCGTTGTTCGGATCGTAGTTCGCCGGGTTGAACATGAACTGGCCCGTCGACTGCTGCGGCTGGCAGCTGCCGTCGGGGTAGCAGACGTTGTTGCCGCCGCACGAGGCGCCGACGTTGAACGGGTAGATGCAGCCCTGCGTCGAGCACAGACCCATCGCTGCGTAGCAAGCGCCCGCGGGCGGCGAGTTGCAGGTCAACGTGAACGACGCGGAACACGCGCCCGAGCGGCAGACCGTGCCGAAGGTGCAGCCGTTGTTGTCTTCGCACGTGAGGAAGTTGCATGCCGGATCGTTGCAGTCGGCTGAGCCGTTGTTGTCGTTGTCCTGACCGTCAGCGCAGTTGAGCTCGCTGCACTGACCAGGGACGCACGGGCCACCGACCACGCCGCCGTCGGGGAGATAGAGCAGACCGCCGTCGGGTCCCGCGATGCCGATGACGCCGCCGTCGGGGCCGCGCACGACACCGCCGCCGCCGCCGAGAGGAGGAACGCCGCCGCCCGTGCCGCCGCCAGTCCCGCCGCCGACTCCACCACCGGTGCCGCCGCCAGTGCCGCCGCCGACTCCACCTCCGGTGCCGCCACCGACGCCACCGCCCGTTCCGCCACCGGTGCCACCGCCCGTTCCGCCACCGGTGCCACCGCCCGTTCCGCCACCGGTGCCACCGCCCGTTCCGCCACCGATGCCACCGCCCGTTCCGCCGCCGGTGCCGCCACCAGTTCCACCGCCCGTTCCGCCACCCGTTCCACCGGTCGCGTAGCAGAGGCCTTGCGAGCAGACGTAGCCGCTCGGGCACGTCACCGCAGCGCACGCGACGTCAACGCAGGTCCCCGAGGAGCCACACGCCTGACCCGACGGACACGGAGCGCCTCCGCTGCCGCACGCGTTGGTGACGCACACGCCCGCGCTGCACGCGGTGCCAGCGGGGCACGTCACGCCGACGCACCGGGACTCGACGCACACGTTGTTGATGCAGACCTGCACCGGAGTGCACTGGCCCATGCAAGCGCTGTTGCCGGGACCCGTGCCGCCGCCCGTTCCCCCGCCGGTGCCGCCGCCGGTGCCGCCGCCGTTTCCTCCTCCGCTCCCCGTGCCGCCGCCGTTGCCTGCGCCCGTTCCGCCGCCGGTGCCGGGGCCAGGGCCAGTGCCGCTGCCGCCTCCGAAGCCGCCGCGCGGGTAGCACATGCCGTCAGCCGCGCAGCGCTGATCGACGGGGCATTCCTTGCCGAGGCAGTTGCGTGAGGTGCACGTCTCTCCGATGCAGACCTCGGCGGTGGTGCAGGTCGAGTTCGCGCACTGCGATTGGTAGCAGGCGCCCTGAATGCAAACGCCGCCGGGGCACGACTTGCCGATGCAGGCCTCGTCGACGCAGCGGTTGCTCTGGCAGACCTGAGCGACGCCGCACGTGCGGTTGCTGCAGTTCTTCTGCAGGCACCGACCACTGATGCAGGTTTGATCAACGGCGCACGGCGTGTCGGGACAGACCGTCGGCTCGACACACACCTTGCCTTCGCCACAGATCTGCGTGCCCGTGCAGTCTGCCGTGCTGTTGCAGGTGATGACCGTTGGACCACCGCACCCGTTACAGCCAGTCAGGACCACGCCCGCCGTGAGGGCGAGCACTGCCAGAGGGAGGTTCCGCATGGCGGCGACTGTATCAGCGGCGATGCGTTAGCGAAGGCGCGCGAGCAGCCACGGACGCCTCAGAAATCCGATGACCTCTTTGGCGGTCACCATCAGGCGAGTGGACGCATCGAGCGCGCGCTTCGAGGGCACGGGCCAGACGGTAAGTGCATGTGCGCGAAACTGCGCAGCCGCTCGGGCGACGTGAAAGTCGCAGGTGACGAGAATCACCTCGACTTCATTTTCCGCTCGGAGAATCGCTGCGCAGTTCAGCGCGTTCTCGAAAGTGGATCGGCTCTTCGGCTCGAGCACGAGTTGCGTTTCGGTCAGACCGCGTTCGCGTGCGAGGCGAGCCATCACGTCGGCTTCGGTGGGCCGTGAATCGGTGGTGCCGCCCGTCAGCAGCAGCCGCTCGACCAGGCCGTCGTTGATCAGCTGCACGCCGAGCGCGACTCGATCGACGAGCGCATCAGAAGGTCGACCGTCTTCGTAGACGCGCGCTCCGAGGATCACCGCGGTGCGGAGCTTCTTTGCCGAGCGGTGGGTGCCGAGCGAGTGCACGCGAAATCCGATGACGAGCGCGAGGAGAAGCAGCAGTGAGGCGACGGCGACGGCGGAGCTCACTTCTTCACGAGCTTGAGCGAACCGGAGAAGAGCGCGAGGTACAGCCGCCCACTCTCCTCGCGCGGAAACTCGACGTAGCGGCGACCGGCGACCGCGCTGCCGAGGGTGGGATCGAACTCGCTCGCACCATCCACCACCCACGCGTGCGGGAAGGCGCGATCGTCTTCGAGCACGAGGCCCACCGCGACCCGCCCGCTCTTGCGTTCCTTCACCGCGGCGCGCGCGAGGACGAGGCATCTCGCTCGGGGAACGACGACTTTTCCGCTCGGGCGCGGGGAGCTCTTCAACCACCGCGCTCCAGCGGGCTCGGGCGAGAACGCGTTCGCGTCACGCGGGATCTGGACGCCGAGGGCGAAGGGATTGTCGGAAGGGGTCGATGCGGTCTCGAGGCTTCTCCACCGCGCATCGCCGACGGTGATTTCGGTGAGGGCGCCGTTGCCGTCGTAGTGCGCGTCGAAACCGG
>JAEUJS010000704.1 GCA_016792935.1 Archangium sp. | reverse complement strand
GCTCTCGTTGAGCGGAAGCGCGACCGAAAAATCCGCGCGCATTTTGTGGGAATTCGACGGCCTGACGCCCGAAGGAGAGCGCGTCACCGAAGGCGGCGAAGCGAACGCGGTGCTGACCCTTCGCAAACAGGGCTGGACGTTCACCAGGTTCGAAGACGGAACGCGTCGGCGAGTTCGCCGCCCACGCGCGCGCTTCACCGAAGTGGCGAGTGACGTGGGCCTCACCTTTCCGAATGAGCGCGTTGGACATCTGCTCCTCGGCGGGCTCGCGGTGCGCGACATGAACGGAGACGGCCGCCTCGACGTCGTCTCGACCAACGGCACCGAGGTCGTGCTCTTCACGCAGCGCGCGGACGCGTTCGGCTTCACGCCGAGCGTCATCAGCAAGGGCCATCCGAAGATGTGGACGAGCTCGGTCACCACGGCCGACCTCGACAACGACGGCGACGCAGACCTCATCGTCACGCACCACCCGGGCCCGACCGAAGTGTTCACCAACGAGAAGGGCGCGCTGACGCTGAAGGGAACCATCGGCGTCGTTGGACAGTGGCAGTCCGCCATCACCGCCGACTTCGATGTGGACGGAGCGCTCGACGTCGCGCTGCTCCCCTACCCGCTCGAGAGCGCACCGACGAATCCACTCGAGGCGAACAACGGCTTCTCACTCGAGCTGTACAAGGGCGACGGCCAGCTCGGCTTCTCGCGCATGGCGGAGAGCACGAAGTTTCCGAAGCGCTGGACGCTCGCCGCCGTCGCCGCCGATTTGCTCTCGCAAGGCCGCCCGCAGCTCTACGTCGCCAACGACTACGGCTCGAATGACTTGTGGAAGTTCGAGAGCGACGGAGGCCTGACCAACGTCGCCGTGCAGGTTGGCGTGGTGGACCGGGGAAATGGAATGAGCGCCGACGTCGCCGACTTCGACGCCGACGGCAAACCCGACCTCTACGTCGCGAACATGTTCAGCAAGGCCGGCACGCGCGTGTTGTCGAGCACGAAGGGCCTCTCGCCGCAGCTGATGAGCGCGGTGCAGAAGTTCGCGCGCGGCAACACGCTCTACGTCGCGCGGGAAGACGGCGGCTTCGAAGAAGTGGCGAGCAGCATCGGCGTGAATCGCGGCCTGTGGGCGTTCGGGTCGCTGATGACCGACTACGACAACGACGGACGTCTCGATGTGGCGGTGGCCAATGGCTACTTGAGTCATCCCAATCGAAAAGACAGTTGAAGCGCGTACTGGCGCCAGGTCGTGGCGCTCGCAGACAAGCAGTTGGGTGACGCGAGGTCGGTGTACTCGCCGTCTGCGCTCGGTGGCGCGACCGAGTCGTTCTCGGGCTGGGAGCCCAAGAAGCTGTGGCACTCGCCTGCCGAAAGCGGCGCGTCGAGCGAAGAGTGCGCGTGGGCGGAAGGCTTCGACACGCGCACCGATGGCCGTTCGCTCGTCGCGAGTGACCTCGACGGTGATGGTGACGTCGATTTGCTGCTCCTCAATCGCAACTCGCCGCGGCTGCAGTTCTTCCGCAACGACGGGCCAGTCGGGAAAGCGGTGACGCTGCGTTTCGACCCTTCGAGTGGCACGAGGGACGCCTCGAACGTCACGGTGCGCATCGATGGTCGCGCCGAAGAGGTGTTGCTCGCGCGCGGCTTCGCGTCGTCGGTGCCCCCGGAGCTCACGCGTGGTCTCGGAACGCGCGACGCCGCGAACGTCGAAGTGACGTGGCGCAGCGGGAAGACGCAGAAATTCTCCGCGCGTGCGGGCTTCATCACCACGCTCCACGAAGCGACCGGCAAGGCGACGGATGTGCCGTTCAGCAAACCCGTCGCGCTCGCTCCGCTCCGTTTCCCTTCGACGCTGAAGGAGCTCGGCCTCGAAGCAGTCGGAGGAAAGCCGACGTTGGTGACGCTCTTCCTCGCGGGCTGCGAGCCGTGCCGCAAAGAAGCGCCCGCGCTCAACGCCATCGCGAAGAAGGGCGAGAAGAACGTGCTCGGGCTCGGCATCACCAACACCGCCGAAGAAGCGCGCAAGGTCGCCGACGCGCTCGGGTTCAAGGGGTTCGAGGTGAAGCCGGTGCCTGGGTGGGCAGCCGATGCGTTGTCCACCAACGGCAAGCTCGACTTCCCCCTGACGCTGGAGTTCGACGGCGAAGGTAAGCTCACGCGCGTCCTCACGACGCTCTGATGCCCGTTCTCCTCGACGACCCTGACTACGAAGCGCCGGAGCTGGATCCGCTCCATCGCGCGGTCTCGTGGGACGATCTCCCCCAGGTGCAGAAGTGGCTGGTCGGGCGCAGCGCTGAAGAGCGCGTGAAGTTCTTCGAGCTCGGCGCGCATCGCGGGTCGATGAACGTAACGCGCTGGTTCCTCGAACACGGCGGTGCCGACGTGCATGCGGGTCTGCGGGACGCGGTGTGCAGCGGGAAGGTCGAGATGCTCGAGCTCTTTCTCTCGCTCGGAGCACGCATCACCGAAGCGAATTCCCAGTCGCTCTTCACCGCACCCTCCAACCCGAAGATGCTCGCGGCGCTCGTGAAGCACGGGCTCGCACCGAAGACGAAGTCGTACGACCGCACCGCGTTGATGGAAGTGTGCAAGGCGGGTGACCTGACTTCCGCGCGAACGCTGCTCGACGGCGGTGCCGACGTGAACGCACGCAGCCGGGAAGGCACGGCGCTGACGCTCGCCGAAGGTGGTGGCCATCGCGTGTTGGTGGACTTCCTGCTCGAGCGCGGAGCGAAGCCAGAGCGCGCGGTCATCGAGCCCGATGCTGAGCGTGACGCGGTTCTGGCTGCAGCGACGGAAGCGCCGCGCGATGCGGAGAAACGTCGAGCGTGGGCCGAGTGGCTGCTCGCTCACGGGTACCGGGCGGCGGCTGCCAGGGAGTTCCAGGCCGCCAACGGCGAATCGCCGCTGTCCCTCGCCGACGATGCCCGGTGGACCTTCGTCACGTTCGGCGAGTTGGAAGCGCGCGTGTCTCCGCTCGTGCGTGATCCATTTTTCCCGCGCGCATTCCTCACTGATGGCAAGCGCACGTTGCCGCTCGTCGTGCTGCTCGGCGCGCCCTGCACACGCTGCGACGAGAACTGTGAAGTGACGTGCAGCGAGTGCAACGGCTCCGGCACCGCCGAGAATTACCTGACCGGCCGCTCGTACGAGTGTCCTCCGCGCACGCAGTGCTTTCACTGCAAAGGCACGAAGTTCACCCTCTCCTCGCAGCACTTCGGCAAGGGCGCGTGTCCGCACCCCGCCGTCGAGCGTGAGCACGAGCTCGGCGCCAAGCTCCACCTGGTTCGTTGCACGACATGTGGCCTCGCCGCACTCGATCGCAACTCCGCGCACGCTCCAGCCAGTGGCTGGGACTTCGCGTGCGGCGTGTGTGGGTATTTCGAGTGCAGGTGCTCGGTCGTGGCAAGCTCTGGCTCCCCACCAGCATCAGCTCAGGAGAAGAAATGACGCTCGCCCTCGTTGCGGTGTTGTTGAGCACGGCTCCTTCCGCTCCACCGTCACTCGCGCCTTCCCTGGCTTCCAGTCACCTCGCGTCGACGCCCGGCATGTTGCTCGACACCGTGGAAGGCGCGCGCGGCGGCCGCATCTTCGCGGGCGTGCGGCTGACGGTCGCGGGCTCCATCTGCTCCATCATCGGTCTCGCCTCGGGTGCGGGCGGCACGTATGCGCTCATCACCTCGGGCTCGCAGACCGGCAACGCGCAGACCGTCTCGCAGGTGCTCGGCTGGACCTTCTTCGGCGTCGGAGCGCTCTTCCTCGTCATCGGCTTGCCGCTCCTCATCGTCGGCATCGCCAACATCGCCACGCCACCAGGGGTCGGGTTGACGGTCACACGCGAAGGTCAGCTCGCGGTGACGTTCTAACGGCGGACGCTCGTGCCCTGATCAACGAACGTTGCTGAGGCTCATCTTGAACTGAATCGCGCCGCGCTTCGTGCCGACGGACGCGGTGCTGCGGCACGACGCCGGCCATTCCGCGGGGAAGAGCATGTTGCTCGAGCCAGGAATGCCGATGACCGGCGCACCACCAGACCAGTTGAACTGCGTCGGCATCTTGTAGACCGGAGCGTCTTTCGCCACCGACCAGGTGTCCACGCTCGCCGTCACGCTGAAGCCGTCCTTCGAGCAATCGAGCGACTGCATCGTCCCGTTCCAGGGGATGTCGCACTTCGCGTTGAAGGCGTGGTTGATGATGCGCTGACGCGAGATGCCGTCGTGCTCGACGGTCACCACCACCTTGCCTGCCGGCACCACGCGCTCGACGTCGAAGTCGTCGGTGTTCGAGTCGTACGGATTCCAGATGGCCGTGCCCGACGCGTCGGTCTTCTTCCAGTGCGCGCCCAGCACTCCGTCATCGCAGTGCCAGTAGATGACGACCGCCTCTTCGAGCGGAGTCGAGCCCGAGTAGACCTGCGCACCGGTGCAGCCGGACACGGCGAAGAAAGCGACGACGAAGAGAATGGGTTTGAGGGTCATGCCGCTCCAACGAGAACGGCAGCGAAAATTCCGCTGAAGAGCTCGGGAACTTTCTCCGCGACACCCGTTGAGCGTGCATGCCCATCGATGGAATCAATTCCGCCCCGCTCGCGTATGTGCCGCCGTCCAACTCCGTCGAGCAGGCGCAGCCCGTCGCGCCTCCGCCGCCTCCGGCTCCTGCCGCTGCGGAAAAGCCGACTGAGGTGACGGACTTCAGTGATGCGAAGCCCAAGCCCGTCTCCATCACCGGGAAGTTCAGCCCACCGCCCATCGCGCTCGGTGCGACCCGCGACGACTTGAAGGACCTCATCGCCAACGCGCGCTCGATGGCCAACGTGAACTCCGGCTCGCCCGTGAGCGCGAACGTGCTCCCTTCGGCGTCATCACTGGTGGCCTCCGCGGCCGCTGACGATTCCGACGCCAGCCCGACCACCAAGAAGCTGCGCGCCGCCATCAAGAACGACGACGACCGGACGCTGCGCGAAATCATCAACCACGACCCGAGCACCCTCAAGGACCTCACTCCTGAAGAGAAGGGAGCAGCGCTCGAGGTCGCGCGTTCCGGTTACCGCTCAGAAGGCGACTCGCACTTGATGAAGAACATCGTCGAGAGCTGCACCAGCAAGAGCGAGCTCCGAAAGGTCATCGCCGCCGGGCGCGACAAAGACGTCAGTGAGCTCACCCAGAAGGACTTCCACGTCTACGACAAGGAAATCGCGGCCGAGAAGCTCCACCCCTACTTGATCGCCGACAAGTTGAACCCCGACAACGCGCTGCCCGAGACCGCTCCTGCCGCTGCGCCGAAGAAGGCGGAATCGACGCTCGAGGGCTCGGCGAAATTGATGAACGAAGCCGACGCGCAGATGAAGGCCGGCAACTTCGAGGGCGCGCGCAAGACGCTCGAGCAGCTCAAGAACACGCCGACGCCCGAGGGCCAGAAAGACTTCCTCGCGTCGAAGGGCGGAAAGAACGGAGTCGACGCCACGCTCCCGCCCAGCAAACCCATCACCAACGCCGAGGTCGCCGCCATCAAGCTGGGGCAGGTCGCGCAAGCCGAGAAGATGTCGAACCTGGTCGGCCAGCCGTTCGACGCCACCAACCCGAAGGACGTGCGGCGCTACTTCGACGCCGTCTCAAAAGACCCGAAGGTGACGACCGCGAATCTGCGCGACGAGTTCGCGACCTACGTGAAGAACTTCCACACGCCGGCCGACAAGGTCGATTGGGGGCCCAACAGCCCGCCCATCGGCAAGCGCACCGACCCTGAAGCGCTGAACGGAATGTTCCAGAACACCGAGACCGACCGCAGCGGCCGCCGCGCGCTCGACTGCGAAGGCCACTCGTACCTCACCGGCGCCATCTTCTCGGGCAACCCGCGCTTCGACGTGACCTACGCGAGCGACCCGGCGCACATCACCGCCATCGTCACCGAGAAGAAGTCGCCCACGAAGGGCTTCAGCGTCAACACGCTCTACCCGGACCCGGTCGCCGAGCTGAACCAGAACGTGCGCGCCAACGGCAAGACACCCGACGAGCAGCGGAAGCAAATGGCCATGCTCCACCACGGCCAAAACCGCGTTCGCGGCACGACCAACATCAGCGCCGGTGGCTTGCAGGGCGACAAGGACCTCACGAAGGTGAATCAGGCGAGGGACTGAAGCCGTGTCCACCGTCACGCCGGGCACACTCATCAGAGGCTATCGCGTCGGCCGCTGTCTGGGCCGCGGCGCGATGGGAGAAGTGTACGAGGCCAGGCGCGAAGCCATCGGTCGACGCGTCGCGCTGAAGATTCTGCGGCACGGCACCGACACCGCGCTCAACGCCGCCAAGCGTCTGCTCGAAGAGGCACGCGCGGTGAACGTCATTCACCACCCGGGCATCATTCAAATCTTCGACGTCGGCTTGATGGACCAACGCCGCCCGTACCTGGTGATGGAGCTGCTCGAAGGCCGTTCCCTCGCGTCGATGATGAAGCGCGGCCCCATGCAGCTCACCGCGGCGACCTCGATTCTCGAGCAGATGTTGAGCGCGCTCGACGCCGCACATCGCGCGGGCGTGGTGCACCGCGACCTGAAGCCCAGCAACGTGTTCCTCGTCGGCGACGGCGTGAAGCTGCTCGACTTCGGCGTGGCGCGACGCGAAGGGCGCGAAGAATTGCTGACCGCTCCGGCGACCACCGTGGGGAGCATCGGGTTCATGGCCCCCGAGCAGCTCCGCGGTCAGACCAGCCCCGCGAGTGACCTCTACGCGCTCGGCTGTCTGGCGTTCTTGATGTTCACCGGTGTGCCCGTCTTCCCGGCTCGCAACGCTCCGGAGAATGCGCGGCTGCACCTGTTGAGCGCGCCGCCGAAGTTGCGAACCGTGCGCTCGCAGCTGAGCCCTTCACTCGAGACCTGGGTCGCGCGGCTGCTCGAAAAATCGCCCGAAGACCGTTTCGCCTCGGCGCAGGTGGCGCTCGACGAACTGCGTTCACACCGCCTCGAGCCGTCCCTGCGCCGCACCGAGGTGGTGCCCGCCTTCGTCCCGCCCAACCCCGAGCGAACACGGCCGTCGTCACGCTTCGTTCCCGGCACCGCCAGAGCCGTGCCGCCCAGACCTCCAGTGCCAACTGTCATCGTCAGTGGCGACCCAGACCCCTGATTTCAGTGCCGTAAAACACCGTTCGGGAACATTTCGCGCGAGCTCCGTTGAGCCTTCGTGTGCTCGTGGCTTCGCGTTGACTCTGCAACGTCACCCGGCGAAGAAGCGCGCGTGTCGAAGCTGCGCCTGGTCGCCAGTGACAGCTTCGAGGCGCGCGTGACTGAGCTCGCGCCGTGGCTTCGTGGGCTCGCGCTGAAGTTGACGCGCTCGACGTCCGACGCGGAGGACCTCGTGCAGGACACCATCGAACGCGCACTTCGCCACGCCGACAAATTCTCGCCCGCGCGAGAGGCGAGTCATCTGCGCGCGTGGCTCTCTTCGATTCTCAACAACCTCTTCATCGACCGCTGCCGTCAAAGACACCTGCAACCCGCGAGCCTCGAAGGAGTCGATGCACCTGCCCCCGTGAGCGACGCCGCGGAGCCGGTGTGGGCGCGCCTCGATGAGAGCCACGTTCGCGCTGCGCTGCCTTCGCTGCCGCAAGAGTTCCGCACCGTGTTCGAGCTGCACCTCGAGGGCGCCAGCTACCAGCAGATGGCTGCGAAGCTCGGAGTGCCCCGCGCGACGGTGGGAACGCGCCTGTTGCGCGCGCGGCGACTGCTGCGCGAGCTGATGACGCCGAAGGGGAGTGAAGCGTGAGCGACGTGCATGACCAGCTCGGGCCCTTCCTCGACGGTGAGCTGACCGCCGACGAGGCCGCGGCGTTCGAGCGCCACCTCGCGAGCTGCGCGCAGTGTCAGAAAGACCTCGTCGATTTCGGTGCCATCTCGGCGCTCGCTGTCACGCCGCCAGTCGCAGTGGCAGTTCCAGTGAAAGAGAAGCGGCCTTCGCTGTTCCGCTACCTCCCGTTGGCGCTGGCCGCGATGGCCTTGGTGGGCGTGATGGGCTGGCTGCTGACGCGCCCCGCTCCCGTCGAGAAGCTCACCTTTGCGCTGGCTCGCCCGTTCGAGGCGCGACTCACCTGGCCGCAAGCCGACGTGCACCGGCCCTTCGAGCCGAATCGCGCGACCGCCGCGCAGTTCGAGAACATCTCCGCGACGACGCTCGCCACGCTCGAGAAGGCTGGAGACACGCGTGCGCTCGCGTCGGCATGGCTGCTCAGCGGCAACATCGCGCGCGCGAAGGAAGTGCTGGCAACGTTGCCAGCGAGTGCAGATCTCGAGAGTGACCTCGCCGCCGTCGCCCTGGTGGAAGGCGACGACGAAGCAGCGCTCGCGCACGCACAGAGGGCACTCGACGCGAACGCCACCCATCCGCAGGCGCAGTGGAATCGCGCGCTCGCGCTCGAACGGCTCGGGCTGGTGCTGACGGCCGCGAAGGCGTTTCACCAACTCGAAGCGCTCGGAGTCCCGGGCTGGAGCGCCGAAGCCGCCGCGCGCGCGAAGGTGCTCGACGCGTCGTGGACCGAAGGGCTCGACCGCTCGCAGCGCGCGCTCGACGCCGGCGCACGCATGGTCCTCTCGTCGACGCCGATGTCCGACGAGCTGGTGCGCGCGATGCCGGCGTGGGCGCGCATGAATTTTCGGTACGCGTTGTTGGCGGCTCCCGGTGAAGCCGAGGTGCGCGCGTTGGCTCCGACCGCTGCCGCCCTCGACGCGGTGTTTGGTGGGACGACCTGCGCGGCCACGCTGCAGCGCCTCGCCACGCTCGATGCGAAGCAGCGCGCGGCGTTCGCGAGCCGATTCCGCGGCGTGGTCGTCGACTACTACCGTGCGCTGAAGGCCACCGGCCGTGCGCCCACGCTGCCTGAAGACGTGAAGGGCCTGGGCGACGCGACGGCGCTGGTCGCGGAGATTCGCAAGGCGGGCGCGCGCGACTACCTGCTCTTCGCCGCGCCGCTCGGCCGACAGTTCGCCACCGCGTGGGACGACTACGTGGTCGCTGCGCGCGCTGATCCGGACCCGTGGTTTGGGCTGGCGGTCGACGTCGAGCTCGCGCGCCGCGCAGGAGCGGAAGGCAATGCGAGCGAACAGGAACGTCGGCTCCTCGAGGTGCTCGACGCCGCGCAACGCGAGCGCGCGACGCTGAGAATTCTGCAGGCCACCGAGCAGCTCACCGTGCTGTACACGGCGCAACACCGCATCGTCGAAGCGGACCGCGTCGGTCGCGAAGCGTTGCGTGTCGCGCGGAGCCAGGGTGACGCCGCCGCAGCCGTGCGCGTGCTGCAATCACTGGGAGACGCCGCGCGCTTCCGCAACGCCGTCGCCCTGAGCGCCTCGATTCTCGAGGAGCGCTCGCTGCGCACGCCTGAAGACTGCGACGCCCGCTCGTACCTGTACGAGTCCATCGCGGCGATGGCCATCGTCGCGCTCGAGCCGGCGAAGGCGCGCGCTGCGCTCGCTCAGGTTCCGACCGACTGCGGCACGCCGTTCTCGGTGGTGGGTGTGGGTGTGTTGGCAGATTTGCAGCGTCTGGCGCCGCAGCCAGAAGACGCCGCGCGCTTCGACGCGGCCATCGCTGCGCTGCGCGCCAACGAGCCCGGTGAGTCCGAAGCGTTGTTGCTCGACTACTTCGAAGGGCTGGCGTGGATCGACGCGTCTCCCGCGAAGGGAAGAGCCAGGCTCGAGGCGACGCTCGCACGCGCGGCGACGCTGGAGACCGCCGACGCCATTCCCGCCAAGGTGCGCGCGTACGCACGCGGAACGCTGCGCATCGCCGCGGGCCGGGCGAACGACTGGAAAGAGGTCTTCTCACTCCTCGACCCGGCAGTGACTTCCAACTGCGCGCTGGTGGTCGAAGTGCAGGACAACCGCGTCGTCGCCGCGCTCCGTACCGCGAGTGGCAGCTACCGCGGCGCGGCGAAGGTGTTCGACATCGGGCCGAGCCGCCCTGAGGGCCTGCGACTCGAAGAAATCGCGAGCGTCGTCACGCCGCTGCTCCCTGATGCCGTGGGCTGCGAAAAATTGAGCGTGTCGGCGGGCTACCCACTCCACGGTCGCGCGGGCTGGCTGCCCGACGAGCTCGCGTGGTCGTACGCGGGCGGCGGCAGAGGTGGAGCAGTCGGCACAGGCCCGGGCCTGGTGGTGCACGACGTCGCGACACCCGCCGCGCTCAAGCTGCCGCGCATCGCGAGCTGGGCTGAGGCGCCGCGCGCGTCAGACAGCGAGCTCACCGGTGACGCCGCTACGCCCAGGCGCGTGTTGCAGGCGATGAAGAGCGCCTCGTTCATCGAGCTGCACGTGCACGGGCAGGTGAACCCCGCCGAGGCCGGCACTGCGGGTCTGGTGCTCGCCGCCGACGAAGGTGGCCGCTTCCTCTTGTCTGCCATCGAGCTGGAGAACACGAAGACCGCGCTCGAAGGTTCGCCGGTGGTGGTGCTCGGTGCGTGTCGCGCGTCATCGGTGGCTCCGTTTCTTCACGAGCCGTGGAGCTTGCCGCGCGCGTTCCTCACGGCGGGAGCGCGCTCGGTGCTCGCGGCGCCCGTCGACCTCCCTGATGGCGAGGCGCGTGCGTTCTTCGTGAAGGTCGTCGCGCGTCTGCGCAACGGCCAGGACGCGGCCACGGCGTTGCGTGACGAACGTGTGCAGTTCCTGAAGGAAAAGCCCGGGGCCTCTTGGGTCCGCTCCGTGCTGGTGTTTGAGTAACCGACCCTCTTGCGGAGAACGACCATGCGAAGCCTGAACCTCTCGATGTTGTGTCTGGTGCTCGTGTCTTGCGCGGTGGACGAGCGTGAAGAAGCTGCCCCCGTTGCCGAGCGGGAGGACGCCCTCACCGCACCTCCGACGAACTTTCGCGCCGGCACGCCGCTGTTTCCCTCGACGGTGAAGAGCGCGTACGTCGTCGTCGTGCAGCACCCGACCGATTCGGCGCGCTTCGTGGCGTGGGGCTTCGACCTCGTCACCGGTCGCACGCACTTCTTCGTGAGCGGCAACACGCGCAGCGACCTGCCGCAGGCCATCACGCAGATCAATCAAGACATCAGCATCCCCACGCAGTTCGACAACCAGTTCACCTTCGTCATCGCGCAGCAGGTCGGCAAGAAGGGCCCCGGCCAGCCGCCCCAACCGGGCAACGACTGGACGGCGTTCAACGCCTACGGCCAGAACATCGCGGTCAAGCTGCAGGCGGCTCAGCTGCAGTCGTTCTGATCAATCGCAGGTCGCGCTCAAGGGTGCGAACTGCGCGTTGTAGACACCGACGCAGGTGCGGGTGCCGCCAGCCGCGGCGCCCTGCAACATCGAGTTGGCGACGCGGAAGGTCGAGGTCGTCCCGATCGGATCCGTCAACGCGAGCGCGGCGCGAATCGAGCCGTTGCGAAACGTGCCCGTGCCCGAGTGCACCCGGAAGCCCTGGTTTCCGATGGTGCCGCCAGTGGCGATGATGGTGACGCCGTCGAATTCCACCGTCGCGTTCTGGAAGTACGTCGAGAAGCTCACCGAGCACGGCTGCGTGATGGTGATGACCGAATCGCGCAGACGCAGGAACGAGCTCCCCGACACCATGCCCACCGCGGTCGACGCCGACGTCGAGCTGGACTGCACGTTCTCGATGGTGACGCCGCGGAGCACCATGTCGTCGTGCAGACTCACCACTCCCAGCGCCGTCGACGAGCCGGTTCCGTTTCCGATGATGCGCGTGTTGTGTGCGCCTCCACCTTCGACATCGACGTAGCGACGCATCGGCAACGGGGTCGAACCCACGTCATAGACGCCCGGCTCGACCACCACGCGCGCAGGTGAGGTGGCCGTCGGTGAGGTGATGTTGGCGATGGTGTTGCGCAGCGTCGTGCCGTTTTGCGTCGGCGTGCCGGTGGCGGTCACGACGTAGGTGCGTGCGAAGCCGGCGCCGTTGATGCCCGGATTTCCGATGGGCCCCTGAGGCCCGGGGCCACCGTTGCAGGCGTACGTCGTCGTCGAGCCGACCGTGAAGGCGCTCCCTCCGTATTCACAATCGCGGCTGCCTGCGTCGACGCCGCTCGAGCTGATGGACGACGCGCCCGGTGGACCTTGAGGGCCAGGCGCTCCTTGTGGACCCGCGGGTCCCTGCGCGCCTTGTGGACCCGCAGGTCCTTGCGCGCCCGTCGCGCCCGGTGCACCTGGAGAACCCGCAGGACCCGCTGGCCCCTGAATTCCTGGAGCGCCCTGAGCTCCATCAGCGCCCGGAGTTCCAGGAGCGCCCGGAGCGCCATCTGCTCCGGGAAGTCCGGCTGGGCCTGAGGGACCAGCGAGCCCGCGTTCACCTTGAGGCCCCTGCGCGCCCGCGGCCGGCGAAGTGGGTGTGGAACAACCAACGATGAGAAGTGCAGCAACGAGGAGTGGAGTTCGCATGCCTCCACGACGACTCGCCCGTCGATTGTTCCCGGCGGGAATTTTCGCGACGCGCTCCGTTGTCCTCTTCGAACGCAGCAACTTCCCCAGAGGACACCATGGCGATCGACGGACTCCGCAGCGCTCCTTCTCTGCAGACGATGCTCACTCCACTCGACGGCGACGCGCTGGGTCTGGGCGACTTCGGTCCGGCGGTCTCGCAGCTGCAGGAAGCGCTCAACGCGCTCGGAGCGGGACTCGAGGTCGACGGTCAGCTGGGGCCGAAGACGCAGGCGAGCATGCTCGAGCTGCTGGGCAGCGCGACGCTGACCGAAACGGCGCAGGAAAAACTGTCGTCGCTCTCGGCGAAGTCTCCGACCGGCGGCATGGCGTCTGACGGCTTCGATGCGCCGCCTCCTGCGGGACCGAGTCTCTCGACTGCCAACGTGAACGAGACTGCGGCGACGGCTGCGCCTTCAGGTGCCGGCGGCATGAGCAGCCGCGTGGTCGACAACGCGCTCGCCGAGAACGACAGCATCAACCCGATGAAGGTCGGCGACGACGGCAAGCCGAAGGGCTGGAAGCAGCTTCAGCAGATCTTCACCGACACCACGGGCACCACGCCTTCCGATGCGGAGTGCCAGAAGATCGAACCGGGCAAAGGCATCAAGCCGAACGGTGCGAGCTGGTGCGGCATCTGGGCGTGCCACATTCTTCAGAAGTCGGGCTGCGACGTGAAGTGGGACGGCGTGAAGGGCGGCATGGTCGGCGACGTCACGCACACGTCAGCACCGAAGTTCAAGACGCCCTCGTCGTACAAGGCGGAGCGCCAGGCGTTCGAACAATCGATTCGGCCCGGCGACGTCGTCACGCTCGCGGGTCCGCAGAATCACCACGCCATCGTGACGAAGGTGAACGACGACGGAACGTTCGAGACGATGGATGGCAACAAGCCGCACGTCGGTCCGGGACATCAGAAGCTCGCGGACGTCACGGGCTTCTATCGGCCCAACGGCGATTGATTCGCTCGCTCGGAAGATCCGTCAGGCCATCTCATTCGGCCTGCCGCTTTCCGCTCGTGCGCGCCGCCGCACGGTACTGCTGTGCGACGTCACCACTCGCTGGCGTCAGGCCATCGACTCGTACTGGCCTGGCGCGGATTCCGGCGAAGCCTCACCACGCGCGAGCGCCTTGGCCGGGTTGAACACGCCGGGACGCTCGTGGTGCATCTTGTGCGCGTAGATGCCGGCGAAGAGCTTGTTGCCGATGCGGTAGTAGGTGCCGGTCAAGTTGGTCGGCCGCATGTCGTCGATGGTCTTCGCGGCCTCACCGTTGTGCGTCGACCAGTTGAAGTGAATGACGAACAGACCCGCGAGCAGGTTGGCCGGAGCGAACACGCAGATCGCGAACCACGGGCCGAGCAGCCACGCCCACACCGCGACGAGCACGATGTTGGTGCCGTAGCTCATCCACGCGCGGCGGCGTTCCTTCGCGCGGTTCTCCTTCGTGTCGCCCCACACGTCGAAGTACTGCTGGAAGAGCTGCGCCTCGACGTTGATGACCGTGTGGATGACCGTCTTCCAGAAGCTCGGGAAGTTGGGGTGCGGATCCTTGATGCGGTCGTCCGAGTACTTGTGGTGCCGCATGTGAATGATGTCCCAGCTCGCGAAGCGCACCACCACCATGAGCCCGAGGATTTCACCGACGATGCGGTTGATGGCGTGCGGCAGGTTGCCGTGCGTGCAGTTGTGAATCGTGAGGTGCGCCCACACCAGAGCGAAGAACAACACCGGGAAGACGACCGCCCACGACCAGTGCGGCGTTCCGATGAGCGGCGTGAAGCCCGTCGCCCAGAACGTCGCGAGAATCGCGGCGCAGAACACGAACCAGAAGCCGTCGTACATCAGGTAGAAATTCGGGTTCTTCCGGAATTGGCCAATCGGATGCGCGGTCAACACAGACACGGAAAACCCCCTCGAAGAACTGCGTTCATTGACTTGGGTGAATCAGGCGAAGCGGGCCTTCTATGCGGAAACGGCCGGCCGATTCAATGCAGCAGGACTTGCGCGTCTCGTGCGAACGACAGGTGACAGCGCAAAGCCTGCGAAACGTTCCATGCCCCTGTGATCAGGGCGCGCGCCTGCGCTAGAGGGCGGCCTCCATGCGACTCAAACGGCGCGAAGACTGGCGGCAGCTCTTCATCGTGTTCACGTACCTGGCGCTCCTCGCGTCGATGGTGCTCGTCGAAGAGTGCCGCAACGTGCTGTTCCTCATCGCCGCGTGCCAGTTCAGCTTCTTCGTGCAGACCGTCACGCACAACGTGCTCCACGGCGCGCTCTTCGAGAGCAAGGGCCTCAACCGCGCGTTCCGTTTCGTCTTGAGCTTCTGCGGGTTGTTCCCCGTGTCGTCGGTGATTCCGTCGCACAACATCGTGCACCACCACTTCGACGATGACGGCCAGCCAGACTGGGCTTCTCCGTCGCACGCGCGCTTCAAGTGGAACCTGCTCAACCTGCTCCACTTCCCGAACATCATCGGGCCCATCACGTTTGCGGGCATCAACCGCTGGGCGATGGTGAAGGGCCGCGGTGATTACCGCCGCCAGTCGCTTGCGGAGTCGGTCTTCGCGTTCGGGCTCACGGGCCTGCTCCTCGCGTACGACTTCTGGACGGTGCTGTTCTTCGTCGTCGTGCCGCAGCTGTGGGGCGCGCGGTGGTTCTTGCGCGTGAACCTCATTCAGCACGATGGCTGCGACATTCAGAGCGAGTTCAACCACTCGCGGAACTTCGGCTCGCGCCTCTTGAACTGGTTCTCGGTGAACGCCGGCTTCCACACCGCGCACCACAACCAGCCGGGCCTCCACTGGACCGACCTGCGCGCGTCGCACGAGAAGGACGTCGCTCCGAAGATGCAGCCGGAGTTGTTGCAGCGCTCGCTGCTGGGCTACCTCGCAAAGACCTACCTCTTCACGTTCTCGCGCCCCACGCAGTGGACACCGCCGCCGCCGTTGCCGGTCGATGCTGGTTCGCCACCCAACGGCGTCGCCCCAGGGGGCTTTGCCGCGCCCGCGCTGAGCCGCGCCGAGACCGCCAGCGAGGCCTTCTAAATGTTGACCCGCGAACTCATGGCACTCGCTTTGTTGGGCATCTCGTGGGTGACCGCGTTCATGGTCGCGCTCGACGCGCTCATCGACTTCCGCGCGATGCGCTCGCTGCTCAACGAGTGGAAGACGAGCTTGAAGACCGGAGTGGCGAAGAGCGATGAGCTCGCGACGCACGAGATCGAGCAGCGCGTGAAGGAGCTCGACGGTGACGCCAGGGGCCTCGTGTTCTTCGATCGCAAGCACACCTCGACCGTGAAGGGCGGACTCGTCACGCTGGAGGGCCGCGACGTCACGGTGCAGAGCGGAGCCGGCGCTGAAGTGTGGTTCGACGCCGCGACGCGCGCTGCGAATGCGTCGTGCAAGACCACCGCGCAGTTCGACGCCATGGTGCAGCGCTCGCTCGGAGCGGGCGGCGGGACGCGCGTCGTGAAGTCGTCGACGCGCGCCGGTCAGAACGTGTGGATCGCCGGCAAGCAGGAAGGCGAGGTCTTCGTCGCGACGCTGGTGAGCACGTTCGATCCGCGGACGTTCGCGCGTTCGCGTGCGTGGGCGAGCCTGGGCGTGGTGTTCGCGTCGACGCTGTGGTGCATCGCGGGCACCGTGCTCGCGTTCTGGCCGCCGGTGTTCGGCACCGTCAGCATCGGTGGAGCGGTGGTCCTCATTGCGCACTTCCTGGGCATGACTCCGCTGGCGATGGGCGCGCGTGAGAAGTCGCGGCTGCCTTCGGTGGCGTACGTGCGTGGGCTGTGGCGGCGTGACGAGGTGAAGCAGGAGAGCGCCGTCTCGAGTCCTGCTGTGTCGCCGCAGAACTGATCAGCTCACTGCTTCTTCTCGAGCTCGACGATGGCCGCACGCGCCTCGTCACCTTCGGGAATCGGCTTCCCAGAATCTCTCCACGCCACCGCGGCCTTGAAGCCCTCCGCCTGCGCGTAGCGGCGGAACCACAGCCCCTCGGGATTGTGGCGGGTGATGCCATCCATCAACGTGGCGAGGCTCTGTGTCTGCTCGAGCCCCATCGTCTGCACGACCTGATTCACCACCAGCTTGTGCATCGCGAGATGGCTCGAAGGCACCGACGAAATCCGCGTCGCGAGCGCGTGCACCGCGGCATCCAGTTCCGCCGCCGGCACCGACTGATTCGCGAGGCCCCACGCCGCGGCCGTGCGCCCATCGATGGTGTCTCCGGTGAACATCATCTGCTTCGCGCGCGTGGGCCCGAGCCGGAAGGTCCACATCGCGGTGGTCGGACAGCCCCACACGCGCGTCGGCATGTAGCCAATCTTCGCGTCGTCGCTCATCACCAGCAGGTCGCAGCACAACGCGATGTCACTGCCGCCAGCGACGGCCGCTCCGTGCACCTTGGCGATGGTCGGCTTCGACGAGCGGAACAACGACATGAAGTCGTCGGTGTTCTTCTTCATGAACGCGTAGTCGACCATCGGGTCCCACGGCTGCTTCTCCTGTTGGCAGGGATGATCGATGCGACCGCTCCCGAAGTACGAGAGGTCGTAGCCGCCGCAGAAGCCCTTCCCCGCACCCTCGACGACGATGACGTGCACCTCGGGCTCGGCGTTGGCCCACTCCACCGCGGTGCGGATTTCTCGCGGCATCGCCTCGTTGATGGCGTTGAAACGCTCGGGCCGGTTGAGCAGCAGGCGCGCGATGCGGGGGTTCGAAGCGTCCTTCTCGATGGTCACGGAGCTGTAGTGGGGCATGCGCACACACTACAACTGCGACATTGGGCGCGTTGAAGCCCTGATCTCCACATGACTCGAATCATCGTTGCGTTGTTGATCGTCTCGCTCGCTCCCGGCTGCGCGACGATTCGTTCCCGAGACCTCACGCCGACCGCTGATCAACCGCGCATCGAGGGCGAGCGCTTCTTCCGCGGCGACAACGAGGAACTCGACGAGCAGGAGTACTACCAGCTCGTCGGCGACAAAGAGTCGTACGACGCGATTCGCAACCCGCGCCTCGGCGCGCAGAACACACAGTTCCTGCTCGTGATTCTCGCGGCGCTCGGACTCGGTGCGGCGGGCTTCGGCGGCTTTCAGGTCGCGATGTCGAACATCGAGAACCCTCCGGTCGCGCCGCTGTTTCCCAACCCGATGCCGGACTCGCCGAACCTCATTCCGTACCTCATCACCACGGCGGGAGCGGTGCTCTTCGGCATCGGCGTCGGCGTGTTGTCGAGCGCCGACCGTCGCGTGAACCCGGACGTGCACAAGTTCGACATGGCGCACGCGCGTGCGTCGGCCGTCAAAGCCGGCATCGATCCCGACGCGCCTGCGCCCAACAGCTACGAGGGCCAACGCCTCGCCGACGAGAAGAAGGCCGCCCTCGAGCGCGCCCGGTACGACGAGGAACGCAGGGGCTACAAGCGCACCGACACCAGGACGCTCGAGCTCTCCGGCGCGCCCGAGGGCTATTCGCTCGAAGCTGGAGGCACCATCAAGGTGCGCTTCCTCAACGCGAAGGACGAGGTCATCGACTACCTGTCCACAGACGGCTGGCTCGAGTTCAGCTCGACGCCCGCGGGCTTCGTCGACCAGACCGGCAACTGGTCGAACCCGCTCCGCAAGGACATGAAGTACCTCGGCACGCCGCTCACCATCACCGTCGCGCTCAAGGAGACCGCGGTCAAAGCGAGCGTCACCATCAAGCAAGACCTCACGCACCGCGCGTCGGTGGTGCTCGGCGCGCGCGGCTCGTACGGACGCGACGGAGACAGCGGGCGACTCGGAGACGACGGCCGCTCGAGCAGCCCACGCGGTCAGAACGGCGGACACGGCCAGCACGGCACCGATGGCGACGATGGCGGAGACGTTCGGGCCGAAGCGGCGTTCGTGCAAGACGCGCGCGGAGAGTCGTATCTCCTCGTCACGGCCGGCGGCGACAGGTGGGACCTCACCGACGGCAAGCGCGCCATCGTCTCGGGCGTCGGGACCCGCGGAGGCAACGGTGGCTACGGCGGCACAGGCGGTCGCGGTTGGAGCCCCTACAAGGATTGCGAGATTCCGGGTGATGGTGGTGACGGCGGCGACGGCGGGAATGGCGGCAACGGAGGCGATGGGCCGACGGTGACCGTCGACGCACCCAGCCAGGCCGTGCTCGATCAGCTCGAGCTCGAGAGCGAAGGCGGCTCCGGCGGAGACCCCGGCGGTGCGGGCAACGCGGGCTACGCCGGCACCGAGCAGCGCTGCAGCTACACGCGCGAGTACGCGAAGGGAAAGAATGGACGCCCGGGCCGCAAGGGGCAGCCGGGCAAGAAGGGCGCGCCCGGGAAGACCGACACCAACATCGTCGGCAAGTCGGAGCTCGACTACGTCGCCGAGTGGCTCAAGGCGAACCCGTCGATGAAGCTTGATGACGACGGCCTCGACGCCGACGAAGTGCCGTCCGGAAAGAAGAAGAAGGGCAAGAAGCGCTAGAAGGTCGCGGTGCGCTCGCTCCCCCGGCTGACGGACCGTCATTCGCTCGGGAGTGGGCTGCTCGTCTCTCCCGTGTGTCTGGGCGTGGTGCCTTCACCGAAGGTGGTGCTCGAGGCATTCGACGCGGGCATCAACTTCTTCTTCGTGACCGCCGACATGCATTGGCCGCTGTACGAGCCGTTGCGTCAGGGGCTCGCGCAGTTGGTGAAGCGCGTCTCGCGCGATGACTTCGTGGTGTGCGCGGCGGCGTACGTCACGCAGCCCGATTTCTGCACCATGCCCTTCGAGGAGACACTCGAGGCGATTGCTGGGCTCGAGCGGCTCGACGTGGTGACGATGGGCGGCGTGTACGCGGTGGACTTCGAGGCGCGGCTGCCGGTGTTTCAGCAGCACCGCGCGCACGCATTCCTCGGCTGTCGCGCCATCGGAGCGTCGCTGCACGAGCGTCGCGTCGCACGGCGTGTCGTGGAAGAGGAGCTGAGCGACCTCGCGTTCATCCGCATGAATCCCGGCCATCCCGGAGCGGCGAAGGACGTGTTGCCGTTCGTTCGTTCGAGGCAGCGGCGGCGAACGCGCGTCTACAACTTCAAGTCACTCGACGGCTTCGCTGACGCACAGACGCTCGATGCGGCCGGGCTCGACGCGAAGAGCTGGCGGCCGCACCCGACTGATTTCTACCGGTACGCGCTGTCGCACGAGGGCGTCGATGGCGTGCTGGCGTCGTTCTCGTCGGCGACGGAAATCCGCCAACTCTCCGACGCGCTGACGCAGGGCCCGCTCGAGGCGAAGTCGATGGCGTACCTGACGCGAGTCGCGAAGGCGCTGCGGAGCACGGAGTGAAGAAGCGCAAGTCGAGCGCGAGAATCCCTTCACTCGCGTCACTCCTCGGAGGCGCGAAGAACGCAGACCGCTTCCTCGACACCGCATGGCCGAACGAGCCGTTCGTGATGCACGGCGCACCCTCACGCCTGATCGGACTCGTCGACGTCCCCGAGCTGAAGAGCGCCGAGACGATGTGCGGAGTTCCGTGTCGCGCGCTGCTCGCGCAAGGTCAGCACCTCGGAGGAAAGCAGCGCTTCGGAAACATCGCGGTCGAGCCGAGCGTCGCGCCGTCACTGCTCGAGACCGGCGCGACGCTGTACTTCAACGAGCCAGAATTTCGGTCGCGCTCGTTGTGGAAGTGGATTCGCTCGCTCGAGCGCGAGCTCGGCCAGCAGCCCGGCGTGATTCGTCCGAGCGCGTTCTTCTCTGCTCCCGGTCGCGGCGCGCGGATGCACTTCGACTGCACCGAGTCGTTCGTGGTGCAGGTGCGCGGACGCAAGACGTGGACGTTCGCGCGCAACGAGCACGTCGCGTTTCCGCCGGTGAATTACCTCGAGGGAGATCCACTCCCGGACGAGCTGCGCGAGTTGGTGCGCGGGCCGATGAAGGCTCCGAGCGCGAAGAAGCGCGTGAGCGTCGAGCTGAAGCCGGGCTCCGTGCTCTATCTCCCGCGTGGTTGGTGGCACTCGACGCACACCACCGAGACGAGTGTGCACCTCGACTTGCTCACTGCGCTGCCGACGTGGGCTGACGCGGCTCGGCCCCTCATCGAGTCGGTGTTGCATCGAGGCGAGGCGTGGCGCGCGCCGGTGACGACCGCGGACCCGACGAAGACCGATGCGCTCCTCGCTGACGTGCGTGCGGCGCTCTCCGCGCGCTAGCAGTTGGGTCGCGTCTCGCCTCGCCCGGTTGTCACACGAAGCCGAGGGCCAGCCCGCAACGAGCACGGAGCACACCCGACCTCGGGGAATTTTGCGCCGGTGATTCACTCACCGCACCCGATGCGAAGCGAGACCAACCCACGGCCGTTTCCAGTCATGGCCTTCGCGCTCGAAGCGTTCGGCGATGCACTCCCTCCACGCGCGGCGCTCACGTCGTGCCGTCACGAGTCCCTCGGCGATGAGCCGACACCGCTGCGCGCCAAAACTCTCTGGCGTGTTGAACGGTGACTCCGCGAGACCGAGGCCGCGCGCGAGCTTCTGCGTGAGCGGAGGCACTTCGTCGCGGAACAACTCGGCTCGCTCGCGCATGAAGACACGCAACCACTTCACGAGCGCCGGTGTGTCTCGCACGCGCGCATAGAGGAGCAACGTGTCGCGCCGACCGAAGAGCCGTGGGTCGTTCAGCGTCTTGGCGTCGAAGCGCAGCCGTCGCAACGCCGGCTCGTGTGTCAACGCGCGGAACAACGCGAGCGAGCCCGCGGGCGTCGCGTTCACGTAGAGCTTCAGGTGTGGCTCGTCGTCGGGGTGCGAGCCGCCTCGCGAGGTGAGCCCGACGAAGCCCGACAGCGGTGCCTCGCGCACGCACGGCATCAGCACCGACACCTTCGCTCCGAGCCGCGCGTTCGATGGGCGCTGACCTCGTTTGCGATCGGCGATCCACAGGCGAATCGGACCGTCAGCGAAGCCACCAGGGCCGATTCGGCGCGAGGCGATGAAGTCTGGCTTCCAGAAATGCGCGCCTTCTCCCGCGGCGACGAGCTCGGCCACGAAGGCTGCGTCGCCCGAGGGCTGGGTCGCGACGCGCTGCTTCGCGGCGATGAAGTAGTGCTCGTAGAGCCACTCGCTCGCGTGTCGCTTCGGCAGACCTCGCAACAACCGCTCCAGTGCTCGCTCGTGCGCTGTCATGCGCGACTGTCCCTCAACAGCTCGAGCGCGGCGGTGACGACGTGCTCTTTCACGACGTGCAGGTGATGCGCGCGCGCGAACTCGTGACGGAGCAGCGACTCGGCCAGCCACCACCAGATGCGTTCGCGGTGCTCGCCACCCCACTCGCGTTCCCAACCCGCGAGCAGCCCCGCGAAGTGCCGCTCGCGTTCCTTCTCTGGCTGCCACTCGGTGCGCGTCTCCGCCGCGAGCCACGCGCGATAGTCGTCGGCCATCAACATGCCGATGTCGCGCGCCGGGTCTCCGAGCCCAGACGCTTCCCAGTCGATGAAGGTCACCGACTTCCCGCGCACCAACACGTTCGGCTGCCGGCAATCTCCATGCACCGCGCCGCGATCGACGTGCGCCTCGTTCTGGAGCAACCACGCGAGCCGCTTCACGGCCGCGCCGTCACTCTGCACGCGTCTGATCAGCCCCAACACCGCCGGAGACGCCGACGCGTACGCTTCCGGAGTCGTCCACACCGCCCGCGACGCGAAATCACCGGGCACGCGTTGGCTCAACGAACGAGCCCCCGCACGCTGCACTCGCGCGAGCGCACGACCGATGGCGCGATCGACCGGGAAGCCGCGGCCCGGGCGCCGGCGCAGCTCGAACAACGTGCGCCCTTCAATCCACTCGATGGCGAGCAGACCGGGCTCGCTGATCAACACCCTGGGCACTGGCGCTCGCACCTCGAGCAGCGAGCTCAGCGCAGCGCGCTCGACATCGACGCCGGGGTCTCCCGTCACCGCGCTCTTGATGAACACACGCTCGCCGTCTCGCGTTCGCGCGATGCACGTCGGGTTGCGGCTCGGTGCCAGAGAAGCGCTGGCGCGCACGTCGAGAACCAACCCGTGCGCGCGCAGCACCGACTTCGAGATCAACTCAGTCCCGCGCGAAGGGATTCGCGCTCGTCAGCGGACGATCAGGGCGCGAGTTCGGGTTCGCGCTCGTCAACGGCCGGTCGTGCGGCGGAGGCGGATGCGGCGCGATGCTCTTGAGCGGCGAGCTCTTCGCGTTCGGGTTGGCGCTCTTCAACGGACCCGTGCGCGGCGGCGGCGGGTGCGGCGCGATGCTCTTCAAGGGCGGGCTGTTCGCGTTCGGGTTCGCGCTCTTCAACGGCCCGGTGCGCGGCGGCGGCGGGTGCGGCGCGATGCTCTTGAGCGGCGCGGTCTTCGCGAACGGGTTCGCACTCGTCAACGGCACGCTCCGCGGTGGAGGCGGATGCGGCGCGATGCTCTTCAGCGGCCCGGCCGACTTCGGCGTCCACGCGCTCTTCAGCGGCGGCGGGTGCGGCGCGATGCTCTTCAGCGGACCAGACTTCGCGGGCGGCGTGCTCTTCAGCGGGCGGGCGCTCGTGAGCGGGCGCGCGCTGGTGAGTGGCTTGTTGATGCGGGGCATTCACTGAAACTACACCGGTGCGACCCCTCCTGCGCAATGCTGCTCACGCGAATGTCGCTCTCGGGAATCGACGTCACCGTTCGCGCCTGGCTCGCCGAGGCGTGGGGACGCGGTCTCGCTCCCACTGACATCTGGAAAGCCCTTCCCTTCCGCGGAGTCACCCGCCGCGAGGTCGAGAAGGAGCTCCGCGCGCTCGACAAGAGCCCGCACGCCGACGTGCTCGCCACGCTCGCGTTTCGACTCAACCGCGTCGATTGGCAGCAGCGCATGCGTCGCTCGTTCTCGGCGCTCGACTCCCGCACGCGCTCGATTCCGAGACGAAGGCGCGTCACCCAGCGCGAGTTCCTCGAGCACCACTACGCGCCGCAGCGGCCGGTGCTGATCAACGGAATGATGAAGGAATGGAAGGCGCTGAAGAAATGGACGCCCGCCTTCTTCTCGCGCGAGTTCGCCGACGTGCCGGTGCAGGTCGCCTCGAGCCGCGATGACACGCCGTTCTACGACCTGAACGTGCACGCCATCTCCAGACAGGTGCGCTTCGGCGATTACGTCGAGTGGGTCGAGGGCACGAAGAAGAGCAACGCGCATTACCTCGTGGCCAACAACAACGGCCTCGGTGGTCCGCTGCGCGCGCTGGTGAAAGACATCGGCTTCTTCGGCGGCCTGATGAACCCGCGCCTCATCGATGGCTTCGTGTACCTCTGGTACGGGCCGGGGGGCACGGTCACTCCGCTCCACCACGACACCGCGAACATCCTCTTCTGCCAGGTGCGCGGGAAGAAACGCGTGACGCTCATCGACCCCGCGTGGACCGAGCTGGTGCGCGACTGCGTGAGCTTCTATTCCTTCGTCGACGTCGAGAAGCCGGACCTCAAACGCTTTCCGTACTTCGCGCGCATTCCGAAGCTGACCGTCACCGTCGGGCCGGGCGACGCGCTCTTCATTCCGTGCGGGTGGTGGCACTTCGTGCGCGGGCTCTCGACGAGCGTGTCGATTTCGATGACCAACTTCACGCTCCCGAACCCCGGCTCGTACGACGACCTCGCGCCCGGAGCTGAATGACCCGCAGCCGTTGCGGGGAGCCGTGCCTCAATCGCACGCGCAAATTCTCTCTTCGTGAGAAGTCCGCGCGCCGCGTGGCCGATCGCAGAACGCGCGGGTCCATCGCGCATGAATTCGCTGCGCGTTTTAATCTTCGGTCTCCTCGTTTCTCTCGCGACGGCCTGCGGCGATGGCCTCGGCGCTGTCGATGTCGACGGAGGAGAAACAGGTGGCGGCAGCGGTGGCATGACTGGTGGCGGCGGCGGAAGCGTTCCTTCCAACGTGACGTGGTGTGACGTGAAGCCGATGCTCGACGCGCAGTGCGGCAGCTGCCACGGCGCGAACGTGATGACGCCGCAGCCCGGCGCGCCGACGCTGGCGACGCGCGCGCAGCTGAGGGCCCCTTCTCCCGCGGGCGGCACGATGCTCGATCGATCGATCATCCGCATGGCGCAGCTGCCGGTGTCGTCAGCGATGCCTCCAGGCGTGGGCGGCGCGGGCGCTGACGTCGCGCTCCTCGAAGGGTGGAGAAGCAACGCGGGCGCCGACTGCGCTCCCGATGCGGGCATGACGCCGTTCGACGCGGGCGTGGTGACGCCCATCTGCACCAGCAACCTCACGTGGTCGCTCGGCAACAACGGCGGCCTCGCGATGAACCCCGGAGAGGCGTGCATCAGCTGCCACACCTCGCGCAACCGCGGCCCGCGCGACGGCTTCATGGGCACGGTGTACCCGACGCTGCACGAGACGCCGTTGTGCGTGGTGACCAACATTCCCTCGGGGCTCGCGGTGCAGATTCTCGACATGAGCGGCGCCGTTCGTCAGACCTTCAGCATCGGCACGTTCAGCAACGGCAACTTCCGCGGCGGCGTGCCCGGCATGCCTTCTCCCTACCGTGCGCGCGTGGTGCTCAACGGCGTGGTGAAGAGCGAGATGCTCACCGCGCAGACCAACGGCGATTGCAACTCCTGCCATGGCACGTTCGGCCTCAACGGGGCGCCCGGGCGTCTGCACTGGTGACGCTCAACGCCCGTTCCGTTCCGTGTCAGAACGCGGTCCATGCGCCTGCTGATCATCTCGTGCTGTGCGGTGTGGCTGCTCGGCTGTCCTGGAAACGCAACGCTCGTCGACGGCGGTGAAGACGCCGGCCTCGTGGAACTCGACGCCGGGCCCTTCGCGTACGACGCGCGGCCTGCGAACCCGACGTGCGTGGCGCCCGCCCCTCCGCCCGGGCTCTCGGCGGTCACCACGCAGCGCGCGTTCACCAACCTGTCCTTCGC
>JAEUJS010000702.1 GCA_016792935.1 Archangium sp. | reverse complement strand
CTCGACGAACTGCTGATTGTTCCCGTCGTTGCAGTCGTTGGTCGCCGCGCACAACGACGCCGCCTTCAAGCCCATCGGGCGCGTGATGCCGGAGCAGACCTGCTGCACAGCGCCGACGCAGTAGTTGTCGTTGTCGACGTCGGTGCGGAAGTCGGCGAGCACGAACACGCCCGCGTCCTGATCGTTGCAGTCGTTGCCAGTGCCCATGCAGTCGCCCGTGAAGCGCCGGCCCGCAGGAGCGGTGAGGCCCGTGCAGAACGGCCGTGAGGCGCCGTTGCAGTACGCGTCTCCGTCTTCATCGGTGCGCGTGTTGCTGATGCGAAAGAGCGTCGCGTCGGTCGGAGCGCAGTCGAGGCCGCGCGAACCGCTCGGCGAGATGAAGCCCGTCGGGCACACGGTCGGCTGCTGCGGGTCCGGACACATCGGAAGCGCTCCTGCATCGGGCGTCGCGTATTGATCGGCGTCGGAGTCGTCGATGCAGAGGATCTTCAGCTGCTCGTCGACGTCGCCGTCGCAGTCGTTGTCGAGGGCGTCACAGATCTCGGTGCCCGGAGTTCCCGCGACCGCGCCGCACGTCACCTGGCCCGATGCAGCGCACACTGCTCCCGCCGTGCGCGCGCACACCCCCACGCCCACGGAGCAGCCACCGTCTTCGAAGATCCCGGCATCAGCGAGCTCGCCGGCGGTGAAGGTGAGGTCGTTGTCGATCACTCCGTCGCAGTCGTCGTCGGCGCCGTTGCACACTTCGGGAACGCCGGTGACGGTGCACGGGCTCCACGTTCCCGCGGCGGTGCAGCCTTGCGTGCCGCGCGTGCCGCAACACATGCGCGAGTCACCGAGCGAACACTCGGAAGGCGAGCCCCCGCCGCTCGCGCCCCCCCCGCCGCCGCCGCCGACCTCACCGCCGCCACCCGTCGGGCCCCCGCCGCCCGTTTCAACTCCTCCGCCTCCGGTCTGCGCTCCGCCGCCTGCTTGTGTGCCGCCTCCGGTGCGTCCGCCGCCCGTCGCGCTCCCGCCGCCGCTCGAAGACGTTCCTGCGTCGGCTTCAGGAGAGACTCCTCCGCAGCCGAGAGACGCCGCGATGAATCCGCAGATCCAGAGTTTCTTGATCATCGCGCCAAGGTACCTGCGGTGATCTCGAGCGAAGCGACGGTGGCGCGGAGCTGCAACGCTTTGGCCGATGCGCACTCGCGACTGTGGCAGACCTGCGCGCCTCCGCCATCTTGGCGTGGGGTGTCCTTCCGCCGCGTCCTTCTGCGTAGCGTTGCGAGACGCGCGCTGGCGCGGAGTCACGCCGCGCGGAGTCACCGCTCGCGACCGCGTAACAAATCCGGCCCTAATGACCGGATTTGTTACGCCACCTCGAAGGTGCAGCTGAGGACGAGGTCGAGCACGCACCGTCAGTCAGCGACGGTTCTGCTCGCGCCACTCGCCGGGTGTCGTGTGATGGACGCGGCGGAACATCGAGACCAGATGTGAAGCCGACGAGAGACCGACGTGTGCCGCGATGGCGTCGAGATCGAGCGTGGTGGCGGCGAGCAGTTCTTCCGCGCGGTGCATGACGAGCTTGCGGCGCTCGGCTCGCAGCGACGTGTCTGCTTCATCGAGCCGGCGCTGCAACGTGCGCGGAGAGAGTCCCAGGCGCGCGGCGAGCTCGGCGGCCGAGGCGTTCGGTTCTCGCTGGAGCGCGGCCTGCACCGAGCGCACGACGTCGGGCACGTGACAGAGCTGGCGGCGCAACGCCTCGACGGGTTCGAACAAGTCGGCGACGCCGGCAGAGGCGAACGCGTCTTCAGCATCATCGGCGCTGACCGCGCGAAACGTGTACGGCGGGCGCACGACCGAGAGCAGGCCGGCGGTGATGACGCCGACGAGGCCTCCGCCGTGAATCATGGTCATCGAGCCGACGCTGTGATCGACGCGACGTTTGCGATCGAGCAGGTAGCCGAGCAGCCGCTTGAAGCCGAGCGCGTCCACCGACTCGACACCGCGGGCGTCGATGAACACCGCGCGGCCGGCGTAGCGGCGATCTTCTCCGAGCTGCCAGAGGGGCTCGAGCTGCGCGATGTCTTCTTCGAGCGGCTTGCCCCACATGAAGGTGCCGTTCGCGCGCGTGCCGTCCTGCCAAAACGCGAAGCACCTGCCGACGACGTAGCGACGACCTTGCCCGACGAGCTCGGCTCGGGTGGCCGTGAGAAACGAACTCACGACGAAGGGCTTAGTCGGCTCGCGTCGCCCTCGGAGCGCGCGAGCGTTTACGTAAACGCGAGTTGGGTCATTTCGCGCCGCGCACGAGCGCGTCGAAGCGAGCGATGGCCTGCTCGCGCGTGGTCGCCTTGAGCTTTCGCGCCGCGCGGTGGAGCAGCACACGCACCGTCGAAGCAGCGAGCCCGAGCTCGTAGGCGATCTCCTTGTTGGAATGGCCGAGGTGCGCCTGCGTGAGCACCTGCAATTCGCGCTCACTCAAGTCGGTGCGGCGCGCGCGCGTCGGCGGAGCATTCTCGAGCGCGACGACGAAGCGCTTCCCATCGGTGTCGAACTCATCGAGCAACGACCAACGAGACTCGACGAGCGGACGCCACTGCTGCGTCGCTCCGTTCGGGTTGCGGCGCATCTTCTTCGAGCGGGCTTCGTCGAACGCGAGCGTCGCGTCGCGCAGTTGATCGCGCGCTTCGGCGACGGCGTCTCCGCCACTGGCATCGAGCAATTTTCCGCGCGGAGAGAGCACCGCAGCGCGAGTCGGTTTCGCCGCGCGACGAATGCGCCCCGCGGACGTGAGATGTGCAGCGAGGCGACCGAAGAGCGCGATGGTGCTCGAGGGAATGCGATCGGTCGTGGGCAATGGAGCGCCGAGCCACAGCCCGCGCCCACTGGCATCGAGGGCGTTCACCGCGAAGGAATCGACCGAGCCCCCGATGTGCGCGAAGTGCGGAAGAATGTCGCGCATGCCTTCGAGCTGGCTCGCCTGACCGCAGGTCAACGTGCCCCACGCCGCGAAACCGGTGGGATGTGTCGGATCGGCGACGTCGGTCTTCGACTTCGCGAGCGACTCGTAGAACGGCGGCAACCAGTTGGGGTCGAAGCGCTCGGACCAGATGAAGCGATCGATCTTCGGCTCGCCGAGATCTTTCGCGTCGTAGGTGTAGCCGATGACGCCGAGGCCAGCGTCGAACAGCGGAGTGGCGACATCGAGGAGCGAGCGGAGATACGCGTCGTCATCGAGCTCGAGGCGATACCCGGCCGCGAGACAATCGAGGATTCGGGAGACGTCGGTAAACATCGGACTGCCGCTTCTCGTTCAGGTCGCGGCGACGAAGACGATCGCCAGCGAAGGAGGCACGTGCATCGCCTCGAGCGTGAGAACGGTCTTCATGTCAGCGAACGCCCAGAACGGCATGTTGAGCTCGATGAGGAACGCGACGACCGCGATGCCGACGTAGATGCTCCACGCCTTCGCGGGAGCGACCTTCTTCAGAATCGCGACGACGATGATCGAGACGACCGCGGCCATGATGCAGTTGATCACCCTTCGCCACGCCCTTCATGTCGATGTTCGTCGTCATGGGCGGCACTGCTAACGCGTTCTCGCGCTATGGTCGACCTCGCGCTGGGCCGAGCGCAGGGGAGCGTGGTGTCCGATGGACGAACAGCCGAAGAAGCACCGACCGAAGCCGTTGCTGGTCGCTGGAGCAGGAATCGCGTTGCTGACGATGGCGAGCGGGAGCTTGTCGTGCGGCAACCTCCCGGGTCCGAGAGTCTCGAATTTCGTGACGTGTCCTGACGGGATCGCCGCGAGGACACTCGCTGAGTGCCCCGATGCCGGAACCAACACGACCGACGGCGGCACGGACGGTGGTCCCTGAAGACGGACTCGGTGTTGTTCGAGCTGTCGATGTGGGGCGGTGCCGTCGAGCGTCGATACCGAAAGCTGCGGCCCGAAGTCGAACGGCTCCCGTGGGGTGCGCTCGATCTCTCGAAGGCGAAGCCCGAAGCGATTCTCGCGGCCCGCACGACCTGGACCGAGGCGACCTTTCAAGAGCACCGCACGGGAGCGGCATGCGCTGCGACGCTGCAGGCACTGATTGCCGCTCGCGCGCCGATCGATCTCGTCGCCATGGCGAGCCGCTTCACGCTCGACGAGATGGTGCACGTCGAAATGTGCGCGCGTCTCGCTCAGCTACTCGGTGGTGGAGCTCCGATTGCCTACGACCCGAAAGGCATCATCGTCCTGCCCTCGCCTGAACTCTCGGCGACGCTCGCCGCGGCGGAGCTCGTGGTGCGAAACTTCTGTGTGGGCGAAGCGCTGAGCATCCCCATCTTGCGTGGCTCGTGGCACGCGGCGCGGCAGCCGTTGATCAAAGCCATCCTCGCGCGCATCGTGAAAGACGAAGCAGCGCACGGTGCGTTCGGGTGGATCTTTCTCGACTGGGTCGACGAGCAGCTCACCGAAGCGGATCGCCTGCACCTCGCGAAGCAGGCCGCGCTCACGATGGATGCCGTCATCGAGCGCTGGGCGTTCTTCCCGACGGTGGCCAACGAGACAGCCGAAGATCGCCTCGGGTGGATGGACGAGACGACCTATCTCTCGGTCGCGCGTCGCTCGCTCCACAAGGTCGTGCTGGAGCCGCTCCGCGCACACGGCATCGATCCGCTCCCGTGGATGAAGCGGTCGATCGACGCGGACTCAGCGCACTGAAGCGGCGGCGGCTTCGAGCGTCGCGACGTCGAGCTTCTTCATCTTCATCATCGCGTCGATGACGGCCTTCACCTTGCGCGGGTTGGGATCGCCGATGAGCTGCGTGAAGCGTTTCGGCACGATCTGCCACGAGAGCCCGAACGGGTCCTTGATCCACCCGCATTGCGTTGGCGTCGAGCCCGCGGCGACGAGCTTGTCCCAGTAGCGATCGACTTCTGCCTGGTCTTCGCAATCGACGTAGAGCGAGAAGCCTTCAGAGAACGAGAAGTAGTCGCCCGGCGTGTTGAAGCCCATGAACACCTGGCCGCCGACGGTGAACGTTGCGGACTCGAGCGGACCGTCTTTGCCTGAGCCGCCAGCGGGGACGCCTCGGTCACCGAGCTCGCCCAGCCGTTCGCGATGAGCCAGCCGGCGATCTCGAAGCACATCAAGGTGCTCGAGCAGGCTGGGCTCGTCACGCGCGGAACGGAGGGGCACCGCCGCTCCTGCCGCATCGTCGCGAAGCCGCTCGGCGAGGCGACGGCCTTCCTCGAGGACTACCGACGCTTCTGGGAGAAGAGCTTCGAACGCCTCGACGAGCTGCTCGGCGACATGAAACGGAGACCGCGCCGATGATCCTCGATCCAAAGCTGCACATGCGCGCGCAGGGAGCGCGAGAGATCGTGAGGACTCGCGACTTCGCGGCTCCGCGCGCGTTGGTGTTCGAGGCGTTCACGAAGCCTGAGCTGCTTCGGCAGTGGCTCGGTGTGTTCGATGGGTGGAAGCTCGACGTGTGTGAAATCGATCTGCGCGTCGACGGCACGTACCGCTGGGTGTGGCGCAACGCGAAGCGCGCAACCGCGATGGGAGCAGGCGGCGTGTATCGGGAGATCGTCCCCAACGAGCGCATCGTCGCCACCGAGCGCTACGACGATGCCTGGTACCCGGGCGACGCGATCGTCACGACGGCGTTCGCAGAGCGCAGCTTCGGAACGGCGCTCACGATGACGCTCCTCTACGAGTCGAAGGAAGTTCGCGATGGCGTGCTCGCGTCACCAGCCGAGAGCGGCGTCGCAGCAGGCTTCGACGTGCTCGCCGAGCTTCTGCGCACTCTGAAATGAATGACTTCCCCTCACCCTGACCCTCTCCCGCAGCGGCGGGAGAGGGGATCCGCGCTCCTGTTCCGTAGTGCGGACCAGTGCGCGCTGAGAGAAGCTGCGCGGCCTCATGACCGTGTTCCGCAGCAGACGCGTCGTCACGCCCGACGGCATCAAGCCCGCCACCGTCCACGTGCGCGGAGAGAAGATCGAAGCCGTCTCCGACTACGACGCCTGGCCCGCGACTG
>JAEUJS010000686.1 GCA_016792935.1 Archangium sp. | reverse complement strand
AAGGCGAGCTCGCGCCCTTCGCCACCGGCACTGCGAAGCCGGACACGGCGAAGGTGTTCGCGCCCCTGGGCGCCGCGAAGTAACCGTTTCTGCGTGGTTCGCGCGGCGCGCATTCCGAGGTGGAATGCGCGCCGTTCTTCTTCATCCTGGAGCCTCCGTGAAGACGTCGTCGCTCGTCGTGCTCGCCGTGCTCTCGTCGTCAGCGTGCTCTCCGTTCGCCTCGGCACTCCGGTCTCCGAGCAGCTCCAACATCCAGGCCGCGGGCAACGAAGCCGCCGCCATGGTGCAGGCCATGCAGATGCAGGCCACGATGCAGAAGGCGAAAGACGCCGCGAGCCAGAAGTGCGACCCGATTCTGAAGCGCGAGATTGGCTGGGTCGAAGAGCAGTACGTCGGCACGCGGTACTCGACCGCCACGCTCGCTACGATGAAGCCCATCGATCTCGATGGCCCGCTGCGTCCGCTCGCGGCACGCGTCGCCACGGTCGGCAAGGTGCTCGCCGCGAAGTCGAGCCGGCCGAACATCGGGTGGACCTTCGGCGTCGTGCAGAGCGACACGCCAACCTCGATGCACCACCCCGGTGGCTATGTGTTCGTCACCACCGGCCTGCTCGGGCGCATGACCAACGAAGCCCAGCTCGCGGGAGTGCTCGCCCACGAAATCGCTCACGTCACGCAGCGCGACGGGCTCGCGAGCTGGAACAAGATCTTTCACATGCGCTGCTCGGTCGCGGTGCAGGCGAAGGTGATGCTCGATGCCTCCGCACCGACTGATCGCGTCGCCGCGCAGTTCGGCCCCATCTTCGACCAGGCCCTCAACCTCGACTGGTCCGCGCAGCAGGACAGCTTCCTCAAGTGGCTCTTCGACGCGATGCTGATGATGCAGCTGAACCTGGGCTACGAGCGCGACGCCGAGTTCAACGCCGACGCCACCGCGGCCCATCTCGTCACCTTCGCCGGCTACGACGCCGCGGAGTACGAGGGCTTCGTCACGCTGCTCGGAGACCAGCCGCACCACCCGCTCGCCGCCGACCGCGCGATGAAGCTCAGGAACCTGCGAGAAGGAGAGCTCGCCTCGTTCAGTGGCAAGGCAAAGCCAGACCTGACGGCCCTGGTCGCTCCACTTCGCCCCGCGCCGGCTCCGGGACCTGCTCCGAGCACTGCTCCGGCACCGCCGCCGAAGCGCTGAACCGAGCCACAACAATTCTTCATGTGACGGTCTGAGCGCGCAGAGCGTTGATTTCGCTCGCCCGCTACAGGTCTGCGACATCGGAACTGTTGCTGAAACACGATCTCCACGTTGCGCGGAAGTTAGTAAGGACTTACTAACCAATCCGCATGATCAGCGACCGAGCCCAGCTGAGGCGAAGCCGAAGTCACGAGGTCCCCGACCTCGTGCGGCGAGGGAGCGCGTGACATGGCCCGCCCCCGATTGATCAGCGACGAGCAGATCATTTCCGTGACCCGGAAGTGTGCCCTCGAGCTGGGTGCGCAGGTCTCACTCGACACCATCGCGGCGGAGCTGGGAGTCACCGGCCCGGCCCTCCTCAAGCGCTTCGGCTCGCGCCAGGAACTGCTCCTTCGTGCGCTGCGCCCTCCCGAGAACCCCGCCTTCATCGAGCACTGGTCGAAGGGACCTGATCAGCGCCCCATTCGCGAGCAGCTCACCGAGCGTTTCACCGAGACGTGGGACTTCTTCCAGGAAGTGGTCCCCTGCATCTCGGTGCTGCGTGAGTCGGGCATTCCCCACGACAAGGTCTTCGACGGAAAGCTGAAGAACCCGCTCCGCCTTCTCAATGCCATCAGCAAATGGCTCGAGGCCGCGCAAGACGCCGGTCTGGTCGACGTGCCCTCGCACGACAGCGTCGCCACCGCCATGCTCGGGAGCATTCAGACCCGCGCGTTCACCGCGCACATCGGAAAGATCAACTACTCCGCGCGCAGCAACCGCGAGTACCTGGCTGATCTCGTCGAGCTCTTCATGCGCGCGCTGGTCACCGGCAAGCGCGCATCACGTTCCAAAGAGGTTGCATGACTGGTTCTACCGGCTCGCCCCAGGTCGAGCCTCCCACCCACGAGGTCCACCGCATGTCCCGCATCACGATTCTCCTCTCCGCGGCGTTGCTCACCTTCGCTGCCTGCAAGAAACCCGAGACCATGGCCGAGGCCGGGACCACCAAGCCCGAGCTCATCGCGCTCGCGCCGGTGAAGGTCGAGACCGGCGTCGTCGACATCCAGAAGATGCCCAAGTACCTCACGCTCACCGGCTCGGTCGCCGCTGAACGCCAGAGCGACATGGCCGCCAACGTCTCGGGCCGCGTGACCAACACGTACGTCGAGCGCGGCATGCCGGTGAAGATCGGCCAGATCATCGCGGTCGTCGACTCGCGCGCCGCTGGCTTCCAGGCCGCCGCCGCCAACGCGCAGAGCCAGGCGGCGCAGACGCAGGTCGCCCTCGCCAAGCAAGATTGTGAGCGCGCCGACACGCTCTTCGGTCAGGGCGCGATCGCCAAGAGCGAGTACGAGCGTTTGAAGACGCAGTGCACCGCGCAGCTGTACACGGCCAACGCCGCGCAGGCGAACGCCGACCTCGCCAACAAGACCGCCAGCGACACCGTCATCCGCGCGCCGTTCGACGGCATCATCGGAGAGCGCTTCGTGAACGTCGGCGAATACGTGCAGCCGCCCACCCGCGTCGCTTCCATCTTCGCCATCAACCCGGTGCGCATCACGCTCTCGGTGCCGGAGCCGGCCGTCGCGCTGGTGAAGGAAGGCCAGGAACTGCAGCTCTCGGTGAGCTCGTGGCCCAACCGCACCTTCCCCGCCACCGTGCGCTTCGTCTCGCCCACGCTGCGCACCAACACGCGCGACCTGCTCGTCGAGGCCACCGCCAAGAACGACGACGGCGCGCTCAAGCCCGGCATGTTCGCCACCGCGAAGTTGTCGGTCGGTGAAGAAGACCAGCCCACCGTTCCCGTGCAGGCCATTCGCGCCGACGGCACCGTGAAGCGCCTCTTCCTCGCGCGCAATGGTCAGGCCTTCGAAGTGGTGGTGCAGACCGGCGTCGAGAAGGACGGACGCGTCGCGGTGCTCGAGCCGCTCCCTGCGGGTGACAAGGTGATCGTCACTCCGCCTCCCGGGCTGCAGGACGGCAGCTCGATTCAGTAACCAGTTTCAGGAAACTCGGAGTCCCACCATGCAATGGCTCGCTGAGCTCTGTGTGAAACGCCCCGTCTTCGCGACGGTGCTCTCACTCGTCATCCTCGTCGTCGGCGGCGTCTTCTACAAACAGCTGGGCGTCGATCAGTTCCCCAAGATCGACTTCCCGGTCGTCGCCATCACCACCGTGCAGCCGGGCGCGTCGCCCGAAGACATCGAGCGCGAGATCTCCGACAAGATCGAAGGCGCGGTGAACACCATCTCGGGCATCGACGAGCTCCGCTCGACGTCGGCCGAAGGTGTCAGCCAGGTCGTCATTCAGTTCGCGCTCGAGAAGAACGTCGACGTCGCATCTCAGGAGGTTCAGCAAAAAGTCAGCGCCGTGATTGCAGAGCTGCCCCGTGGCATCGACCCGCCGGTGGTCGTGAAGTTCGAGCCCGACGCGCTGCCTGTGATGTACGTGGCGCTCCGCGCACCGGGAAAGACGGTGCGTGAGGTCACCGACCTCGCTGACCGTGTGGTGCGTCGCCGCCTCGAGACGGTCGGTGGCGTCGGCAAGGTCGTGCTGATTGGTGGCCGCAAGCGTCAGATCGACGTGCAGGTCGACCCGGTGAAGTTGAAGGCGCTGGGCCTCTCTCCGCTGGAAGTCGCCGGAGCCATCAACGCGCAGAACATCACGCTGCCCGGTGGCCGCGTCGACACCAGCCGCGACTACCTGACCCTGCGCGTGAATGGTCGGGTCGAATCGGTCGACGAGCTGCGCGCCATCATCGTGCGTGACCAGGCGGGCCGCTCGATTCGCCTCGATGAAATCGCCGACGTGAAAGACGGCGTGCAAGACGTCGACTCGTCCGCGCGCTGGAACGGCGAGCGCACCGTGCTGCTGAGCATCAGCAAGCAGTCGGGCACCAACACCGTCGCGGTCGCCGACGCCATCAAGGCGCGCATGCTCGACGTGCAGAAGGAGCTCCCCAACGGCTACACGCTGGAAGTGCAGCGCGATGGCTCGGCCGTGGTTCGCACCGGCACCGAAGCGGTCACCGAGCACCTCATCCTCGGAGCGCTCTTCGCCGCCATCATCGTGCTCCTGTTCCTCGGCAACGTGCGCTCGACCATCATCGCGGCGCTCGCGATTCCCACGTCCATCATCGGCACCTTCGCGCTGATGAAGTTGCAGGGCTACACGCTCAACACCATCACCCTGCTCGCCCTCGCGCTCGCGGTCGGCATCGTCATCGACGACGCCATCGTGGTGCTCGAGAACATCTTCAAGCAGGTCGAGGAAAAGCACATTCCTCCGCGGCAGGCGGCCATCGACGGCACGAAGGAAATCGGTCTCGCCGTTCTCGCCACCACGCTCTCGCTCATCGCGGTCTTCCTCCCCATCGCGTTCGTCGCCGGCATTCCCGGTCGCTTCCTGGGGTCCTTCGGCATCACGATGAGCTTCTCCATCGCGGTGTCGTTGTTCGTGAGCTTCACGCTGACTCCGTCGCTCGCGTCGCGCTGGCTGGACCCGAAGTGGTCGCCGGGGCTCTTCATGTGGCTCTTCGCGCCGCCGATGGCCTTCCTCTTGTGGGTCGGCCCGCGGGTGGACCCGTACCTGAAGAAGGTGGTGGACGTCTTCTACCGGCCGATCGAGCGCGCGTACGTGGGGCTGCTCAACTTCCTCATGGCGCGCCGGTGGCTCGTCGTCATCGCGTCGATCCTCTCGCTGGTCGCGATGGGTCCGCTCGCGCAGAAGGCGCGCAAGGGCTTCCTCCCCATCGACGACCGCGCGCAGTTCGAGGTCGTGGTGCGTCTGCCCGAGGGCCGCTCGGTGCCCGCCACGGAGCTGGTCGGAGAGCGCGTCGCTCGCATCATTCGCTCGATGCCGGAAGTCACCGCCACGCTGGTCACCATCGGCGACGACGCGGCGCGCACGCCGAACCTCGCCCGCATCTTCGTGAAGATGGTGCCGCCCGACGCGCGCGCCATCAGCCAGAACGACTTCAAGAACCTGGTGCGCGAGAAGATTCTCCCCACGCTCCCGCCCGAGTTGAAGATCACCATCGCCGACGTGAACGAGTTCGGTGGTGGTCAGGCCACCGCGCGCGTGCAGTACGTCCTCGCCGGCCCCGACCTGCGCATCTTGTCCGACGCCACGCCGCGCATCATCGAGCGCATCAAGAAGGAAGTGCCCGGGGCGGTCGACGTCGATTCCACCCTCGTGCTCGGCAAGCCGGAGCTCGGCGTGTACGTCGACCGTCAGCGCGCGGCTGACCTCGGCGTGCAGATCATCGACGTGGCGCAGGCGCTCCAGTACCTGGTCGCCGGTCAGAAGGTCTCGACCTACGCGGAAGGTGGCGAGCAGTACGAAGTGCGCCTGCGCGCGACGCCCGAATACCGCAGCAACGAAGACGCGCTCCGCCTCATCACCGTGCCGTCACGCAAGTTGGGGCTCGTCACCCTCGCCGACGTGGTCACCGTGAAGAGCGGCACCAGCCCTTCGGCGATTCTGCGTTACCAGCGCGAGCGTCAGGTGACGTTCCTCGCCAACGCGGGCCCCGGCGCTTCCGAAGGTGGAGTGGCCGACGGCATCAAGAAGATCATGGACGAGGAAGTTCCGCGCATGGGCAAGGGCTTCGCGGTGAAGCCGCAGGGGCAGACCAAGCTGATGCGGGAAACGGGCTTGAGCTTCATCTTCGGCCTGCTCGCGAGCTTCGTGTTCATGTACCTGATTCTCGCGGCGCAGTTCGAGTCGTGGCTGCACCCGGTCACCATTCTCATCTCGCTGCCGCTGACGCTGCCGTACGCCATCGCCTCGGTGATTTTGTTCGACCAGGCGCTCGACCTGTACAGCTTCCTCGGCATCTTCGTGCTCTTCGGCGTCGTGAAGAAGAACGCCATTCTGCAGATCGACCACAGCAACCAGTTGCGTGAACACCTCGACGAGCCGGTCGAGAAGGCGCTCGCGCTCGCTCGCAAGGAAGAGTCCGAGTCCGAGATGCGCGAGGTGCTGCACAAGCATCTCGACGCGCTCATCGGTCGTGAGCGTCTGGTGAAGGCGTTGACCCGGCCGAACTTCCGTCGCTTCGAGACGGTCGAGAAGGCCGTGCGCAAGGCGGCTCGACTCTCCGCCATCCTCACCGCGAACAAGGACCGTCTGCGTCCGATTCTCATGACCACCGCGGCGTTCGTGGCCGGCATGATTCCGCTCGTCACCGCGAAGGGCATCGGCTCGGGCTTCAACCGCGCGACCGCGGGCGTGGTCGTCGGCGGTCAGTCGCTCTCGCTGCTGCTCACGCTGGTCGCCGTGCCCGTCGCGTATTCGTTCTTCGACGACATCGCGATGCTGTTCAAGAAGCGCGACACGGCGCTGACGGTCGCATCAGCCGACGACCACGAAGAGAAGAACGCAAATGCCGGCGACTCGCTCGCCGCGGAGGCAAGCAAGTGAAGACCGCAGCAGCAGTGATGACGGCGCTCGTTTCCCTCAGTGCCTTCGCGGACGGCGACCTCAAGTCGTTCATCGACGCCGCGCACAAAGAGAACATCGATCGCCGCATCTCGATCGAGCAGCGCAACAAGGCAGCGTGGGACTTCACGGCGGCGTGGGGCAGCCTGCTCCCCGCGCTCACCGTGCAGGGCGGGTGGACGCACAACCAGTTCGGCGCCGAGCTGAACGTTCCCAGGACCGACGCCGACGGGAAGCCGATTCTCCAGCGCGACGACAACGGGCAGTACGTCATCACGCCCGCGCTGGTGCGCGACACGTCCACCGGAGTGGTGACCTTCAACCCGCACGTCGGCACGGCGACGCCCGAATACGCGAGCCGCGCGATTCTGCTGCAGGACCAGCTCAGCGCCGTGTTCCGCATCGACGTGCCGGTCATCGACGTCGCGCGGTGGATTCGCGTCGCGGGCGCGGGCATCAACAAGGAATCGGCCGAGCTGCGCGAGGCGTACATGAAGGACGTCATCACGCGGCAGGTCGTCGGCGCGTATTACGGCTACGCGGCGGCGCTCGCGCTCAAGCAGTCGGCAGAGAAGTCGCTCGCGGCGGCCGAGGCGCAGGCCAAGCTGATGGAGATTCGCACCCAGGTCGGTTCGACCACCGAGCTCGATCTCGCGCGCGCTCGCGCCGAGGTGCAGCGCAACCGCCAGCTGGTGGCTGATTCCGTCTCGCTGATTGCGACGTCGCGTCGTGCCTTGCGCACGCTGACCAGCGTCGAGCCGCCCGACAGCATTCCGGAATGGGCCGACAACATGGCGCCCGAGGGTGCGCTCGACGAGCTCGAGAAGCGCATCGATCAGCTCCCGCTGGTGCAGGCGTCCGACAAAGAAGCGAAGGCCGGAGAGCTGGCGTCGACCGGAGCGGCGTTGACGCTGGTGCCGACCGTGAGCGCGAACTTCAGCGAGAACATCTCGAACGCGACCGGGTTCACCGGGCAGAACGCGACGTATTCGTTCGGTCTCAACGCGACGTGGCGCATCGACGTGCCGACGGTGGCCAACATCAACAGCACTGGAGCGCTCGCCAATCAGGCGAAGCTCGCGGCCGAGAAGACGCGGCTGCAGTCGAGAGATCAGGTCAATTCCGACTTCCAGCGGTTCACCGCGGCGCTCATCAAGATCGAAGCGGCGAAGGCGCAGGTCGCGGCGGCTGGCAGAGCGGCGCAGGTGTCGCGTGACCGGTACGCGGTGGGTTCGGCGACGCAGATCGAAGTCATTCAGGCCGAGCGCGACTTGTTCACCTCGGAGCTGGGTCAGATTCAGGCCCGCACCGAGCTGGCCACTGCGCGCGCGTCGCTGCGGCTGTCGGCGGCGCTCCCCCTCGAGTAGTCCTCAGGTGTTGTGGAGCTTCACCACCGCTTCCTCGAACAACGCATCGGGCATCGTGGCGAGCACGTCCTCGCGCGAGCCCTCGACGACCAACCACTTCGTCTCGTGACGCCGGAGCGCGAACCACCGCCCGCCCGCCTCACCCAGCACCGCGTCGAGCTCGTCACGTTTGAGGTCGAGCGAGCCGCGGTAGTGCACGGCCGTGATGCTGGTGCGCAGCTTGTGGTGCGTCTTCGGCACGAGCCCCGCCGCCTCACGGCACAACGCCAGCGCGTCGAGCTGCCTGAGGTAGTCGGCGGCAGCTGAAGGGGCACCGCTCGCAAGGAGCCCGCCCAACAACGCGATGGCGCGTTCACTCGCCGCGGTCCCCCGCCTGTTGCTCACCGCCGCGACGAGGTTCAAGACGACGTTGGCGAGCGACACCTCGTTGCCTGCGCGACGGCGGAACTCGGTCAGCCCATCGCGCGACTTGGGAGAAGAGGCCGCGAGCGCGCGACACGCCGGCTCGACCTCGCGCCATTCCGCATCGTCTGCGAGCCTTCGCAGGAACATCGCCCCCGCAACGACGACCTCGAAACCATCGAAGCCGTAGTCGATGCGCGGTCCACCCGCCATCACACGTTCTGGGCGCGCCTGCGGCTCGACTGCTTCCAGCAGCGCGTCGAACGGAGTCCACAGCGAATCCGCGAACGGGTGGCTGCGAAACCCGTCGGACCGCGAGCGAAGCGTGGCCTGCCACAGCAACTTCCACGTCTGCGCGCGCACGCGGCGATCGACCGCGGCCCACTGCTCATCGGGAAATTCGCGCCGTAACGACCACAGCCCGAGCACTGGGTCGACGAGCTCGACGCCTTCCATCGAGACCAGAGCGCAGTACGTCTTCGTGAAGCCCTCGAAGTCGCCGAGCCGGCGTTGCTCGAGCGCGCGATAGGCCTCGCGGTGAGGTGTCGTCTCAGCGCCGTCGAGCTGCGTCAGCACGCCGCGCCAGTTCTCGCGCTCGATCGCCGAACGCAGCTGCGCGTCGAGGTCTCCGGTCGGCTGCCGCACCGCGCCGAGCGCTCGAACGGTGAGCCCACCCGAAAGCCAGGCGCACTCCGCCTCGATGACCGCTCCGACGTCGTAGGCGGCGACGGTCGCCTTGAACCCAGCCGGAACGACGACGTTCGACTGATTCCACGCCAGCACGCCGCGCGAGACGACATCGAGCGTCAGCTTCAGCGCCACGTCATGATCCCGCGAAACACGCCGTCGTTCACGCGGCGCAGCCCTCGAAGGTGCGCTCGTTCGAGAGCTCGACGTGCAGGTCAATGCACGACAAATGGGCCTCGTCTTCGATCAACGCGGCGAGCGTTCTCGACTCACTCGACTCATTCGACATAGAGCGCGCTCGACATCACCCACGGCCGCTCCGCGCCGAACCACGCCTTGCGCTGGTTGCCCCACGGCCGCAGGTGCTTCGGAGCGATGCGCACTTCGATGCGATACGCGCCCGCTGACGTGACGGTCTGCTCGAGCGTGCCTTCCGACACGCGCGCCACCTCGTCCCACCCGCCCTCGCGCGCCTTGAAGAGAATCATCGCCACCACGGGCTGCTCACCCGCGGGGTCGAGGTCTTTGACCTTTGGCGTGTTCGCCACGAGCGTGACTCCACCGTTTGCGAGGCGCGCCGTCTCTCCGAGCTCCTTCACCGCGCTGCCCGTCCCCTCGCGCGCGAAGAAGTCGAAGCCGTCCGCATAGCCCATGAACTCGAAGACGCCGAAGTTGCGCCCGCTCCGCAGCGCTTCTTTCAAGTCGGCGTCGTCCCACGTGCCATCGGTCTTCGGCCGCACGAGCAGGTGATTGCTGAACGCGCCCATCATGCGGCGGTAGCTGTCGATGCGCTCCCCGTCCTGCAGCTTCGCGGGCAGCGTGTTCTGGTGACAGTCGCTCCCCATCGTCGTGACGCGCTTGGTTCCCCGCGCGAGCACCGTGCCCCACGTCGTCATGTACACGTCGTCGTCGAGGTTGAACGCCGCGAGGAACAAGTCGGGGTGCGGAAACCCGTCGAGCATCCCCTTGTCGACGTAGTTGAGGACCAGGTCTGCCGCGACGCCGCCGTTCTTCAACGCGTTGCGGTGGAGATTGAACATCTCGAACCCATCGAGGTGCAGGTCGATGAGCTGCTGCACGGACCAGTCTTCGGCGTGCGCGACGAGGTTGACCGAGTTCACCGCCTTGAACGCGTCGAGCCTGGCGTCGCTCAAGTCGCCGTAGTCGCGCATGCCCGCGTCGCCGACGTGCGCCTCGAGGCCGACGGGCATCGCTCCGGTCTCGGTGCCGGCCATGATGAGCGTCGTGCTACCCGAGGGACACATCAGGCGATTGGCCGTCGCGCGACCTCCGCGCTCCACGAGCACGTCGCCCTTCGATTGATCGAACAAGAGGACGTCGGGGAATTCGTTGTCGCGAAAGCTGTCGCCGTGGTCGGTGAGGAAGAAGAAGTCGTCTTGCGACGCGCAGGCGCCGAGGCGGAAATCGGCGAGGCACGGCTGGTTGTAGACGCCGTTCAGGTCGTGTGGCGCTCCGTCGCACGCGTCGTGCGAGTAGATGCTGTGCACGTGAATCAGCCCGCGCAGCTCGACGAAGCCGCGCGCGTTGGGCGTCCGTGACTGCGGAATGATGGTGCCCGGCGCCCACGTCGGCGGCGGAGGCGGCGGCATCATCACCGGGGCAGGACAACCCGCGAGCACCACGAGGACCGCAAAGAGCGAGGAGCGCAACATGGAGCGCTTCTGAGCGCATTTCCGCGGCGCGCGCGAGCCACGACCACCAGAACATCGAGACGACTCGCCACAGGCTTACACCGTACGTTTACGCTGTAAGCCTCGCGCTTCAGCCTTACACTGTACGTTGACGCTGTAAGGCTCACTCATCGAAGGTCGCCGACCGGATGTCCCGAATTCTCGCCTTCAGCGAGTTCGCTCGGCTCGGCTCGATGACGGCCCACAGCGACAACGCCTGCGCGCGAAACCGGAGCAGACCGGCATCGCCCGCGTGCTCCACGGCCGCCTGCGCATGTTTCGCGGCGCGGGCGGTCCGGCCCAGCTTCCACTCGCAGTAGGCGAGGCCGTGGCTGCGGCGGAAGCGCGCGAACGCCGAGCTCGCGTCTTCGGGAATCGATGCGTACAGCACTCGAGCCTCGGCGTAGCGCGGCGGCTTCGCGTGCGCGTGGGAGTACGCGAGCTGATCGACCCATCGTGCGTGGTAGCACTCGCGTTCCTCACCGCGCAGTGAACGCAGCGCCTTCTCGACGCGCGCGAGGCGCTCCGCGACGTCGTGCGAGCGGCCGTGCTGGGAATCGAGCCGCGCCGCGAGGAGCTCCGCTTCGACGAAGCCTGCTCGGTCCAGTGTCCCGACCGCGCTCTCGCCCAACGTTTCGCCACCGACGCGCGCGCGCTTCGCGCTCTCGCCACCGAACGCCAGCTCGCCGATGTCGCCGCCGCGCGCGTGCTTCTTGCTTTCGCCACCGAACGCTCCGGCGCCGCGCGCGCGCTTCGCGCTCTCGCCACCAAACGCTCCGTCGCCGAGCACGTGCTTCGCGCTCTCATCATGCGTCTCTCGCGTGAGGGCTTCAGCGCCAGTGCTTTCCGCGCGCTTGAGGCCCGCGGCGCGCTCGAGGCGTTCGGCCGCCAGCGAGAACTGTCCACGCTCGAGCGCGATCGACGCGAGACCCAGCTGAATCCACCCCGCGCACGCTGATTCCGCGATGGGCGGTCGGTCCCACAACCACAGCTGAGATTCTCGAAGTGAGCGCGGCAGATCGGCGAAGCGCGAGTGGTACTGCCCCATCCACCGGGCGGTCTGCTCGAGCGGAACGGGCACTCCGAAGTGTTTCAGCAGCCAGCGCCCGTACTGACCGCCGGGTTCATTTCCGCGCGAGCGCAGCCGGCGCAGAGCACGCTCGATCGAGCCGGGGTCCTCCGGCAGTTCAGTCGTTCGCCCCGCGCGCCGAATCAGCAACTGTGTCAGCGCCGTCAGCCCGCCGTGCTCGGCGACGAGCGTCTCGACGTAACGCTCCCAGGTGCAGCCGTGCGGAGGCGGAGAAGTCACCGCCGCGCAGCCTACGCCGCCGATGTCCGGAATCGTGTCCTGCCGCGCGATGCGCGCGCTCACTACGAATCACCGCATGACCAACCAACGACCCACTTCGTTCACCGCGGTGACGTGGAACATCCTCGCGCAGGCCTACGTATTCGCCTACCGCTACACGCAGTGCAGCCCCGAAGCGCTCGACGCGAAGGCGCGCCGTGCCCTGCTCCTCCGACGCGCGCGTGCTCTCGAGGCCGACATCCTCTGCCTGCAGGAAGTCGAAGCCGACTGCTTCCAACAACTCGAATCCGAAATCTTCGCGGCGACGCACACCGGCTTCCTCGCGCTCAAGCCGGGCCGTCCCGAAGGCTGCGCGCTCTTCGTCAGCAAGCGGCACTTCGAGTGGCTCGAACACTGGACAGTCAACGCCGAGAAAGGAGACGGCCTCGCGGTCGCCGCGCGCGTGAAACACAGCTCGGGCCTCGAGCTCGCCATCGCGTCGGCGCATCTCAACTGGGAAGCCGACTCCGTACCGAAGGAACGCCACCGTGGGCTCGCGTTGCTCGAGCAACTGCTCGCGGGGCGTTCGCGTGCGCCGAATGCGAAGTGGCTCTTCGCCGGAGACTTCAACGCCATCTCACAGAGCGTAGTGCTCGAACGCGCCTACGCCGCGGGCATGGCCGAGAGCTGCCGCGCACAGCGCCCGTGGGACACGTGCAACATCAACGGTCGGTGCCGGAAGATCGACTACCTCCTCTTCTCCGAGGGCGCGCTTGTGCCGATGCCCTACCCACTGCCCGCGCTCAAACGAGACACTCCGCTGCCTTCGCTCACCGAGCCGTCTGACCATCTCGCGCTGGCCGTACGCTTCGCGATGACGTGAAGATCTGCTCCCTCACCCCAACCCTCTCGCCGAGGGAGAGGGAGTTCTCGCATACAGTCCGCCGTGTGAAGCGGGTCACCCGTCGTCAGCTCTTCGCGCTCGCCATCGGCGGCGCCCTCTACGGCAGCTTTCGGTACGGCCACACCCGCGCAGCGCGGGCGGCGGCTCCGAGCGGCCCGCTCTCGAACGCCGCGAAGGACCTCATCGCCAAAGCCTGGCAGGGCCTCGACCCGTCGCGCGTGCTCGACACGCACGTGCACGTGGTCGGTCTCGGCAAAGGCGGCACGGGCTGCGAAGTCGGAGAGCGGCTCCAGTCGGTGACCAACCCGATGGAGTACATGAAGTTCTCCATCTACCTCGCCGCGTCGGGCGTGCAGAACCTCGAGCAGGCCGACGCGCAATACATCGAGCGCATGTCGTCACTCGCGAAGTCGCAGACGCCGCACGGCAGACTGCTCCTGTTCGCGTTCGATCGTCTTCACGACGAGAGCGGCGTCGCGCACCCGGAGTCGAGCGAGTTCTACACACCCAACTCGTACGTCATCTCGCTCGCGAAGAAGAACCCGGAGCTCTTCGTGCCGTGCGCCTCGGTGCACCCGTATCGCGCCGACGCCATCGACGAGCTCACCAAAGCCGCTGAGGGTGGCTGCGTGGCGGTGAAGTGGTTGCCCAACGCGATGAACATCGACCCGTCGTCGAGCAAATGCGACGCGTTCTACGACGCGCTGGTGAAGCTGCAGCTACCGCTCATCACCCACGCCGGCGAAGAGAAGGCCGTGCACGCGGAAGAAGCGCAGCGGCTGGGCAATCCGCTCCATCTGCGCGCGCCGCTGCGAAAAGGCGTGAAGGTGGTCGTCGCGCACTGCGCCTCGCTCGGCAGCAATCCCGATCTCGACGCAGGATCGACCGCTCCCTGGGTCGACAACTTCGAGCTCTTCATGCGGCTGATGAAAGAAGAGCAATGGAACGGGCTGCTCTACGGAGAGATCAGCGCCATGACGCAGGTCAATCGCGTGGGCGCTCCGCTCAAACACCTGCTCGAGCACCCTGAGCTGCATTCACGGCTGATCAACGGGTCCGACTATCCGCTGCCGGCCATCAACGCGCTGATGCAGACCGGCGCCATCGTGAAGGCGGGCTTCTTGACTGAAGACGAGCGGGCCCTGCTCAACGAAATCGATCAACACGACCCGCTGCTCTTCGACTTCGTCACCAAGCGCACGCTCCACGTCGGCGACACGCACTTCGCCAACGACGTCTTCATGATTCGCCCCGAGCTCTTCCCGAAGCTCGCCTGAGCCCGCAAACAGAAACCCCGCCGACTCCAGAGGAGGCGGCGGGGTCACTGCTACGGGAATCCCCTTTGCTTAGCTGCGGCGGCGGCGAGCCAGCGCCAGGAGGCCGAGGCCGAGAGCGGCGAGCGAGGCGTCGATGGGCATCGCGCTGCAGCCACGAGCGCCATTGCCGTCCGGCGACGCGTTCAGCTTGAGCGAGCTCGTCGCTTCACGGTTCATCGGATACGCGCGGTCCGGGAAGGCGAGGCGAGCCTGCAGCTGGATGTCGTAGTCGCCGTCGACGTCAGCGGTGAAGCTCGGGACG
>JAEUJS010000668.1 GCA_016792935.1 Archangium sp. | reverse complement strand
GGCCTCGACCTCTCCCACCATGTTGCGAATGGCATCGACCATCGCCAGCAACGCGCTCGTCATCTCGGCGTCGAGGGTGAGCACGCCCTCGCGCAGGCGATCCATCAGGCTCTCACCTGCGTGCGCGAGCCGTTCGAGGTGATGGAGCGCGAGGAAGCTCGACGTGCCCTTCACGGTGTGAACGCTGCGAAAGATTTCCTTGAGGCGCGCCTGATCAGCCGGGTTCCTTTCCAACTCCACGAGGTCGCGATCGAGTCGCTGGAGCACCTCCCGGCTCTCCAACAGGAAATCGCGCAGCAGATCGGGGTCGACCGACATGACGCTGATCGCGAGTGCGATGCGCATGCCATGTGAGGTGCACTCGGCGGATCAGCGCGATCAGCGAGTTGCGAGCGCGGCGGGCTTTGCCGGTTCAGCCCACCTCGGTCGGCGATGACCCGCAGTCAGGGGCTTGGCGCGAGCTGACCCACACCCGCGGCGTCGAAGTGCGCGGGCACGCGTTCCAGCAGGCCGGCGCCGAAGACCTTGTTCAGCTCGAGGTAGTCGAGGTGCACGTAGCCGATGTGACAACCGCACGTGGCGTTGGTGCACGCGCGCGGCTGGAGGGCGTCGTCGAAGCTCGGCTCGTAGATGTTGCCGATCGCCGTGGGAATGAAGTGGCACCGCCGCGCGACGCCATCGCCATCGACCGAGATGACCGTCTCTCCGGCCTGACACGCGCGACCGAGCGAGGGGTGCGCCTTCAGGTTGATGCGAAAGAGCGGATCGACGCTCTGAAAGAACGTCACGTCGTCTTCGGTGTAGCCGAGCTTCTTCACCGCGTTGATCCACACGTAGGTCTGCTTCGGGAGCGCGGCGCGCAATTGGGTGATGGCATCTTTGTGCTCGGGAAACCCAACGCAGCCGACGCTGTGGTGCACGCCGAACGCCGCGAGTCGTCTGCACTGCTCGACGAAACGCTCGAGCGGGGTCCACGCGGGGTGGAACGTGGCCCAGATGCCGATGCGATCGACGCGCGCGTCTTCGAGCCAGTCGAGCCGCGCCGAGAGGTTGGTCTGCACCGCGACGCGCTCGACGTGCGAGGCGTGCGAGAGCTTCGTCATCGCGGCGTGGTAGCGCTTCTGCGTCAGCGCTTCTCCCCACGGCGTGAAGAAGACGCGCAGCGGCGCGGCGGTCCGCTGCAGAGCCCACTCGACGAAGCGCGAGAGCTGCTCACCGTCGTGTGCGTGCTGCTCGTTGGTCTCGTGGCGCTTCGCGAAGGGGCAGTACTCGCAGCCGTAGTTGCAGCTCGAGAGCGGGCCCCGGTACAGGACCGTGAGCGGTCGTTCCCTCGGCGAGTCTCCGCCCGCGGCTCCGTTCGCCGGACGCGTCGTGCGTGATCCAGTCATCGGACCGTGTAGTCCTTCATCGCGGCGGTGACGGTCTTGCTCTGCAGCCAGGGGCCGACTTGATCACTCCGCTCGAGGCCCGCGGCGGTGAGTTCCCAGCCGTCGGTGGCCGTGCGCTTCACGAAGCCGTGTGCGATCAACTGCGCCAGCTCGGGGAAATCGCTCGCCGCATCACGACCGGCGAACTTGCGCGCGTAGTCGGCCGCGTCGAGCCCTTCAGCGAGCAGCGAGAGGATGAGGTGGCGGCGTCGCTGCTCGTGTTCATCGAGCTCGATGCCGTGGAACACCTGACCGAACGAGGCCTCATCGCGCTGGTTCCACGACTCGATGATTCCGCGCACCGCGTTCGGAGAGACGGCCCATTCCGACGAGTAGTGCAGCGTCTTCGTGTACGAGCGCGCGCCGACGCCGAGGCCGATCATCCCGTCGTCCTGGCATCTGTATTCCCTCCCAACGCCGTCGCCCCCAGGGGCTTTGGCTGGACCGAACGGAGCGGGCGCGTGCGGGCCGCGGAAACACCGCATCGAGATCTGCCGGTAGCCCTTGCCGAGGAGATGCTCTCGCCCGACGCGATACAGCTCGAGGCGGAAGTCGTCCCACGCGCGCTGGCCCTTGCCGAGGAACGTCTTCGGCCGCACGTAGAGGGGATAGAGGTAGAGCTCTTCGGGCGTCCAGCGCAGCGCCTCGTCGATCGACGCGATGAAGCTCTGGGCGGTTTGCCCTTCGATTCCGTAGATGAGATCGATGTTGAGCGTTTCGGGCCCGCACGTGCGGATGAGATCGAGCGCCGCGTTCACTTCTTCGCGCTTCTGCGGGCGCGCGAGCGCTTTGGTCTCTGCGTCGAGGAAGCTCTGCACGCCGATGCTGATGCGATCGACTCCGCGATCGACGAGCAGCTTGATGCGCTCGGGCGTGCTCGTCTCGGGAGACACCTCGGAGCAGAACGGCACTTCCTGCAACTTCGCGCCGAGCGTCTTCTCAGCGACATCCAACACGCGCGCGAGCAACGGAGCGGCCAGGAGCGACGGCGTGCCTCCACCGATGGTCACACGCGAGACGCCGAACGTTCCCAGCGCGTCTCTCACCACACGCCCTTCTCGCTCGAGCGTCGAGACGAAACGCTCCATCACCGGCTCGAGTGGGCCCGCGACCGTGAACAAGTTGCAGAAGCCGCAGCGCATCTCGCAGAACGGCACGTGCAGGTAAAGCGACAGCGCGCGCTTGTCTTCGTTGGCCCACACCTCGCTCAACGGCTTCGGCGCCGGGAGCATGCGGTACGCGGTCTTGTGCGGGTACCCGTACTGGTACTGCACGTAGGCCGAGCCCTCGGTCAGCGACGCGGCGTGGGGGAGCGGCGAGTTCAAGCGGAAGTCACGTACTCCATTTCTGAGGCAATTCGAACTCAGCCCACGGCACGGTGGTGACGACCGGGTGCGCGAGGCGATGACCGTGAAAACCGTTCTCTCCGTAGGCGGTGCCGTGATCAGAGCCGATCAACACCAGGCATGGAGCGCGACGCGTGCAGACCGCGAAGAGTCGGCCGAGGTGCGAATCGACGTACTCCAAAGCCGCCGCCATCGTGACCTTCGAGTCTTCCGGAGCACCCGGGACGTAGAGGCGATTGGGCTGATGGAGCGCCGAGACGTTCACGAAGGTGAAGCAGCGTTTGTCGTCTGGCAGCGCAGCGAGTGACTTCTCGACCTGCGCGACCTGGTGCTTCGTCGATTCGAGCTCGGTGACACCGAGCTCCGGGCGCCAGTGCTTCTCGTCGAAGAAGCCGGGCAAGATGTGCCCGAGCGGATTTTGCAGATTGAAGAAGCCGACGCCGCCGACGCACAGCGAGTGGTAGCCCGCCGCGCGAAAGCCGCTGATCAGATCAGGCGCGTCGAAGACCGTGGTGTCGGAGCCGGTCGACTCGCTCCCCGCGAACTTGAGCGCGAAGCGACGCACGTGTTTTCCCGGCTTGGCGGGCGTGGGGAGAAAGCCGGCGAAGAACGCCTGATGCGCCGCGAACGTGAACGTGCCGGGCGAGTGGCGCTCTTCCCATCTTCCATTCGGCAACACGCGTCTGAGCGTCGGAGTGCGCCCGGCCGCGAGGGTCTCGACCGCCACGTCGAAGCGCAGCGTGTCGAGCGTGACGAAGAGGATGTCGTGGCTGCCGATCATCGAACTGATCCCCTCCCCCCTCGGGGAGAGGGTTGGGTGAGGGAGCGCTTCCTCGTCATTCACCCACGGACACGTACCGATACGCGTCTTCGCCCGCGCGATCGGGCTCCTGCTCCTTGCCGAAGTTCACTTCCTTCGCGAGGCCCTTCACCCTGGGCTTGCTCGCGTCGGTGAGCGCGTTGTCGTCGAGGTTCAGGTGCTCGAGGTGCGCGAAGGCCGCCTTGTTGGCGACCATGGTGTCGATGTCCTTGTCGCTCAGACAACCCATCGAGAGATCGAGCCGCTTGAGCTGCTTGAGCAACTTGCTCTTCGCGAGGGCGGCGGCGGCCTCTCCGACGAACGCGCAGTTCATGATGCCGAGGTCGGTCACCTTGGGGAACGCGCTGCCGTCGATGATGGGCATGGCGCTCTTCAGGTCGCAGTCGCCGCCGTAGTTGTCGTCACCGAACCACACGTGGAGCTTCTCGAGCTTGGGCGCCTTGATCGCCAGCAGCTGCTTCAAGTCGCCCTTGCTGAAGCCACCGGTCTCGATGGTCAGCTCCTTCAGCTCGGGGAGCGAGACGTTCTTGCCGATGGTGATGTTGCCGGAGCGCAGCGTCAGCCGCTCGAGGTTGGGCAGCACCGGAGCGATCTCGCTGAAGTCGCCGGTGAACGTGCTCGAGATGTCCCAGTCGCCGATCTCTCCGAGGTACAGCTCGCGCAACGTGGTCGGCTTCTTCTCGGCGATGGCTTCGATGACGCCGTCGAAGGTGTGCTCGTCTTCACCCGCGCACGGACCGAGCGTGAGCTTCTGCAGGAACTTCGCGGTGGGGAGCTCGAGGATCGCGCTCAGGTCGCCGTTCGGATCGTCTTCGCTGTCGTAGCCAAAGGTCTCCCAGCGAATGGTGAGCTCCTTCATGAAGCCGAACTGCCACTCGATGTCGTAGCCCTTGCCGTACTTCTCTCCGGTGGGGAACTTCGCGAGCGGACCGAGGAAGGTCTCGGCGTGCTTCTTCAGGTGCGCCTTGGCCGAGGCCGACTTGTTGGTCTGCATGACGATGAGCTCGCCCTGCGGATCACCCTTGCCCTGCAGCCAGTCGGCGTAGACGAGGTACGGCGCGGCGTCGTTGAGGTTCTCGAGGATCTTCTTCTCGAGCTCGGGGTTGCCCTCGGCCTTCGCCTTGCCGCCGACCTCGACGTAGCCCTTGCCCGTCTTCTCGGCGATCAGCTTCTTGGTGTCGGCCTTCGCTTCGCTGCCCGAGTCGAAGTCCTTCTCCTTGGTCTGGCCCGCGGTGCCGATCTTCCCGAAGCGGATGACCTGCTGCTCACCTTCGACCTTCACTTCCCAGAACTTGCTGCTCGTGCCCTCGACGAACTCGAAGCGGCGGAAGCCTTCTTCGACCTGCACGGGTCCAGCGGCGGCCCTGGGAGCAGCGGCAGGCGCGGCTTCTTTCTTCGCGGCCGGAGCAGGCTTCGCGGCGGCCGGAGCAGCGGCGCCATTTCCACCACCGCCCTTCTCGACGTAGCCCTTGCCCGTCTTCTCGCGAATGAGCTTGTCGTAGAGCTTCTGCGCTCCGGCGGGAGAGCCCTCGTCCTTCACCGTCTGCTGCCCGTTCGCGCCGATCTTTCCGTAGCGCGTCATGAGGCTGTTGCCCTCGATCCAGACTTCCCAGAACTTGTTCGAGGTGCCTTCGGAGAATTCGAAATAGCGCTTGCCGCTCATTGTGTGGGTCCCCTCCAGAGTGAGGGCGCGGAGCGTGGCGCAATCGGGCGGCGTCTGCATTATTGATCCGCGGCGACGATGAGCCTCGAGTGGTTGGAAGCAGAAGGCGTCTTTCTGATCAGAGAAGCGGTCGCGACGTGTGCGCGGCCGGTGCTGTTGTTCTCTGGCGGCAAGGACTCGGCGGTGATGCTGCGCCTCGCCGAGAAGGCGTTCTGGCCTGGTCGCATTCCGTTTCCGGTGATGCACGTCGATACGGGGCACAACTTTCCGGAAGCCATCACTTTTCGTGATCAGCGCTGCGCGGAGCTGGGCGTCGAGCTGATCGTCGCGTCGGTGCAGGACTCGATCGATCAGGGCCGCGTCGCCGATGCGAAGAGCCGCAACCCGCTGCAGACGGTGACGCTGTTGGACGCGATCTCTCGGTTTGGCTTCGACGCAGTGTTCGGCGGAGCACGACGCGATGAAGAACGCTCGCGCGCGAAGGAACGGTTGTTCTCGGTGCGCGTGAACGGGAAGTGGGATCCGTCGAAGCAGCGGCCGGAACTGAGCGGACTGATCAATCCACACCTCGATGCGGGCGCGCACTTCCGCGTGTTCCCCTTGTCGAACTGGACCGAGACCGACGTGTGGCGGTTCATCGCGCAGGAGAAGATGGCGCTGCCGTCGATCTATTACGCGCACGAGCGGCGGGTCTTTCGGCGCGACGGGCTCTGGTACGCCGAGACGCCGTTTCTCCGAGCGGAGGCCGGTGAAGTCGTCGAGACGAAGCGCGTTCGCTTCCGCACCGTCGGGGACGCGACGTGCACCGCGGCGGTCGAATCGAACGCAGCGACGATCGACGAAGTGCTGGACGAGTTGAAGGACAGCAAGGTGAGCGAACGCGGAGCGACGCGCGCCGACGATCGCGCCAGCGACGCGGCCATGGAGCGCCGAAAGCTCGAGGGCTATTTCTGAGATGAAGACGAAGCTGATGAGGGTCAGGGTGAAGGAGCGAGTCCTCTAGTGCGCCCAGTCATTGTCGCCATCGCCGGCTCAGTCGACGACGGAAAGTCCACTCTGCTTGGGCGCCTCCTCAACGACACGGAACGCGTCTACGCGGACGAAGTCGAAGCAGTCCGCCGCGCGAGCGAAGGAGGCGTCGCCAATCTCGCCTTCTTCACCGACGGCCTCATCACCGAGCGCGCGCGCGGCATCACGATGGACGTGGCGTGGCGTCACTACGAGTCGAGCGGCAAACGTTTCCTGCTCGCAGATGTCCCCGGTCACGCGGAACTGGTCCGCAACATGGCGACGGGCGCATCGGTCGCAGACGCCGCGGTGTTGCTCGTCGACGCCGTTCGCGGAGTGCAGTCGCAAACCCGAAGGCACCTCGTGATGCTGAGCGGTCTCGGCGTGCGACGCGTGCTGGTCTGTCTGAACAAGATGGATGGCGTGGGTTTCTCCGCAGAAGTCGCAGCGAAGTTGAGCGAGTCGCTCTCGTCACTCGGCGGAGCACTCGGACTCGGGCTCGAGTTCATTCCGGTCGCGGCGCTCGACGGAGACAACGTCGTGCATCGCAGCACCCGGATGGGCTGGTACGCAGGTCCGACGCTCGCAGCGCGACTGCTCGAGCTCGAGCTGGTGGCGCGACACGAGCACCTCGCGTGGGTGCAGCTCGGAACGGACGCGAGCGGTTGGACCTCGATGCACGGCGCGGTGCGAGTCGGCGGCGAATATGTCGTCACGCCTGACGGCGGAACGGTGCGGGTGCTCGAAGAGAGTCCGCTCGGAGCGGGACGCGTTCGTCTGAGCCGCTCACTTCCACGCGGAGTCTTGTTGAGCGCGATGGCTGTCCCCGCAGGCACCGCAGCCAACGCCAGTGTCACGTGGATCGGCGCCGACGAGTTGAGCGGTGACGCGAAGCTCACGCTGCTGCAGCCGACGCGGAATACGCCCTGCGAGGTCTCGGTGCAGCAGAAGCGTTCGCTCGAAAGCGGCCTCCTCGAGCGCGCGGCATCGCTGCGCTCTGGCGACGTCGGAGTCGTCACGCTCAAGCTCGACACGCTGAGCTGGCTCGTCGGGCCAGCGGTGCTGATCGACTCGCTTGGACAAACCGTCGCGGCCGTCAGCCTGAAATGAAGCGCACCTGGAAGGAACTGGTCAGCCGCGACGACTCGATCGAGATGATCCGCGGCTGGGCGCACAAGGCGAAGGCGACGATTCTGCCGACGACGAACGACGACGGGTGCCGAGCACTCGAGGCGCTCGAGGTGACGACTCGCTCGCCCCTCGGCGCGCTCGCGTTTCACACCGGAGGCATCCTGGTCGATCACGGCTGGCTGCGAATTCTCGGTGCTGGCTGTCCACAGCTCCCGCGAGCGCTCGACACGTGGAACGTCATCGATGGAAAGCCGCGCTTCGATGGAGGCGTCCTCATCGCCGACGATGTCTTCGGCGGCTTCCACGCGTGGTTCCGCGAGCCGCGCACCGTTCACTACCTCGCGCCTGACACGCTCGAG
>JAEUJS010000161.1 GCA_016792935.1 Archangium sp. | reverse complement strand
TCGCTCGCGCCGTCACCGGAGGAAACGCAGGGAAAGGTACGCGCCGCGTTGAGGAGCCGCGGAACTGTGGTGCTGGGGCGCGTGGATTCGAACCACGATACTCAGAGTCAAAGTCTGATGTCCTACCCTTAGACGACGCCCCAACAACGCCCGAACGACGCGACCTTACGGGCTTTCATGACCGGATTCCGCACTTACCGCAGGAACAGGTACGCCAATCCCACGAGCAAGGCGAGGATGGTCGTTCCAAGGGCGATGTAGAGCGGGAGATGCGAAGGCGGTTGCGCAGGCAGGACATTCGACGCCGGATCAGTCGTGCGCATGCTGTCTTCGGATTCCTGGGTCTGCGCCGGGCCCGCGTTTTTGGCGTCGGGTTTGGTGTCGACCACCTGCAACGGAGGCAGCGTCGGCGAGCTCTCTCCCGGCGCGCGCTTCTTCACGGCGGACACGGCGGCGGCATCGACCGGCGTGATTTCTCCGACGACGGTGGGCGCTCCGAGGCGCGCGCTGGAGCCGCTCGAGCTGCGCACCACCACGGGCGTGCCTTGAAACGGAGAGCGCTGCGGCGCTGACGTCGGCTCGAGCTCTTCGACTTTGCGCTCGGTGTCGGTCGTGTCCCACGGCGACTTGTGGCTGTCGGTCGAGAGCTGCGCCGACTTCTCGTCGGTCTCGGTGATGACGGTCTTCGCTTCGCCCCAGCTCCGCTTGGGAACGACGCCGCTGGTCGTCTTGCTGATGGCGGGATTTTTTCCCGATGAGCCCGAGCCGCTCGACACGTGCACGGGTGACACGCCGCTGGTGCGGCCGTCGATGATGCGCCGCAGTGACTTGCGCGCTTCGTCGGCGTTGCTCATGCGCTTCTCGGGCTCGCGCTGGAGCAAGTTCATGATCCACCCGTCGAGCTCGTCATCGAGCTGCGGCTGCCACTGCTTCGGGCGAATCGGGTCGTGCGACATCTTCTGCGAGAGCACGTCGATGGCGGTCGGGCCCTCGTGCGGCAAGTGGTTGGTGAGCATCTGGTACACGATGCCGCCCACTGCATAGAGATCGGTCGCCGGAGTGACCTTGGTGCCCAACACCTGCTCCGGCGCCATGAACGCGGGGGTGCCGAGCAGCGTGCCGGGGTTGGTGGGCTTCACCGAGCCGCCGGCTTTGTCGGCCTGTTTGGCGAGGCCGAAGTCGATGACCTTGATGCCCTTTTCTCCGTCGGGTTTGGACTCGACGAAGATGTTGCCGGGCTTCAAGTCGCGGTGAATCACGCCGACGGCGTGCGCGGCGGCGAGCGCGGAGAGGAGCACGTCGATGAACGCTCCGACTTCTTTGGGGCGCATCGGCGCGTGCTCTTTCAAGTACTCGTCAAGCGGCGTTCCCTCGAGCAGGTCCATCACGATGTACGGCTGCTCGGTGCGGGGCAGGGTGCCGAAGCCGAAGATGTCGACGATGGCCGGATGGCGGATGGAGTTGACGGTGCGCGCTTCGCGAACGAGCCGCTGCACCATTTCCGGGTCGTCGGCGAAGTCGCTCTTGAGCACCTTGATGGCCACGGCCTTGCCGATGATCTGGTGCACGCCGCGGTAGACGATGCCCATGGCACCGGTGCCGACCACGTTCTCGACTTTGTATTGCTCGACGACCTGGCCCAGCAGCGGGTCAGAGACGGAGACCAGACTCACGTTGCGTATGGTCTCGTCACCGACGCGGGAGGACACGGCGCCGGAAGCTACTACGCGAGGTGAAGTTGTCAGCGATGCAGTTCCCTCTCCCTCGGGCCTCGGGGAGAGGGTGAGGGAGCGACCCTTCAGCTGATCGCGACGGCAGCCCAGACAGGCTGCGCTTCGTCGGCGCTGGTGAAGCGGCAGTGGTGCGCGTACGCGTTGCCCTTCTTGCTGCACGACAGAATCTCCGCGCGCGCGGCCTTGCCACCGACCATCACGTGCACGGTCTTCGCGTCGAGGCGGCGATCGAGGAGGAACATCGCCCCGCCTTCCGAGACGTCGCCCTTCACTTCGGCCTCTTCACCGCGAACGCTGATGATGAACTTCGTGTCGACGCGGCGGAAGCGGCGCGACGCGGCGGTGCCGTGCTCGGGGAACTGCGCGGGCGGCCAGTTCGGATCTTTGATGAGGCCGCGACGCACGCCGAAGCTCGGCGAGAACTTGCCGGCTGCCGTCGACTTGGTGGACCGCTTGGAAACCGAAGAAGAAATCGAACCCGACTTCGAGTGTGCGTCGTGCATGTATGTCCCCTTTGCGAACTGCAGGGACACGGATGCTCCAGTAGGTCGGTGTATGTCAAGACCCCTACCGAAACCTACACGCGCTGGTTGTGATTCTCAGCGCTTGGCGACTGCGGCGCGGAGCATCTTCTTGGTCTTCTGAACCTTCGAGAGCTTGGCCCTGGGAGCGGCGGGAGGAGCGATGGGGCCCTTCTCGATGCTCTGCACGACGAGCGAGGTGGCGTGCACGAGGTCGGTGGAGCTGACCTGGCCGAACTCGTTGAGCGGCGCGAAGTGGGTGAGGCGGGCCTGGCCGGTCGAGGTGACGACGGTCAATTCCACGCCGCCTTTCACGGACTTGCCGGAGACGATGAAGTCACGACCGCCACCCGAGACGCAGTTCATCGAGATGCAGAGGGTCTCCTTGAGCGGGGCGGCTGCGCCCGTGACCGTGATGCGTTCGCCCGTTGCGAGAGCCGTCGACGCCAGAGTCACTGCTGCGAGAAGAGCGGTGCGGATCATGCGGAGGCATCGGTGCATGAAGGGGGCCATGCTGATCCCGGGGCCTATGTATGCAGATCAGCGTTGCGGGGTTTGGAGGTGGAGTGGTGGTGCTCCAGTTGTGGGGACGCGACCCCGCTCACTCGAGTGCACAGCTGCTCCACTTCGTTGTGGCGTCTTTTACTGAGCTGCGAGAGACGCGCCGACCACGCGGAAGGTGACTCCGAGGACGAGGCAGCCCAACCACCCGGCGAGCACGAGCCCCTTCTGGCGGTGCTCGAACTGCGAGAAGCCGTAATAGAGGCAGTAGAGCGGGAGACAGAGCACCATGAAGCCGGTGCCGACGCTGCGGTGAAACGCGTGCACGAGGATGATTGCGTAGCAGGGCACCGAGAGGAACGTGAGGATGAGGCCGAGCACGGTGATCATCGCCGGTGCTCCTTACCTCGCGAGTGCGTCGCGCATTCCGGAAATCGTTTCGCGCGAGTGGGGTATGGAGAGGCACATGATGCAGATTGTTCGAACGGTGTTGAGCTTCGTGGTCGGTGGCGCCCTGCTCGGAGTGCTGCTCGCGAGCTTCGTTGGTCCGAAATACATCGCTTGGGACAACACGGTCGGCTCGGGAGCGAGCGCGATGTGCGTGTGTCAGGAAGTCGCGCTGCAGGGCGCGCAGCGAATGATCTCGCTGCAGATGAACTGGTGCGCGGTGGGAGCGATTCTCGGGCTCGTCGCCGGCGGCATCTTCACGTACGTGCGGAAGAAGAACGCGCCCGCCCCGGCGGTGTGAGCGCGGTGCTGGCCTGAGTCTGCGAAGACCTGACTCATTCAGTCAACGATCGCGCCTGGGACCAGGCACAGCTCGTCGAACTCGGGAAAACGCGCAGCGAAACGAAGTGAAGTCTCGAGCGTCGCGTTTGGGTGGTCAGCGTTGGAGTCGACCACAACGTCGCGCGGGAGTCGTCGTGAGCTTGCACACGGAGTACGCGCCGCGAGAAGTGGTGACCGCGCCAGGCTTTCAGCGCACGCTGGAGTCACCGTCGATCGCCGAGGCCGTGCCCTCGTCGTCGGGACGCGCAGCCGTGCGTGGCGACCGCCGTTAGGCGCTGCGACAAGTGCCTCAGCGCACGCCGGAGTCAACGGCGCCGCTGTCAATCGCCGAGGGACGCGCGGCGAAGAACTCGGACTCAATCAACCGCGGATCATCGGAGCGTGAGACCCCGTGCGTGCCCTCGGGCGTCGTCTCTGGCGCATCGAACTTCGGCATGCCGATGGTCTGCACCAGCATCACCGCGAAGCACGCGGCGAACGCCATGACGAACGCCGCGAGACGGCGCGGCTCTTCTTCCATCACTGTGACGGGAGCGACTTCACGGCGCGCGAACTGCGACAGGCGCTCTGCACAGCTCGCGCACGCGCTGACGTGCGCGTCGAATTCACGCGACGATTCGGCGCGCGTGACGAACTGATGCAGCTCGAGCACGGAGACGTGACTCATGGGCGCGCTCCGCGGAGCCAAGTGATTTCTCCCTCACCCCGACCCTCTCCCCGAGGGAGAGGGAGTGTCGCGCGTGAGCTCGTGCGCCCTCCAACACCGAGACGCGCGAGCGACGCATGCTGACTCGTGCGCCCTCCAACGCGCGGCGGAGCTTCGCGCGCACCGAGAACGACACCGAGATGCGCGAGCGACGCGTGAGAACTCATGCGCGCTCCACCGCGCGGAGCTTCGCGCGCACCGAACACGACACCGAGGTGCGCGAGCGACGCGATGCGCCCTCCACCGCGCGGAGCTTCGCGCGCACCGAGAACGACACCGAGGTGCTCGAGCGACGCGTGAGAGCTCATGTGCCCTCCAGCGCGCGGAGCTTCGCGCGCACCGAACACGACACCGAGATGCGCGGGCGACGCGTGAGAGCTCATGTGCCCTCCAGCGCGCGGCGGAGCTTCGCGCGCGCCGAACACGACACCGAGATGCGCGAGCGACGCGTGAGAGCTCATGTGCCCTCCAGCGCGCGGCGGAGCTTCGCGCGCACCGAGCACAACACCTGCCGAAACCGCTGCACCGAGATGCCGGCCGAGGCCGCCAGCGAATCGTGGCGCTCATCTGGTCGCTCGAGCGTCGAGCGCAGCACCGAGCGCTCACGCGGCGTCGCGTGCACCAGCCCGGCCTCGAGCACCTCGAGCACCTGCTGCGCGCTCGTCGCGTGTTCCGCCGATTCTTCACTCGCGAGCTCGGCGGCCTCGGCGAGCGGAGCGTGGACCCGCACCTTCTTCATGCGCACGCGGTCGGTGACGATGAACGACGCCTGCCTGAGCACGAGCCCCGGCAGTTCGATGCGCTCGAGCCGGCCGGCCGCGGCGCTCTCCATCACCCGCATCCACGCTTCCTGAGCGACGTCGCGCGCTTCGTCGAGGCGCAAGCCCGCCGCGAGGAGCGAGAGCACCAACCGGTGGTCGTGCTCGGCGACGGCCGCTTTCCAGAAGTCACTCACGGGACAGGAACGAATGACCCGGTCGGCCATATCGTTTCAGCCAGCCGCACGCTTTGCGCACGAAAGAGACGAAATCGCGGGCACGGTTCACGCAACCCGAGGGCGCGTGCACTGGGCGCTTTCCATCGTGGCGGTCGTTCACGGGTTGCTTCACCTCATCGGGTTCAAGAGGCGTCGAGCGTGGCTCGTGCCTGCGTTGCTGTTCGTCGCGACGGCTGCGACGCCGCTCTCGTTCGCGTGGATCCCGGGCGTGTTGGCGCTGATCAGCTCGCAGGTGCTGATCATCTCCTCATGGCGTGAGGCGAAGGCCGGAACCCTCGTGAACGTCGTGCTTCTCGGCCTGCTCGCCGTCGTCTTCTCGATGAACGGACCGCTGAGCGTCGACGCGGAATTTGCGCGCGCTGCGTCGGACGCGCCGAGCGGTCCTGGGGCTGTCGTCACCGAGTTGGACCTCGCGCCGCTCCCCGAGCCGCTGCAGCGCTACTTGCGCCTCGCTGGAGCCGTCGGCAAGCCACGCGCCTCGCTCACGCGCGCGACGTGGACCGGGCGCATTCGCGGTGGCGCTGATCAACCGTGGATGGAGTTCACCGCCGAGCAGGTGAACACCTGGGGCACGACGCCGACGCGCTTCTTCCTGATGCACGCCACGATGAAAGGTGTGCCGGTGCGCGTGTTCCACCGCTTCGACTCCGATGGAGCGAGCTTTCGCGTCCGTCCGCTCGGGCTCTTCAATCTCGTGGACGCGCGAGGGCCGCAGATGAATCGCTCGGAGACCGTCACCATCCTCAACGACCTCGCGATGCTCGCGCCGTCACGGTTCCTCGACCCGTCGTGTCGCTTCGACGCCATCGATGCCCACGCCGCGCGCGTGCACTTCACGCGCGGCGCGGAGACGGTGAGCGCCGAGCTTCGCTTCGATGATGCAGGTTGGCTCATCGACTTCGTGTCGGACGATCGCTCGCAGGCGAGCGCCGACGGGAAGGAATTCAAGCCGCTGCGGTGGAGCACGCCGCTTCGTGCGCCGACGCTCTTCGATGGTCGCCGCGCCCCGAAACACGGAGACGCGGTGTGGCACGAGCCGAGCGGCCCGTGGGTCTATGGCGAGTTCGAGCTCGAGATGTTCTCGAGCGACTGACCGCACGACGGTCGCTCACAGGCCCAGCAGAGACTGGCGGAGCTGGAGCACACGCCGCAGCTCGTCGACGAGCTCGTACGGTCGCTCCTCGATCGCCGACCACGTCCAATGCAGCACGATGAACCCGCGCGCATGGAGCGCGTTGATGCGTTGGCGGTCCGCTTCGAAGGCCTCCGGGCTCGAGTGGTAGGCCGAGCTGTCGGCTTCGATGATCACGCCAAAACCTTCGAAGAGTAGATCGAGTCGGCGGAAGCGCTTCCCGTCGTAGACGGCTCGCTGCTTCTTCGGCTTCGGGAAGCCGTACTCCTTGCAGAGCGCGTAGACGCGATCTTCAAGCTCACTCTCACTCGCGCCATCGCCGCCTTCGTACTCGTGGAGAATATGCAGCAAGAGCGCAGTGCCTCTCGCGCCGCCGTTGCGGTCGAGCGCCTGCTTGAACACATCGAGTGACATCAACCGTCGCGAGACCATCTCGTCGACCATCGACCGAATCGCCGCCTCTCCGTCGAGCACGCCCGCCAGATCGATCGCCGTGCGCGGAACACTCGTGACCGGGAAGCCGTCGATGACCCGCTGGTCCTTGTGATGCACCGGACCCTGATGCAGCTGGATCGTCTTGCTCAACATGTGGCGCTCCACCGTGGCGATGACTGGTGCAGCCCGCTCGAAGTTGCGCAGGCCGTGGAGCGCGGCCGCGGTCTGGTGCGAGAACACATATTTGCTCCCGAGCCACAGCTTCGCGGCGTGGAGTTGCTGATCCCACGTGTCGGGACTGCCGCGGATTCGAATCGTCCGGGGGTGAACGCGTTCCCACTTTCCGCAGCGCACGCGGTGGCGCAGTTGCGCGCGGCTCAAACACTTCAGCACCTGCTTGAAACTCAACACTCCGTGTTGCCGAGCCGCCTCCAAGAGCAGGTCGGCTTCCGTTTCCTCTTCCATCACGCCCTCCGCAGGCACTCATAGCAGCCGCCACCGACATTCCCGGGAGGCCGTCCAAATCGAGTCTCATGAAACTGGTGACTAATGACCATTTGATGCGGCTCGGTTTCGTGAACTCGCTGGATATGGCCGCCTGATCGGCCCGTTCTTCCGTCGGTGTGAAAAATCGCTCTGTCTTTCAGCTCGCGTTCACGTTGGGTCTGCTCGTGTGCCTGCCGGGTCTCGGCTCGGTCGGCCTGTGGGACCCCTGGGAAACGCACTACGTCGAGGTCGGCCGCCAGATGCTCGCGCGTGCCGACCTCATCCACCCCTACTGGGAACACGCGTGGTTCTTCAGCAAGCCGCCGCTCGTGCCGTGGCTGTCAGCGCTCGGACTGTTTCTTTCCGGAGCGCAGCCATGGGGCTCGCAGGGCGTCGGGCCGCTCCCGCATTCCGTCGAGTGGTTCGTGCGGCTGCCCATCGCGCTGTTGTTCACGTTCGCCGTCGCCGTGATGGCGAGCACGCTCGAGAAGTTCACCTCACGCCGAGTCGCACTCCTCGCAGCGCTGATTTTGTGGACGATGCCGCTCACCGTTTTCCTCTCGCGGCAGGTGATGACCGACGCTCCGTTTCTGGCGTGTCTCATCCTCGCGTTGTCGTGGGCGCTCGCTGAGAAGTGGCTCCCGGCGTTCGCCATCACCGGCGTCGCGTTGCTCGCGAAAGGGCTGCTCGGATTCTTGCCCTTCGTGCTCGTGCCGCTCGCGTGGCTGGTGCTCGACGGTCCACGCGGCGCACTCCAGCGCGTGAAGGCACTGCCGTGGTTCGGCCCGCTCCTCACGCTCGGCATCGGAGCGCCCTGGTACCTCGCGATGTCGCTCTTCCCCGAGCGCGATGACGAGGGTCGCCGCTTCTTCGAGCGCTTCTTCGGCTACGACCACCTCGACCGCTTCGTCAGCGGCGTGCACACCACCACGCCCGGCGGCACCTTCACGTACTTCATCGAGCAGGGCGCGTTCGCCATCGCGCCGTGGGTGGTCTTCGTTCCCCTCGCGCTGTTCACCGTCACGCCGAAAGACTCGCCCGCGCGCGGAGCACAGGTGTTGTTCGGGCTGACCTCACTCGTCACCTTCGTGCTCTTCACCGCGAGCGCGACGCGCTTTCACCACTACGTCTTCCCGGTGCTGCCGGGCCTCGCGGTGCTCATCGCGCTCTCGATTGATCAGCTCCTCACCGATGGCTTCGACCACCGACGCGCTCCATTGCTCATCGGCGCCGCCCTCGCCGCGCTGGTGTGGAAGGACCTCTGGCAGCGACCGCGCCACCTGCTCGACCTCTTCACCTACAACCACGACCGTCCGTACCCCGACGCAGTGCTCACCACGCCGTTCCCGTTCAAGAACGCACTCGCGCTCATCGGTGTGCTGCTCGTCGGAGCCGTTCTCCTCACGCTGATTCGCAAACAACGCGAAGAGCTCGCGCACTCGGTGCTGCTCGCTGCCGGAGCGTTCGCCGCGCTGCTGGTGCTCCAACACTGGCCCGCGCTCGGAAGACACTGGACGCAGCGCGACCTCATCGACCACTACCTTGCGTCACGCCGCTCCGACCGCGAGCCGCTCGCCGCGTTCCTCATGAACTGGAAAGGCGAGACGCTCTACACGCGCAACGAGGTGCGGCAGATCAGCTCGAGAGACCCGCGCGGAGAACTCACCGCGTTCGCGCTCCAGCCCGGCCGCGGGTTCGTGGTGGTCGAACACGCGCGGCTGCAGATGCTCCAGTCCGTCGTTCCGCCCGGCCAGGCCGTCACGCCCATCGACCTCGACAGCAACAACAAGTTCGCGCTCGTCGCGCTCGATGACTGAGAGACAGGGCTGAGTCTGTCAGCGCCGTTGACGATTCTCGCTCAAGCGACGAGAAGTTAAATGTCTGGAATTACCGGGGAAACTCTGTCGGCGCATGTACGACAACGTCAGCACTCGCCGCACAAATCGCAGCTTCCTCGCAGCCCTCCAACGGAGCTTCCCATGAGCAGCGTCAAGGTCGCCGACTTCATCTCCGCTTCCGCGAAGTACATCCGCGCCAACGTCGCCAAGGCGAACAAGAACGGCAACACGTACCTCACCAGGACCGAAGCGAAGTCGCTGGCCCGCGACCTGAAGGACAACTTCGAGAACCACCGCTGGGGCGCGCAGGCGAACGGCTCGGTCACCGCGTCGAAGTTCGTCAGCCGCTTCACCGACTACGTGGCCGTGATGGCCAAGCGCGCCGACACCAACGGCGACGGCTTCATCAGCACCAACGAGGCGAAGAAGTTGCCGACCGACCTCCACGACAACTTCCGCAACTACAAGCTGTTCCGCTGAACGCGGCGTAGATTCCAGCGCGTCGTGCGCACCGCGAACCTCGCCATCGTCTTCACCGACATCAAGGGCTTCACCGAGCGCACCAGCAAGCAGACGCTCGAAGAGAACGAGAAGCTGCTGAAGACGCACAACGACCTCCTCGCGCCCCTCTTCAGGGCGCTTGGAGGTCGAGTCGTGAAGACCATCGGCGACGCGTTCATGGTGACGTTCGAGTCGCCGACCTCGGCGGTGCTCTCGGGCGTCGCGATTCAAGACGCGCTGTGGAAGTACAACCAGACCGCGAGCGCCGAAGCGCAGCTGCGCGTGCGCGTGGCCATCAACGTCGGTGAGGTGCGCCTCGAGGGCAACGACGTCTTCGGAGAACCCGTCAACATCGCCGCCCGCGTCGAAGGCCTCGCTGAAGCCGACGATGTGACGTTCACCGAAGCGGTGTACCTCTCGATGAATCGCGCGGAAGTCAGCGCGGAAGAACTCGGCAAGTTCGAGTTGAAGGGCATCCCCGAGCCGGTGAAGTTGTTCCGCGTCGCGCGCGCGACGAAGGAAGCGACGGAGGCTCCATATGGGAACAAGGGGCTGACGCGCGCGCAGGAATCAGCCGCCAACAGCGGGTCGCAGAAGGCGCTCGAGCTGGCGACGCAGGTGGCGTCCACCGCGCTCGAGAGCACGATGGGCGTGGCGAACAAGCTGGTCGAAGGCGCGCGGAGCTCGTCGCTGCCCTCGGGGCTCTCTCGCAAACACCTCGCGCTCGGAGCCGGCGCGCTGCTCACGATGCTCCTCATCAGCTTCTTCGCGCTCGGTCGCAGCGACATCGAGAAGGCCATCGACGCCGCGGCGAACGCGAAGGGCGACGAGCGTCGCGCGAAGATCGAAGCGGCTCGCAAGTTGATCAACGACGAAGGCGACGTGATGCAGCGCACGCTCGACACCGGCCTGCTCTCGGAGAAGTTGGGTGAAGCGTCGGCGGTCGGCCACTACGTGCGGGCGGCGAAGAACGGCTCGAAAGACGCGGAGTCGCGCATCATCGCGCTGCTCAAGCACTCGAACTGTCGCATGCGCGCGACGGCGGCGGATGCCATCGCCGACCTGCAGCTCACACGCGCGCGCGGAAAACTCGAAGACCTCGCAGAGAACGGCGGGCCCGATGATGGAGAGCAGGTGCTCGTCTTCGGCTGCAACTCGAAATCGGCGGCGAGCGTCGCGCTCAAGCGGCTCAAGGACTGAGCTGCTGGTCTTCGCGGTCGTGCGCGGCTGACTGCCGAGGGCCGCGTGGATGCGCGCGCCGCTGCTGCTCTGCCGCCGATGACGTCGCCCGCAAGCGTCCCGTCGATGCGCTGCGTCTTGCTCGCGCGCTTGCCGCGTCTCGCGTGCGCTTCTGGCCGCTGCTCGAGCGTCTCCCCGCTGCTCCCGGGGCCCTGCCGCGTCGCTGCGCTGCGTCTTGCTCGCCGCGCGTGCGCTTCTGGCCGCTGCTCTCGGCGTCTCGCTGCTGCTCCTGCCGCGTCGCGCGCGTGTCTGATGGCGCGTGCGCCTCGCCGCTCTCGGGGCCCTGCCGCGACGCGCGGGTCTGGTGGCGCGTGCGCCTCTGGCGGCTGCGCTCGGCGTCGCGCTCGCTGAGCTCGGGGGGGCTGGTGTGGTCGCTCTACTGCTGCACGAAGACCATCGGGTAGACGACCTTCACCATCGCTCCGCCTTCGGGCTTCGGGAAACGCCACGTCTTCGCGCGCCCGGCGATGCACGACTCGACCTCGGGAGCGTTCATCGTGGTGCTCTGAATCGCGCTCGCCGCGACGTTGCCCTCCGCGCCGATCTCGAACATCAACACCACGCGGCCGCGCAGGCTCGGGTTCCGCTGCAGCTCGCGCTCATAGCAATAGCGCAGCTGGCCCTGGTTGCTCTTGATGATGCGCACCACCTGCTCCTTCTGGATTCCGGTGCCGACCGTCGGGTCCGCCAGATTCACGCGCGGCGACGGCGGTGGCGGAGCGAACGTCTGCTGAATCTGCGGCGGCGGCGTGTACGGCACCCTGGGCGCATCTTTCGCGAGAGGCACGGCCTTCACGTCGAGCTCCGGCAGGTCGGCGATGATGAGCTGCTCGAAGGGGTCGATCATCTTCGTGCTCACCGCGCTCGGCCCATGGAGCGGTGACGTGCCGGCGCTCGAGAACATGCCGCCGCCTCCGCCGATGCCTCCGAGCCCGCCGCCGCCACACCCGTCGATCCACATGATGTAGCGACCCTGGAAGCGGTTGGTCTTCACCTCGGTGGTCACCGTCTTCGCCTCGGGAATTCCGCCGTGCACCGGCCTGGCGACCTTGAACACCAGGTCTTCGGTGTTCTGCGGATTGAGCCGCAGATGCAGCCGCGTGATGGTCGCCGCCTGGGCGAACGCCGCGATGCCTTCGTCGGTCTTGATCTTCGGCAACAGGTTCACGCCGAGGTAACGACCGAGCGGATTGTCGACGGGATGCGGAGGCGGACACGGGTCACACGTCACGCCGTAGATGCCGCTCGACACGTACTCCGTCGGCGGCGGGAGCGCTCCCTGCCACGCGAACTCGGTCACCGCGGCGTTGGGGTTCTTCTTGAACGTGCGGTCGAGCAGCTCCTTGTAGAAGCCACCGAACTGCGGCTGCGTGCGCGTTCGAACGTCGAAGTTCGTCGGCACGAAGACGTTCTTCATGTTCGCCAGCTCGTAGCGGTCCTTCGCGATGATGTGAACGATGAGGTCCTGCGTGCCGCTGCTGTTCACGAGGCCCAGGCGCACCGGCAACGAGAACTGCTCGCTGTCGTACGAGAAGCGAAGCGGCGAGAGCGTCAGATGTCCGTCGGTGAACTTCGCCTTCCTGGCGTTCACCTTGGCGACGAAGAACTTCGAGCCATTCTGCACGTACGGCTGGAGCAGCGGCGCCGCACCGCTCGGCACCTGGTACTTGTTCTCCTTGAGCCACACCTCGAGCCCGAGCGAGAACTGCGCCGAGAGGATGACGATCTCGTATTCCTCGACCTCGAACTTCGCCTCGACCTTCACCCCGAGGTCGCGCGGCATGCCGAGGCCGCCCAGGCCGCTGCCGTAGCCACCACCTCCCGCCCCCACTCCGCGCATGCCGAGGCCGCTGGGGCAGGTGTCGGTGTACTGCTCGACGAGTCGCGGAGAGGTGAGCTCATCGATGCGCGTGAACGCCTCGCGCGGAATCGTCTTCACGTTCTCCTTCGCGAGGATGACCGGCACGGGGATGACGAGCGCGAAGTCTTCCGTCGGGCCGCGGTAGTTGTTCTGCATCGAGAGCACGGTGCGCGTGCCGTCGCGAACGAGCACCACCATCGAGGCGTCGTTGAAGAGCTTGCCGCCGGCTCCCGAGACGTAGAAGCCGCAGAACGCTTTGGCAGTGAGGGACGACAGCACCACGGCAGTGAAGATCAGCGAGCGCATGCAGGCTCCTGGCGGCGGGTGGAACACGGCACGTTGCCAAGGACAGCCAGCCTTGTCGCAGGTTTCTTCAGACGCGCACCGCGTGCGGTGGGACCACGCCGTTCACGCAGGTCGTGCGGCGGCGCCCGCGACAAGCGTCCGAGATCAGTCACATCGCCGGGGCACGTTCGTTGAACGCTTCGAAACCAAAGGAGGCAGACCATGAAGCCCCACCCCGAAGTGAAGACATTGAAGGCGCTGCGCGACGAGCTGAAGCTGAAGTTGCATCTCGCGAGCATGGAACTGAAATCCGACTGGGAGCGCCTCGAGCCACAAGTCGAACGCGCCATCTCCTCGGCCGCCATCGTGACTGGAGAGACGCTCGCAGATCTCCACAAGCGGCTCGAAGAGTTCAAGCAACGCCTGACTTAGCCCTGCAGCGGTTGCGCGCGCTTTCGGTCGGCGCACGGCTTGCGTTCGCGAGGTTCGCAACTGCCTGAGATCCAACGTCGCCAACGGGCACGGTCGTTGAACTTCATTTCGCTCGGAGGGTCCTCATGGCCACGAAAGCACAGCTGTTCCGCAGCGAGACGCAGCGCAAAGGCGGTGGTGTCCGCAAGAGCAAGAAGACGCGCACCATCGACCCGCGCCACACCGACACGCGCAACCTGTCCACGCGCAAAGACAAGCAAGTGGGCATGGCGCTCGAAGATTCCGAGTCGGGTCGCCCCTCGCGCAAGTCGACGCGCGCGTCCGCGCACCACGGGCGCAACGACACGCAGTTGATGAAGGCCGCGCGCGAGGCGAGCCAGACGTCGAAGGCGCGAGCGGGCCGAGCGCAGGTCGCCCGCCGCTGACTGGGGGACCCATGAAGAGCCGCGCGGCGAGAAGCGTGTACGGGTTCGACGAGCTCACGCAGGTGCGCAAGGTCGCGCGCTCGTGGGACGACGTGAAGGGCCTGCTGGGGGGCAAGGGCGCCAACCTCGCCGAGATGACGCGACTGGGCCTGCCCGTGCCGCCGGGCTTCACCATCACCACCGAGGCGTGCCGTTCGTATTTGAAGCGCGACGCGCTCCCGAAGGCGGCGTGGGCCGAGGTCGATCGCGCGCTCGCGGCGCTCGAAGAGAAGACCGGCAAGCGCTTCGGAGATGCCAGCCGTCCGCTCCTCGTCTCATGCCGCTCGGGCGCGAAGTTCTCGATGCCCGGGATGATGGACACGGTGCTCAACCTGGGGCTCACGCCCGAGGTGACGCTCGGGCTGGCGAAGCTCACCGGTGACGCGCGCTTCGCGTGGGACTCGGCGCGACGCCTGGTGCAGATGTTCGGCACCGTGGTGCTCGGCGTGGCCGATGCGCCGTTCGAGCAGGTGCTCTCGGAGTTCCGGAAGAGCCGGGGCGTCAGCAACGACGCCGATCTCCCCGCCGCCGACCTCGAGGCCATCACCGCGCGCTTCAAGGAACTGGTGCAGCAACACGCTGGCCGCGCCTTCCCGGAAGACCCGCGCGAGCAGCTGCGACTCGCGACCGAGGCGGTCTTCAAGTCGTGGAAGGGCAAACGCGCGCGCGACTACCGCAAGGCGGCCGGCATCGCCGACGACCTCGGCACCGCGGTCAACATCGTCACCATGGTGTTCGGAAACATGGGCGAGGGCAGCGCGACGGGCGTGGCGACGACGCGCAACGTCTCGACCGGCGAGAACGTGCTCGAAGGCGACTACGCGCTCAACGCGCAGGGCGAAGACGTGGTGAGCGGCACGCGGCCGACGCGGCACATCGGCGAGCTCGAGAAGGACTTGCCGAAGGCCGCGGCGGAATTGCGTGCCATCGCCACCCGACTCGAGCTGCACTTCCGCGAGGTGCAGGACATCGAGTTCACCGTGGAGCGCGGCACGTTGTGGATGCTGCAGACGCGCGACGCGAAACGTTCGGCGCACGCCGCGGTGCGCATCGCGGTCGAGCTGGCGAAGGAGAAGCGCATCACGCGCGAAGAAGCGGTGCTGCGCGTGAAGCCCGAACACGTCGACTTCTACCTGCACCCGCAGTTCGACCCGGCTGCCGTGAAGTCGGCGCGCGCGGAAGGGCGCCTGGTCGCCACGGGCCTGAACGTCTCGCCCGGCGCAGCGACCGGTCGGCTCTGCTTCAACGCCGACGAAGCCGCGCGCCTCGCGAAGGACAAGCGCGAGGTGGTGTTGATTCGGTCCGAGACCAAGCCCGACGACGTGCACGGGCTGCTGGCGGCCAAAGGCATCATCACCAGCCGCGGAGGCCGCACCTCCCACGCGGCCCTCGTCGCGCGGCAGTTCGGCAAGCCGGCGGTGGTGGGCGTGATGGCGCTCGAGGTCGACGAGGAAGGCAAGCGCGCCACGGTCGCGCGCTCGAGCGTGGTGCTCGAGGAAGGCACCGAGGTGTCCATCGACGGCACGACGGGGGAAATCTTCCTCGGGCGGCTCGACACGAAGCAGCCCGCCCTCGACGACCCCTGGCTGCTCGAGCTGCTGCAGTGGGCCGATGGCTTCCGCGAGCTGAAGGTCTACGCGAACGCCGACTATCCACGCGATGCCGAGCGCGCGCGACAGCTCGGCGCGCAGGGCATCGGGCTGTGCCGCACCGAGCACATGTTCTTCGAGAGCGACCGCTTGCCGCTGGTGCAGAAGCTCATCCTCTCGCGTGACCCGGCGGAGCGCACCGAGCTGCTCGGCAAGCTCGCGGTGCTGCAGCGGGCCGACTTCGCGGGGCTGTTTCGCGCGATGAACGGGCTGCCGGTGACGGTGCGGCTCATCGACCCGCCGCTGCACGAGTTCCTCCCGCGCCGCGAGCAGCTCATCGCCGAAGTCGCCGAGCTCGAGACGCGGCTGCGCCTGGCCAATGGAGACCCGCGGATGTTGGCGGATCAACTCCACGCGCGGCGAGAGCTGTTGCTGGCGGTGGACTCGTTGCACGAAGAGAACCCCATGCTCGGCCTGCGCGGCGTGCGGCTCGGCATTCACATGCCGGAGCTGGTGGCCATGCAGGTGCGCGCGCTCTTCGAGGCGGCGTGCGACTGCGTGAAGGAAGGCGTGAAGGTGGTGCCGCGCGTGATGATTCCACTCGTCGCGCACCAGAACGAGCTCGAGGCCGAGCAGACGATGCTCGAGCAGGTCGCCGGTGAGGTGATGGCCGCGCGTGGGCTGAAGGTGCGCTACCAGTTCGGCACGATGATCGAGATTCCGCGCGCGGCGTTGACGGCCGACCAGATCGCGCGCCGCGCGGAGTTCTTCAGCTTCGGCACCAACGACCTCACGCAGACCACCTTCGGCATCTCACGCGACGACGCCGAGACCGGCTTCCTCACCGAGTATCTGCAGAAGGGAATCTTGAGCGAGAACCCCTTCGACACGCTCGACGAGCTCGGTGTCGGTCAGCTGATGCAGACCGCGGTGAAGCTCGGCCGCAAGACGCGCAAGACGTTGCCGGTCGGCATCTGCGGTGAACACGGCGGGGACCCGCGGAGCATCGCGTTCTGTCACCGCATCGGGCTCGACTCGGTGTCGTGCAGTCCGTTCCGGGTTCCGGTGGCGCGCCTCGCCGCTGCGCACGCCGCGCTCCGCCGCTGAGCGACGCGTCAGGCGAGGGAGAACGGAGTGCCGTCGACCGTGAGCGGGAAGCTCCGCAATTCCGGAGCAGGCGTGATGCCCGCGACTTGCCGCAACGCGCGCATCACGTGCGTCGGCGTCAGCAACGTGCCGGTGTCGTCGAACGCGTGCGTGGTGGGGTGAATCTTCCGCGCGCGCAACACGGTGGAGAGCGAGTTGGGGCCCATGGGGTCGCCGGTGGTGCCTCCGATGACGCGGCCCGCAGGGAAGAGGTTGAGCGCCAGCGCGGCCTGACTCTGCGCGAGCATCGTCGACGCGATGGGCCAGTGACCCGAGCCCGCCGTCTCGCGCACCGGAGTGCGACCGAAGTCGGACGTCATGACGATGATGGTGGGCACCATCTCCGTGTCGGCGGTCAGCAAGATGTGGCGCGCGACCTCGAACACGATGCCGAGCTCGACGAGGTGGTCCACGTCGGCGATTCCGTGCGAGTCCATGTTCGGTCCGCCGGCCGCCACATTCATCGACATCGCGAGGCCAGCTTTGAATGCGCGAATGCCCATCGTCGCCAGCGCCCTGGTGTTCGCCAGCGCGTCACTGCTGATCTGCGGAATGCCGAGCCGCGCCAGCTCTGGAGACGCCGTCATCGCCTCGCGCCACGACGTGAGCCCCTTCTGCCAACCGGGCAGCCGCTTCGTCTGCTGCAGGCGATCTGCGCGCGACATCGCGAGATTGCGAATGCGCGTATGCACCGAGGAAGAGGTGAGCGATTGCGCGGTCACCGTCGGCTGGTTGTTCAGATACTCGCCGTCGCTCGGAGCGTTCACGTCTTGCAACGAGACGATTTCGGGAACGCCGCGGTAGTCGAGACGCACCGGAGAAGTGAGTCCTCCGCTCTCGTCGTAGCCGCTGATGTCGACCAGGGGCATCACGCGTCCACGCCCAAGCGCGCCGGCGACTTGCGCCGCGAAGATGGGGAAGCCCTCGAGCAGCGAGCCGCTCATCGAGAAGCGCACGCCGACGTCGTGGTTGTTGCTGCCGACGTCGATGCCGTTGATGACGGTGAGGCGATTGGCGAACTGCGTGAAGAACGGACCGACGGGGCGCACCGTCATGTCGCTCATCGAGAACGCATCGACGTAGGGGATGCCGCTCGCCGTCGCGAGCTGTGACGTGGCGTGGAAGCCGCCGTTCGCGGACGTGCGCGGACCGAACTTGGGGTCGCAGAACAACATCTGGTCCCAACCGCCGGTGGCGTGCAGCTGCACCCAGAACACCGGCGGCGCGTTCATCACCTGCGCCATGGCGCGATTGCCAGCCATCGACGCCCACAGCGTCGCGGAGAGACCTGACATGAATTGGCGGCGGTTCATGTTCACTTCTCCAGGGTGAAGCGCGGGTCGAGGAGCATGGTGGCGACGACCGCCTGCCACGCGCGAATCACGTACTGCTGATCTCTCGTCGTGCCGGTCGCGGTGGTGCCGGTCGAGAGCTCGATGTCGTTCGCGCACGGGCGCTCGAGGTCGCGACTTTCTGAGTTCGCTGTGACAGCGGCGGCTCCATCGCGTTGGACGTCGCGGAACAACGTGTACAGCTCCTGCACGTCTTGTGAGTCATTGGTCACGCGCTCACCGAGCAGCCGCAGATGCAGTTCGCGAATGGTGTCGAGCACGGCGGCGTCGGTGGCGGCGACTCCGGTGGGGACGAAGGCCTTGTCGACGAGCGGGAACAACTTGCGCTGCGCCGCCGGGAGATCGAAGTCGCGCGTCACCGCGATGCACGACGCCTCGAGCGCCATGTGTTCGATGATGGCCGCGGTGAGACTGGAGGCCGCACGCGAGCGCGTCTTCACGCCGAGCTGCGAGCCATCCATTCCGCCGTAGAGCGTCTTCAGCCGCTCGCGCTGAAGCAGATACGCGTCTTGCGTGCCGTCGTGGCGACCGAGGCGTTGGTAGCCGGTATCTCCACTCGCCGCCCAGCCGTGATGCGACCAGATGAGCCCCAGCGCGCTGCGGAGCTTTCGATCGAGCACTTCGGGCGTGACGAGCGAGCCACCGCCGAGGCCCGTGAGCTCGACGCGGCCAATCATGTCGGCGTTGCCGGCGCGGAAGGCCTGCGTCTTCACCACGTCGAGCACGAGCGCCGGGAGCCGCAGGCCGCCAGCGATGAAGCGGTCGGTGAGGCGGTCGAGCTCCATCGCTTCCGCGGCCGACGCAGCGTCGAGCCCCGCGTACTCGGGCAGCGTGGTGTCGCTCGGCGGAATCAACAGCTGCCGGCCCCAGAGTGAAGTCGCGACGTGCACCACGATGCTGCGCGCGAAGCCGCGTTGAGCGACGGCGTGGGCTCCGAGCACCTCGAGGGCGCGCGGACGATTCATGTCGGACAGCGCGTTGGGCATTCCGGCTCCGACGCCGGGCGGGAACATCTCGGTCGCGCGCGTCCACCCGCGGTCGGGGCACGCGTTGTTCTTCGGAGAACCCGGCGGCATGTAGAAGACGTTGTCCTCGTAACCGCACTCGTCCTGGTTCAGGTACATGCCAGCGAGTGGATCGAGCAGCTGGTGGCAGCCGGTGCACTGCATGTTCTTGAGCGTCGGCGTGTCTTCGAGGTCCACCGCGGCAGCGTCGATGCGCGGCGCTGCCTTCATGATGTCGAAATCCATGAAGTACTTGAGCGTGAAGCGCGCGCGCTTGCGGTTGAAG
>JAEUJS010000643.1 GCA_016792935.1 Archangium sp. | reverse complement strand
TCCGCGGGCGGAAGCGTGGCGGTCGGCGTCGCGGAAGGTGGATCGCTGTGGGATGCGCCGGTCGGTTGCGCGACCGCGGATCCGACGGGGCGGCCCGAGGGACTGGTGTTGATGCGCATGACCGAGCGCGCAGATCGCGTTCGCGTCTCGACCGTCGGCAACGGCACGAGCTTCGACACCGTGCTCTACGTGGTGCCGGGTTGTCCGAACGACACGGCCGATGTGCTGGGGTGCAACGACGACAAGCCGCAGTCGGCTGGTGCGTCGGAGCTCGTGCTCGAGAACGTCCCGGCCGGTGACTACTTGATCGTCGTCGACTCGTTCGACGGCAACGGCGGCGGCTTCGAAGTGCACGCCACCGTCGAGTAGCTCTACTGAATCGTCGCGGTGATCGTCGTCGCGACGGCCGGAGCGATCGGTGTCACTCCGTCAGTCTCGACGAGCTCCGCGCGGATCATCACCGTGCCGTTGCAGGCCTGCGGCAAGGTGAACTCGACGCGCCCGGAGCCCGCCTGCGGGACCTCGCTGAACAACGTCGCTGCAACGCACCCACTGCCACCGGTGAAGGTGAAGCGCACGCCACCTTCGTCGAGCACCGACGAGCCCACTGCGAAGTTCGCGACCTTGAGCGCGAGCACCGAGCCACGCGTGATGAAGGCAGGGTTGCTCGAGGGCGTGATGAAGCTCAGCTTCGGGCTCGGGTAGTCGAGTGACGAGTACGCGGTGAGCAGCTGCGTCGCGCGTGTGGCGCTCGACTCGTTGAGCTCGACGAATTGAGGGAACGCGATCGTGGCGCTGGTCAGCACGGAAGGATCCGCGCGCAGCCGCAACGACTTCACCGTCATGTCGGAGCGTGCGCTCGCCGTACCGAAGGCGAACAAGCGATCGCGCAACGCGCCGGGAACCGCAGGGAGCGTGAAGCCGGGCGAGCTCGCATCGACCAGGACTTCCCACTGCGTTCCGAAGCCGTCGGTGAAGACCACGCGCGCGACCTGCATGCCGGTCAACGCGCTCGGCAGACGGAAACTCCGCGGCGGGAGCGTGCCGGCCGTCACGTTCGAGAAGTTGAAGCGCGCCGCTTCGGGGAACGCCGGGAACGCCTGCGCGGAAAGATCGACCGGAGTCACCGCGGCGGCGTCGAAGAACAGACGATTCGACGGGAGCCGCGGCACGAGCGCCGACACTCCGTCACAGGCGTTCCAGTTCGGCTCAGCGAGGAAGAACAATTCCAGAGACGCGCTGGCGAGGCAGCGGTCGGGGAGCGCGGCCACCACGAGGCCGTAGGTCGAGTTCTCGAGACCATGGTGCGCGGGCGCCATGCGCACCGTCATTCGCCCCAGCGGAAGTCCCGGCACATTGACGAAGCCGTCAATCGGCACGTCGTCGACCGCGAGCCCCACGCCGAGCGGGACGACGCCCCGGGCAGGACCATCGACGCCGCCGAGGATCATCGCGCCCGGGACGAAGGCACCTCGACGGAGCGGCAGCGCGGGCAGGCGCACCGACAGCGCGAAGTTCGCGGGCACCTGCACGAAGTCGTGCGTCAGCACGGTGTACTGCGATTGATTCGTGTAGTCCGGCACGCCCGCGTCGAGGAACGGCGTGGCGATCCGCGTGAATTGCACGTCGCGCGTCACGGACGAGTGCAGCCGTCGCAAGATCGGGCTGAGGCGCGGCACGAGCGCGCGGTAATTGATGTTGTCGATCCCACCGGCGATGGCGTCGATGGGCAGGTCTCCGAGCGGCACGTCCATCGCGAGCGCCCACGCTGACGAGGTGCCACATGCGCCATTGGCGATGGCCGTCTCGTCGAGCGAGCCACTGGCGAGACATGTTCCGTTGAGGCCGAGCGCCGCGACGTCGGCCTTGATGTCCTGGGTGGCAAAGGCCAGATAGTTCGAAGCGGAGATCGGCACGTCCATCTGGTTGATCGCCGAGCCGATCACGACGTCGGTGGGCACTGGTGGGCCGTTCAACTGCGCGATGGACGCACGCGTCAGGTCGCCCGCGAACGACGTCGCCGCCTTCGCCTGGTGGACGTTCGAGGTCATCGGCACGTTGCTGAAGCCGCCGCGGTAACCGCCGTAGGTGTCGAGCGGGTTGCGCCGGAGCGCGAACGAGAGGAAGCGCGTCGACCCGGCGTAATTGGCGATCGTGAGGTACGAGAAGTCAGGGTGGAAGACGCTGACCGAATACGCCGCTGGAGCGCCGGTCAGCGTGAGCCGCGCGTAGCCGTTGGTGTCGGTGTCGACGGTCTGGTTGCCGCTCTGCGTGATGACCGCGCCCGCAGTCGTCGAGAGGAGCACCTTCGCTGCCGGCACGGGCCGACCGGTGAGTTCATCGATGACTGCGACGGCGACCTCTCCGGCCGCCGGGTTCTGGAGCACGACGACGCGCGCCTGACACGTCGTGGCGCCGATGGCGGCCTGCACGGCGGCCGTTGGCGTGGTGCTCACGGTATTGCCCGCCGTGAAGACGGCTGTGTTCCCCGTGCCTGCGCCGCTCACGACGGAGCCGACGGCCGACCAGGTCGCGCCCGCCGTGAGCACCACCGGCGCGTTCTGCGCGTCCCACGCGGAGACGCTGAAGCGCGCCGAGCTGCCCTGCCGCAGCACCGCAAAGCTGGGCGAGATCTCACACCTCGCGACGCTCGTCGCCGCAGGCGCGGTGACGCACGCCCCGTTCCGACAGACCTGAGCGCCACAGTCGGAGTCGGCGGAGCATTGCGCGGTGACGCAGCGCCCCTCATCGCATTGGCAGCCGAGCGCACCGGCGCAGTACCCCAGCGAATATTGCGGCGGACGCGTACCGCCGATGCTCGCGGGGTTGCAGTGGCTCGCCGTTCGACACGACGGCTCGCAGCGGGACGTCTGCGTGTTGCAGAAAAAGTAGGTCGCGTCGGGGCAGTCCGTGTCGTCGATGCAATCGACAGGTGCTCCTCCGCCACCGCCCGTCGCGCCGCCGCCGCCTGTCGCGCCGCCACCTCCACCCGTCGCATGGCCGCCACCCGTCGCCGTGCCACCACCCGTTGCGGAGCCGCCGCCCGTTGCTGCGCCGCCGCCCGTCGCGCTTCCGCCACCAGAGCTCGAAGCGGGGACGCACTGACTCAGCGTGCACATCTCGGTGAGCGCGCAGGTGCGACACGACGCGCCCTGCCCCCCACAGCTGTCGTTCGTGGTGCCGGTTCGACAGACACCCGTCGCATCGCAGCACCCCGCGCAGCTCCGCGAGTCGCATTCAGGAACCGGTGTCACGCAGCCGACGACGACGAAACCGAGAGCGACCGCACCGAGGAGTACGCGCATGCGCAGAAGGGTAGCTCGAAGAGGGAGTAAGGAGGGCGGATGGAACGCTTCCGCCATGTCTTGAGGATCGGCGCGTGGGTGCACGTCGGTCTGGGTCCCGTGCTCGTGATCGCGATTCTCCTCTCGTCTCCGTGGGAGATCGGTGAGGGCCGGGTCGAAGAGGCGCTCCGTCGCTTCGAGCTGATCGACTGGCGCTGGTGGGCCATCACCGCGATCGTGCTCACGTGGGGTCTGCCGATCGTCGCGGTCGCTGCCTGGCTCCGCGCGCGTCACGCGGGTCTCGAGACCGAGAAGATCCGTCATCGCATCGAAGGCCTGCTCGGAGATCGCCAGCTCCCGATCATGGTCGACGTGGACACGCGCATTCCGGTGAAGGTGCACGATCCGCTCACCATTCCGATCGAGGTCGCGACCAGGCTCGCGCTCGACGAGTCGGTGGACATCGAGACCAGTGTGCCGTTGCGCGTCGATCTCCCGCTCGACACGGTGGTCGAGACGTCGGTGTTCGGCATCGGAACGGTGAAGGTGCCGATTCGCGCGCGCATTCCGGTCGATCTCGTGGTGCCGATCGCGGGGAAGATCCGCATCAAGGCCGACGCCCTGCCCGTGCACATCAAGGATCAATGTGTCGCGCGGTTGCCGGAGTTCGAGGTTCCCATTCAGACGCGGCTGGAAACGAAGCTCGCGCTGCTCGACAACCTGCGCGCCGCGGAGAAGGAACTGCGGAAGAAGTAGCCGCTGTTGTGCTTGGCTTTCGCCCGCGTGGCGGACCTGTCGCCAGAGATGCTCGGAAAGTACGAAGTGCTCGCGCGCCTCTCGGTGGGAGGAATGGCGGAGCTCTTCCTGGGCTGTCTTCCCGGCCCTGGCGGGTTTCGGAAGTTCGTCGCCTTGAAGCAGATTCTTCCCGACGTTCGACGTGACGCTGAGTTCGTGAAGATGTTCCTCGACGAGGCGCGCATCTCGGCGGCGCTGGTGCACCCGAACATCGGCCAGGTGTTCGAGCTCGGAGAAGACGACAGCGGAGAGCTGTACCTCGCGATGGATTTCATCGCTGGACAGAACCTGTCGGTGATCAACCGCACGCTCGCGAAACGCGGAGCGCGCATGCCGATCGACATCGCCTGCCGCGTGGTGCGCGATCTGTGTGTTGGTTTGCACGCGGCGCACACGTTCGTCACCAACACCGGAGAAGCGCAGAACATCATTCACCGCGACGTGTCTCCGAAGAACGTCATGCTCTCGTACAGCGGTCAGGTGAAGGTGATCGACTTCGGCATCGCGAAGGCGAAGGGCCGCCTGATTCGCACGCAGACCGGAGTGATGAAGGGCACGCTCTCGTACATGGCGCCGGAGCAGGCGCTGACGAAGCCAGTCGACGCGCGCACTGATCTCTTCGCGGCGGGAGTGATCCTCTTCGAGCTGCTGACGGGCACGAAGATGTTCGCCGGGCCTGATCCGAAGGAAGCGATTCTGAACGGGAAGATCGTTCCGCCGAGTGGAGCGAACGCTGACGTGTCTCCAGCGCTCGATGCGGTGGTCATGAAGGCGGTGCAGCGGGATCCTGAGAAGCGGTTTCAGACGGGGCGCGCGTTCGCGAAGGCGATCACCGAGGCGTATCCCGGGCTGGCGGACGACGAAGACATCGCAGGATTTCTGGCGGAACATTTCCGCGAGCAATTGCAGACCTCGCGTGAGTTGTTTGCGTTGGCAGAGAAGAACCGGCTGCCGTCGAAGTCGCAGGTGTTGGACATCGTGCAGCGGTTGACGATGGTGGATCGCGCGGCGGTGGCGACTCCGGCGGGGAAGCCGGTCGTTGACGCGCCGGTGCGGGCGACGACGAAGACGCAGGAGTCTCCGGCGCTGAAGCCGGGCGACCGGGGCGTGGCGATCGTTCGCGGGCGCGCGCGCACCGACGAAGCGGTGAGGCCGACGCAGGATGCTGCGCCGGCCCTGGGCGACGTGCCCCCGGGACCGACGAAGTCCGACCCTGCGGTGAAGGAGAAGGAGCCGGACGACAAGCGCACGATGCAGTTGCTCGTCGCGGGCGGTTTGGCCCTGGTGGTGATCGTCATCGTGACGGCGGTGGTGACGATCTCGAGCTTCGAGCCTGATCCGTCGCTGAAGCCGCCTCCGCCGATGCCGGTCGCGATCGCGATGAACAAGCCGGTGAAAGATCCACCGCGGCCTTCGACGGACACAGCGGCGGTGTTGGCTTCGGCGAAGCGCGGTCAGGCCGCGATGGAAGCGGAAGCGTGGGTCGAGGCCGAAGAGGCCTGGGCCGAGGTGCTGCTGCTCGCTCCGAACAATTTTCCCGCGATGGTGGGCGCTGGAGTCGCCGCAGTCGAGTTGAAGAAGTGGACCTTCGGGCTCGATCGGCTGGAGCGGGCGTCGTCACTGGCGGCGATCAACGGAAGCACGCTCGACACGCAGACCGAGATCACCGCCTACCGCGCGCGGGCCTTGAAGGAGCTTGGCCGAACGGATGAAGCGCGCGCACAGCTCAATCGGTTGGCGGGCGTCTCGACGAAGTCACGCCGGGTCGAGCGCGTGATTTCTGGGCTCGCGGCTGAGCTCAGGGCGAACACTGAGTTTCCGGAGCCGGCGCCACCGTCGAAAGCGAAGCCGATTCCGGCCGCGAAGCTCAACGAGGCCGAAGGGCTCTATCGAGAGGCATCCGCCGACAAAGCCGCGCGGAACTTCGAGCGCGCGGCGCTGAAGGGGGAGAAGTGCATCAAGATCGCTCCGAGCTTTCACCCCTGTTACCGGATGCTGGGGAGCATCTACGCGAGCCTCGCGACGCGTGATCAGAGCGCTCGCGACATGGAGCGGGCGAAGAAGTACTACGAGCAGTTTCTCCAGATCGCGCCGCCGGGCGACGAGTACGTGCCGAAGGTCCGCGCGATCCTCGATCAGACGAAGTGAGCCGGGCTTCAGAAATCTGTGTCGCGCGCTGAGGTAAACACGCGCGATGCCGTCGCTCGAGCGGGTGTGTGTCTTGCACACTGCGCGCACATGATCGGTCGGTACACCATATTACTAAGCGCTGTTTGCCTCCTCGGCTGCCCTGCTCCGGGGCCTGGCCCTGACGGCGGCTCCGGTGGAGGCAACGCGAGTGGCGGTGGCGGAGCTGCGACTGGCGGCGGAAGCGCGACCGGCGGCGGATCAGCAACTGGCGGCGGAGGCCCGTTCGTGTGGCCCGTGCCCACCGGCCCGATCACCATCACCCCGCACGCCTCCTGGAAGAACCGCATCAGCACCGGTACCGAACCGTTCGCGAACTACTCGGCGCAAGTCCGCTGGGTGAAGTTCACCGTGCTGATGCGCGACCCGACGAAGGTCTACTTCCAGGACAGCAAGCAGAACGTCTACCCACTCCACGCGCCCTTCGCGATCGAACGACTCAACCCGTTCTTCGGAATGACGGTCCCGCAGTTCGAGGCCGTCTCGCTCCACGAAGCCGGACAAGAGGCGATCACCGGCGCCGTGCTGCTCAGCAACTCCAACAACGAAGCCGGCATTCAGCTCGTCCGCTTCGATCCGTACGCGAAGGAGATGGTGAAGATCGTCTTCGAGCTCGTGCAGTCGTCCATCGACGCGATGCAGCCCGGCCTGCGCACCTTCTACATGCCGACCTTCGAACAGCTCGCGTCCACGCAACAGAACCGCACCTGGCTCGAGAGCAACAACGTCCCCGTCTCCACGCCCGATCGCTGGGCGAACGGCAGCATCTGCTACGCGACCGGTTGGGCGCTCGGGAAGTTGGTGCACATCGCTCCCACCGAGATCGACGCCGCGTACGCCGACGGCCGACTGACGATGAACGACATCCTCCTCACCGAGTCGATCCCCGCCGAGGTGCCTCCGGTCGCGGGCATCGTGTCGCTCAGCGCTGCGACTCCGAACTCGCACGTCGCGATCCTCGCCACCACGCTCGGCATTCCGTTCATCTTCACGCCGCACGCCGACGTCGTCGCTCGCTTCAATGCGCTCCAGGGCCAGCAAGTCCTGCTGCGCGCGGCCTCTCCGTACGCCGACACGTGCGACGTCGATGTGTTCGACGCCAACGCGCTCGCTCCGTCGGTGCGCGCTGAGCTGCTGATGCTGAAGATCCCACCCGCGCTCAACCTGCCTCCGAAGGCCACGCGTGGTGCGTACTCGGCGAACACCGACGGCCTCACCGCCACCGACACGCGTTTCTTCGGAGGCAAGGCGTCGAACTACGGCCTGCTTCGCCGCGCGATTCCCAACGACTCGTACCCCGCGGTCGCGCTCTCATTCGATCTCTGGGACGACGCGATGTCGCGCACCGTCTCCACCGGCCGCACGCTGCGCGCGGAGATCGATCTGCGCCTCGCTCCGATCTCGACCTGGCCTCCGGCCAATCTCGCGGTCACCAAACAGACACTGCTCGGCATCCGCACGCTGATCGAAACCGAAGCGAGCTTCTCGACCGCCGCGCAGGCAGGAGTCCGCTCCGCGCTGGCGGGCTTCGACGCGAACAAGGGCATCCGCTTCCGCTCGTCCACCAACGTCGAGGACACCGCTGACTTCACCGGCGCCGGCCTCTACGACAGCGCGACCGGTTGTCTCGCCGACGATGACGACGCGGACACCATCGGCCCGAGCCGCTGCAACGCCAACAAGCCCGACGAGCGCGGAGCGTTCCTCGCCATCCGCCGCGTGTACGCGAGCTTCTACAACGACAACGCGTACCTCGAGCGGCTGCGCCACAGCGTGAACGAGTCGCAGGTCGGCATGGCGATCCTCGTTCATCCTTCCGTGCCCGACGACGACGAGCTCGCCAACGGCGTCGCGACGTTCGGCTGGCAGGGCACCGGCTCACGCAACCTGAAGATCGTCACGCAGCTCGGCGCCGACTCCGTCACCAACCCGACCGGCACTTCTGCCCCCGAGGTCGTCAGCGGCTTCGCGTTCAGCACCAACTGGTATTTCGATCTCGTCAGCGGGAGCTCGCGCGTTCCACTCGGCGCGTGGGTCATGGACCCACTCGGAATGCCCAGCGACTACGACCAGCTCGCTGGCCTGCTGAACACCGTCGCCACGCAGTACTCCACGCAGGTCACCGGGCCGTTCAACCTCGACTTCGAGTTCAAGAAGCAGGTCCCGCTGCCCGGAAAGCTCTGGGTGAAGCAGGTGCGCCCGCTGCCCGCGCGCAACACCACGCCGACGCAGGTGCCGTATCTGCTCAATCGCTCACAGAAATTGTGCACGTATCAGGGCGAGTCGTCCGACGTGCTCGCGTTGCACCGCACGCGCGTTCGCTTCGATCCCACCACGCGCGACGTGCGCTTCGCCGACCCCGAGCGCGCGCAGTCGATCTTCACCACCGCCGCACTCGACTACGTCGAAGGCGACGCCACCCAATCACTCAGCGGCGCTGTTTCGTCATGGAGCGGCTTCAACCACTCCCAGAACATGGACCGCGTCACCGACACCTTCGGCCTCGGCACCGGAGCGAGCGCGCGCACCATGAGCTTCACCACCGACATTCCCCGGCTCATTCGCGCCGATCTTCCGCCGTTCATCACCACGCGCGAGCTGCGCTTCGAAGTGCTCGTCACCTACAGCCAGCCGCAGGTCGTCATTCCGCAATTCATGGGAGCGCCGACCACCACCACCACGGACTTCTCCGAGCTCACGAGCTGCCCCGAAGACGAAGTGCTCACCTCGGCGCACTCGCGCCAGACGCGCACGTTCACGGGCGGTGGGATCACCGTGACGACCGTCTTCAATTGGCCGCCCGCTCCCACGGGAGCGACCGCCGGCTACACCGCGCCCAACGTGAAATGGGAAGGCACTGACATCACCGGCCTCACCACGCAGCCGCTTCGACTGACCGCCGACTTCGCGCAGACCTACCGGCCGCAGCACCACAACTTCAGCGAGGACTTCTTGTTCGATCCGTTCCGCGATCCCGCGACCACCGCGGCGCAGAAGAGCGAGCTGATGGTGCGCAACGTGCGGTGGCTCATCGTCACCGGCACACCTTCGCAGCCCGAATTCCGCGCGGTGCGCTTCGACGGAACCCTGGTGACGCTGCCGTAGCCGCAGCCCGCTGAGTCCGCCGGCCCACGGGAGTCACCGCAAACGGTCGAAATCGCTATCGGCGCGGCGC
>JAEUJS010000629.1 GCA_016792935.1 Archangium sp. | reverse complement strand
ACAACGAAGGCACCGTCGATCTCGAGATCCTCTCCGGCGACACCGAGAGCTCGGGGTTGGTGACTCCGTCGAGTGCTTCTGGGGCCGAGTTCGTTCCGACCAACAAATGATCTTCGCGCTCGCTCTCAGCCTGTCCCTCGCCCAAACGCCGCCGACTGCTGCGCTGGGCTCGTTGGCGCTCATGCCCGAACCCGAGCGCAAGGCGTTCGTCGAGAAGCTCAGCAAGGACGAGCTCGAGAAGGTGCTGCAGTCCACGCATCCGCAGGTGCTGCTCGCGCTCTCGCTGCAGGCCGTCACCGCGTTCGGTCCGTACCAATACATCATGGTGAAACAGGAGCGCATCAACGGCTCCCTGCAGAACGAGCAGACGATTCGCACCACCATCCGTGAAGACCCGAACGCGATTCGCCTCGAGTACCTGAAGGGTCCGAGCGCGGGCCGGAAGATCGTCTACAACTCGTCGATCAAGAAGGACGAGTTCCGCGTGCGCGAGGCCGGTCTCATCTCGGTGCTCGGCCGGCTGTGGATTCCGATGAAGTCCGATCTCACCAAGGGCGACAGCAATCACACCGTCGCGGAAGCGGGCCTGGGCTCACTCGTGAAGCGGCTGCAGCTCGACGGCAAGCGCGCCGGTGATCGCATCGCCGTCAAACACGAAGGCTGGAACGCGGGCGGCCACTACTGCTCGCTCTACACGCTCCCCGACGGCGGCAAGGGCTTCGACAACGCCAGCACGCGCGTCTGCTTCGATCCCAAAGTCGGAGTGCCGATGAAAGTGGAAGGCTTCGATCCGAAGGGCAATCTGATCGAGCGCTACGCCTTCTCCGAGCTCAAACCCATCACGTTGGAAGAGACCACGTTCGATCCCGAAAAAGGGCTCTGAGCGCGGCTTCACGCCATGATCGACTACGACCCGCACAAGTGGCGCACGACCTTCTTCGCGGTGAAGGGGTCGATGGTGAAGGTGATCTCCGCGCGTTCGATGTTCGTGACGCTCGTCGCGGTCGCGATCACCTACGTCCACTACTACCTGTACCAGTTCACCTTCAAGAACCCGCTCGTGGTGCACGGCTTCGTCGGCACTGCGCTCGGCCTCCTGCTCGTCTTTCGCACCAACCAGTCGTACGACCGCTGGTGGGAAGGGCGAAAGCTGTGGGGCGCGATGGTGAACACCTGCCGCAACCTGGCGCGCTCGTCGTCGGTGCACATCGCGACGCAGCCGGAAATCTTGAATCGCATTCTGTTGCTCACCCAGGCGTTCCCCGAGGCGAGCATGCAGGTGCTGCGCGGCGAACCGTGGAGCCCGGTGAAGTTGCACCCCGAAGACGCGGCGGCGGTCTCGTTGCGCACCCATTCCCCGACGGCGATCTGTCAGCGCATCTCGTGGCACCTCGACAACGAGCGCAAAGCGGGCCGGCTCACCGACATCGTGTTCGCGATGATCGACGCCAACAACCAGCAGCTGATCGACGTGATCGGCGCGTGTGAGCGCATTCACAAGACACCGCTCCCCTTCGCGTACGTGGTGCACCTGCGCCGCGCGCTCGTTCTGTACTGCGCCACCCTGCCCGTCGGTCTCGTCGAGACGTTCGGCTGGGCGTCGATCGGCGTGACGTTCGCCGTCACCTACATCCTCCTCGGCATCGAAGAGATTGGCGTGGAGATCGAAGATCCGTTCGAGGGTGACGACAACGATCTGCCGCTCGAGCGCATCACCGAGGGCATTCAGAGCGGCGTCGGCAACTGGCTCCCGAAGACATGAGCACCCGCGTCGGCACGCCCGAGAACTTCGATTCGCTCATCGCCGAGCGGGGCTCGCTGCACGTCGTCTATTTCTGGGGCCCCGACTGTCCGAACTGCGAAGTGTTCGCGCGTGATCTGCCCGAGCTGATCGGTGGACTGCCTGCGAAGACCGGAGTGATCAAGGTGAACGCATACGAGCACACCGAACTCGCGCGGCGTTTCGCGATCGCCGGCATCCCCGCGTTCGTGTTGTTCAAGGACGGCCGGAAGCTGGGAATGATGCGGCAGTACTACGGGCGCGAATACTGGTCGCAGGTCGTGAAGGAGGCTGCACCATGATCGTCACCTGGCTCGGTCACGCCGGACTCTTTCTGAACGCGGCGGGCAAGACGTTGCTGCTCGACCCGTGGTTCTCGGAGCCGGTGTTCGGCGGCTCATGGTTCCGCTACCCGCCGGCGCCGTACCCCGATGCGTCGTCGTTGCCGCGACCGGATTTTCTGCTCCTCTCGCACATTCATCCCGATCACTCGGGGCCCGGCACGCTCGCGCAGTTCATGCCCGACACCGAGACCTACGCGATGCGGTTTCCCTCGGGCGCGCTCGATCGGCGACTCAAGCGGCTGCGCTTCAGCAACGTCGAATGGACTGATCCCTGGGAGACGGTGCAGCTCGACGAGGGCCTGATGGTGACCTTCGTGCCGCACGATCGCGGCTGGGAGGTCTCGTCGATCGTCGTCGAGGCTGACGGCGTGCGGCTGTACCACGGCAACGACAACCCGCTCTCCGTCGAGGCGTACAAGGAGATCGTCAAACGCCTCGGGCCGATCGACATCGCGTTCCTGCCCTACGCCGGAGCGAGCTCGTATCCGACGGGCTTCGGTGGCACTGCGGAAGTGATGAAGGAGCGCTGCGAGAAGAAGAAGAAGGAAGGCCTCGCGCGCTTCACGGACGGGATCATGGGCTTGAAGCCGAAGGAAGCGGCACCCTTCGCTTCGAGCTGGGCGTTGTTGGAGCTCAGCGAGGTGCACAAGAACTACGTCGATCGCCCGACGGGCGATGAAGCGCTCGCGCACGCCATGAAGCTCGCGCACGAGCAAGACACGCACTTGCTCCGCATGAATCCGGGCGACGAGTGGAGTCTCGAGACCGGCGTGATCGACAAGGGCCTGAGCGCGGGTTGGGATCAGAACGTCGAGAGCGTTCGCCGCTATGCCGAACAGGAGAAGGCGCGCATCGAGCGGGAGATCAGAGCCGCGCGGCACATGACCGGCGCGGGCGTCGATGCCAGGCAGCTCGATGAGGCGATGCGGGTCTACGTCGCCGACATGATCGCGGCCGCCGGAAAGACACTCGATGGTCTGCAGATGAACGCCGGCTTCGTCGCCGAAGGCGCGGGCGCGTGGAGCGTGCGGTTTTCTCCCGGCGGCAAGGCGGAGATCAGATCCGGACTCGTCGGTGATGAAGACGAGACGCTGATCCTGCACGCGCCGGAGCTGTGGGCGATCGTCGCCGGTCCCGCGAACTGGGAAGACGTCTGGTACGGCTACCGGCTGCGGGTCACCAAACGTGAGGGCGCCGGCTACTACCGCGCGTTCTGGGAGATGTTGCTCAACTTCGATGACGTGCCGACGTCGGAGCGGCTCGCTGCGAAGTTCAACCCTGCGCAGCCCATCGCCAACGGATGAGCTCCGCGCCGCGGTGTGGGTTGCTGCTGCTGGTTCTCCTCTGCGGCTGCCGCGTGGAGTTCTTGAGTCCCGGAGCGAGCGCGTCCAACGCGGGCAGCGACGCCGGAGTCAGCGGCGAGGTCTGGGTCTACACCTCGATGTACCGCAATGTGATCGACGCGCTCGAGCCGACGCTCAAAGCACAGATGCCCGGCGTGACGATTCACTGGTTCCAGGCGGGCAGCGAAAAGGTCACCGCGAAGTTGGAAGCCGAGCTCGCCGCAGGAGGCACGCCGTGTGACGTGCTGATCACTTCGGATCCATTCCTCTACCAACGCTTCAAGAAGGAGAAGCGGTGGCTCCGGTACGTGTCGCCGAACGGAGTGCGCACGCCATCGCGCTACGTCGATCCCGACGGCAACTTCGCAGCGATTCGTCTCTCGACGATGGTGCTGGTGCATCGCACGCAGGCGCAGGCGCCGCCGAAGTTCGAGTTACTGAATCAGGCAGAGTTCAAAGGCGATGTCGCGCTCGGAGATCCGCTCACCAGCGGCACCGCGTTCACGTGGGCGGTCTCGATGGAGAAGTCGCTCGGAGAGCAGTGGTTCGCATCGCTTCGCGCCAATGAAGCGCGCGTGGCTGGCGGAAACGCGGCCGTGCTCCAGAAAGTCGAAGGCAGCGAGGCGAAGGTCGGCGTGTTGCTGCTCGAAAACGCGCTCGCCGCGAAACGCAAAGGCAGCCCGATCGAGATCCTCTGGCCCGACGACGGAGCGGTGGTGATCCCGGGCTACGCGGGAATCCTCGGCAGCACGCAACACGCAGAAGCGGCGAGGGCGTTGATCGACACGTTGTTGTCGCCGGAAGCGCAGAGCGTGATCGCAGAGCTTGGAGACATGCACTCCGTCGATCCACGCGTGTCGCCGCCCGGGAAGTTGGGCGTCACGCTCGAAGAGCTCGTGAAGCGCAGCGCGCCGTGGGACGAGGCGATGCTCGAGCGCGGGCTGAGTGATGGCCAGCGCGTGAAGTCGGCGTTCAGCAAGGCGTTCGCGCAATGAGCGCGCAACTGCCGACCGAGCGGGGAGAGGGTCGGGGTGAGGGAGCGCGCCCATGAAGCGCACCATCGCCCTCGGCGCGGCGCTCGGCCTCTTCTTCGTCCTTCCGCTCGCCCTGCTCCTCACACGCGCCTTCGGCGTCGACTGGATCGCGATCTGGACGGCGAGCGACAACCTCCGAGCACTCCAGGGAACACTCATCACCTCACTCGGAGCCGCACTCTTCGCGCTCACCCTCGCGCTGCCGATCGCCCTGCTCGTCACCCGTACCGCCCTGCCCGGCCGCGGACTGGTGCGCGGACTCTTCACGCTCCCCGCAGCGCTCCCACCGTTCATCCTCGGCATGGGCTGGGTCTCGCTCGCAAACCCGAAAGCCGGCCTCCTCAACCTCGCGCTCGGCTCCGGCACCTTCGACATCTACGGCTCGATCGGCATCAGCTTCGTGCTCGGCATCGCGGGCCTTCCGCTCGTCTTCCTCCCGACGGTCGCGGCGCTCTCGCGAATCGATTCGTCACTCGAAGAAGCCGCCCGCATCTCAGGAGCAGGACCCGTCCGCACCCTGCTCACCGTCAGCGTTCCGCTCGCCGCACCGGCCGCGCTCTCAGGGGCGTCACTGTGCTTTCTCTTCGCCGCGTCAGCCTTCGGAGTGCCCTACCTCCTCGGAGTCACCGCCACTCCGCCCACGCCGACGCTCACCACGCGCATCTACGCCGAGATCCTGATGGGCGCCGAAGGCCTCTCGCGCGCCGTGGTGCTCAGCCTCGAGCTGCTCGTGATCGCCGCGATCGTGTTGCTCGCCAGCCGCGCGCTCTCGGCCCGGGGAGCCGTGCGTCTCGCGAGCGGCAAGGGCATCTCGATTCGCCCCATCGAGCTCGGTCGCGCGCGCTGGCCGCTCACCATCACCGTCTTCGCGCTCGCGATCGCGCTGGTGGTCTTGCCACTCCTCGCGGTCGCGTTGACCTCGGTGCAGCCGGTGTGGGGCCAACTCTCAGGCCTCTCGACGAAGCACTGGAGCGCCGTGCTCGCCAACCCGCGCACCATCGACGCCACGCTCCGCAGCCTCGCGCTCGCCACCGCCGCCGCCACGCTCGTCACCACGTTCGGCCTCGCCATCGCGCAGACGAAGAAACGCTCCCTCGAGCTCCTGTCCACCGCGCCCTACGCAATCCCCGGCACCGTCCTCGCGCTCGCGCTGGTGGTCGCCTTCTCGCGCGACGTGCGCTTCGTCTTCCTGGATCGCATCGCGTTCGTCTTCGCCGTCGCCAACACGTTGTCGATGTTGCTCATCGCCTACACCGTGAAGCACCTCGCCTTCGGAGCACGCAACGCCGCCGACGCTCTCGCACAGGTCGACACCTCACTCACCGAAGCCGCCCGTCTGAGCGGAGCGAGCCCGATGCGCGCGTTCTTCGACGCCACGCTGCCGCAGCTTCGAGGCCCGCTCCTCGCCGCCTTCGTCGTCACGTTCCTCACCTGCGTGACGGAGCTGACGTTGAGCGTGCTCCTGCTCCCCACGGGCCGCGACGTGCTCGGCACCCTCCTCTTCGAGCTCCAGAGCTACGCCGATCCCGGCAGCGCGGCGGTGATCGCGTGCGCGTTCGTGCTGCTGGTGATCGTGCTGCAGCTCACGCAAGCCGTCGCGACTCGAAAGGCGGCGCGCTGACATGGCCTCGGTCACCTTGAGCAGCGTGCACAAAGCCTACGGCGACACGAAGGTCGTCAAAGGCATCTCGCTCGAATTGAAGAGCGGAGGTTTCCTCGCGCTCCTCGGCCCCTCCGGCTGTGGAAAGACCACCACGCTGCGAATGATCGCCGGTCTCGAGAACGTCGACGCCGGCACCATTCACATCGACTCGCAGCTCGTCGATGGACCCAACGTGCGCATTCCTCCGGAGAAGCGCGAGCTCGGCATGGTGTTCCAGAGCTACGCCGTGTGGCCGCACCGGTCCGTGAAAGAGAACGTCGGCTATCCGCTCTCCCTGCGCGGAGTCAGCAAGAGCGACATCGACCGCCGCGTGAAGGAAGCGCTCGACTGGGTTCGCCTGGCAGCCTTCGCCGATCGCATGCCCTCGCAGTTGAGCGGCGGTCAGCTGCAACGCGTGGCGATCGCGCGCGCGCTGGTCGCGCAGCCGAAGGTGCTGCTCCTCGACGAGCCGCTGTCCAACCTCGACATGGCGCTGCGCGAAGAGCTGCGGGGAGAGATCGCCGCGCTCCGTGCGCGCCTCGGCACCACGATGATCTTCGTGACGCACGATCAACACGAAGCGCTCGCGCTCGCCGATCACGTCGCGGTGATGAACAAGGGCGTCATCGAACAGCTCGACTCGCCGCGGACGATCTACGAGGCGCCGGCGACTCCGTACGTCGCGGGGTTCGTCGGTGGATCGAATCTCCTCGAGGGCACGGCGGCCGACGGCACCTTCACGAGCCACGGCATCTCGTTCGTATTGCCCGATTCGCTCAAGACGGTGACCGGGCCGGGAACGCTCGCGGTGCGCGCTGAAGCCATGGCCCTGGGACAGCCAGATGGAACGCCGCTCCCTCTGCTCGCGCGTCTCTTTCTCGGCCACTCGATGGAATTCCGGCTCGCACTCGGCGACCAGATCCTCCGCGTGATCAACTCGGCCGACGAGGCAGCCGGCACCGGCACGCTCACCGCGAGGATCACAGCCGCACACTTCTTCCCTGCGTCACGAACCTGACGCGGACGATCCGGCTGACGATCGTCGTCTGCGTAGGTGTACCCAAACGGGTTACGGTCTCGATCGTGGCGATTTCCGAGAAAGCCAACACGCCGATCGTTCGCATCGGCACCGTCGGTTCGCTGATCGTCACCTGCTACCGCAGCACGCCGACCGCCGACTCGCTCGACGACAACGAGCGGATCCAGATGGCGTTGCTCGAACAGTTTCCGAAAGTCGCCACCATCGCCATCGCCGGCCCCAACACGAGCTTGATCCGCATCGACGACAAAGTTCGCGTGCGCAGCGTCGAGATGGCGAAGAAGTTCGAAGGCAAGGTGCGTGGCGCGGCGATCGTGATCGCGACGAAGGGCCTGTCCGCGGTGATGGCCCGCTCGTTCATGACCGCGTACCTGCTGCTCTCGAAGCAGGCGTGGCCCATGCAGACCTTCCCGTCGATCGTCGCCGCCTCGCACTGGCTCGAGAAGCTGCCCGGCAACGACGTCGTGGTGACCGCCGCGGAGCTCGAAGCGTTCGAGCGCGGGGAGTGAAGCAAAGCCGTTGGGTGGCGAAGGGTGCTAGACGCGAGCGCATGTCGGAGTCCATCCGGTATCGCGTCTCGATGTCCCGCCCGCACTCGCATCTCTTCGAGGTCGAGGCCACCTTCCCCGCTTCACACGATGAGCTGGTCGTCGCGCTCCCGGTGTGGACGCCGGGGAGCTACCTCGTTCGCGAATACAGCCGTCACGTGCA
>JAEUJS010000622.1 GCA_016792935.1 Archangium sp. | reverse complement strand
GCTGAGAGAAGCTGCGCGGCCTCATGACCGTGTTCCGCAGCAGACGCGTCGTCACGCCCGACGGCATCAAGCCCGCCACCGTCCACGTGCGCGGAGAGAAGATCGAAGCCGTCTCCGACTACGACGCCTGGCCCGCGACTGAAGAACGCGTCGACGTCGGCGAATCCGTCATCATGCCGGCGGTCGTCGACACTCACGTTCACGTCAACGAGCCGGGCCGTACCGAGTGGGAAGGTTTCTCGACGGCCACGCGCGCCGCTGCATCAGGCGGAGTCAGCGCGCTCGTCGACATGCCGCTCAACTCGATTCCTCCGACGACCACGGTGCGCGGGCTCAGAGAAAAGAAGAAAGAAGCCACCGGCCAGTGCCTCATCGACGTCGGCTTCTGGGGCGGAGTCGTCCCCGGCAACGTCTCCGAGCTCGCCGGCATGGCCGAAGAAGGCGCGCGCGGCTTCAAGTGCTTCATGTGTTTCTCCGGCGTCGACGAATTTCCCGGCGTCACCGAAGAGCACATGCGCCCCGCGATGATCGAGCTCGCGCGCGTGAAGCGGCCGTTGCTCGTGCACGCTGAAGTCGAAGGCCCCATCGACGCCGCCACGAAAGAGCTCGAGCTAAAAAAAGCCGACCCGCGCGCGTACTTCACCTACCTCGCATCACGCCCGCAGGAATCCGAAGCGCAGGCCATTCGCATTGCGACCGGCCTCTGCCGCGAGACCCGCGCGCGCACGCACATCGTTCACCACTCCGCCGCGAGCGCGCTTCAGCTGATTCGCACCGCGAAGGCAGAAGGCCTGCCGTTCACCGCCGAGACCTGTCCGCACTACCTCCACTTCGCCGCCGAAGAGATTCTCGATGGAGCGACCGCCTGGAAATGCGCTCCTCCGATTCGCGAACGGAACAACCGCGAACAACTCTGGGAGGCGCTGAACGAAGGCGTGCTCGAGCTGGTGGCGAGCGATCACTCACCCTGCACTCCCGCGTTGAAGAAGCCCGAGCTCGGAGACTTCATGCAGGCGTGGGGCGGCATCAGCGGCCTGCAGCTCGGGCTCCCCGTCACGTGGACTGGCGCTCGCAAACGCGGGCACTCGCTCGAGCGCCTCGTGAAATGGATGTGTGAGGCCACCGCGAAGCTCGCAGGACTCGAGCAACGCAAAGGCAAAATCGCCGCCGGCTTCGACGCGGACCTCGTCGTCTTCGAACCCGACGCGCAATTCAAAGTCGACGTTCAGAAAATTCAGCACAAGCACAAGGTCACGCCGTACGCCGACGGAGAATTGTTCGGCGTCGTGACCTCCACCTACGTGCGCGGAACTCGCGTCTTCCACCAGGGCGAACACGCCCGTGAACTGAAGGGACAATTCCTGTGAGCAGCGCTCCGAAAGATCCCAACGCTCCTGCGTTCGTCGACTACCCCGATCTCGCCGCGATGGGAGTCGGCGGCGCCACGCTCTCGACCAACGACGACTTCTTCGCCGAGAAGGAAAACCTCCTGCTCCCGCACGAAGCGGAGTGGCGCGACGACTCGCACCCCGGCGCGTACACGCACAAAGGCAAGTGGATGGACGGCTGGGAATCACGCCGCAAGCGCGAATCGGATCCCACCGGCTCGAAGCCCGTGCCCATCACCGGCAGCGACTGGTGCATCGTTCGCCTCGGCCTGCCCGGCGTCATCAAGGGCTTCGTCGTCGACACCAAGTGGTTCCGCGGAAATTTCCCGGAGTCGTGTTCCATCGAGGGCGCGTCGCTGAAAGGCCCGCTCGACATCAAAGAATCCGAGAAGGCCGAGTGGGTCGAGCTCGTGCCGCGCTCCAAGTTGAACGGCGACTCGAAGAATTATTTCGAAATCAAAGACACGCGCCGCTTCACGCACCTGCGCCTCACAATGTTCCCCGACGGCGGCATCGCGCGCTTCCGCGTGCATGGAGAGGTCGCACCGGATTGGTCGCGTCTGCGCACGTTCGGCGGACTGGTGGACCTCGCCGCGCTCGAGAACGGAGCGTACGTGCTGGCGTGCTCTGACATGTTCTTCGGCTCGCGCCACAACCTCATCAAGCCCAACCGCGCAGTGAACATGGGAGACGGCTGGGAGACGCGCCGCCGTCGCGGTCCCGGCAACGACTGGTCGCTCGTACGCCTCGCCGCGAGTGGAACGATTCAGCGCGTGGAGATCGACACCACGCACTTCAAAGGAAACGCTCCGGGGTGGTGCGTGCTCGAGGCGTGCAGTGCTGCACGCGATGCGAAGCCGGAAGAGTTGAGCGGTTGGCGCACGCTGGTCGAATCTCCGCTGCAACCACACACGCGGCATTTCTTCGATGAGCAATTGCGCCGCGTCGGTCCCGTCACGCACGTGAAGTTGTCCGTCTTCCCCGATGGCGGTGTCGCGCGTCTGCGCGTGTGGGGAGAGCTTCAGGCCGAGCGCCCCGCTTCGCTCGACAAGCTGACGGAAGCGGACTTCCTCAAGGTTTGCGGAAGCAAGCGATGGGCAGCCGCGATGGCTGCAGCGAAGCCGTTCGAGAACGCAGCGGCGTTGCATCGCATCGCCGAGCGCGAGTGGTGGAAGCTCGCCGACGCCGACTACCTCGAAGCGTTCGGAGCCCATCCGCGCATCGGCGGCAAGTCAGACAGCAAGTGGTCGCAGCAAGAACAGGCCGGAGCAGCGAAGGCCGCGAACAACACGCTCGAGCAGCTCGCGAAACAGAACGACGCGTACTTCGACAAGCACGGCTTCATCTTCATCGTGTGCGCGACCGGGAAGACGGCGGACGAGATGCTCGCGTTGCTCCAGGCCCGGCTCGCGAACGACAAGGCGACGGAGATCCGCACCGCTGCAGAGGAGCAGGCGAAGATCTCCATCATCCGCCTCAACAAGTGGCTCGCGGAGAACTGACATGGCCATCACCACGCACATCCTCGACACCACGCTCGGAAAACCGGCGAAGGGCGTCCCCATCGAACTGCACAAGATGAGCGGTGACGCGATGTGGAAGGAAGTCGGCAAGGGCGCGACCGATGACGATGGGCGGTTGAAGACGCTCACTCCGGCGGGGCCGATCGAGCCGGGCACGTACCGCATTCGCTTCGACACCGGCGCGTACTTCAAGGCGACCGCGACGAAGGGCTTCTACCCGTACGTGGAAGTCGTCTTCGAGATCGTCGACGGCGGCGCGCACTACCACGTGCCGTTGCTGCTCAACCCGTGGGGCTTCTCGACGTATCGCGGCAGTTGATCACCACGACACGAAGAACTCCGCGCGTTCCTTCTTCTCGTCGAAGCTGCGCAGCACGACCGTGTAGCTCTCGCCGTGAATCGCGCGGCCACCCTCTTCGAAGATGCCGATGTAGTACCAGGGCCGCCACACCGGCTCACACCACAGCTCGACACTCCGTGGCGTCAGCTGCGTCGCTCCCGAGTTCGAGTAGTTGTTCACGGTGCGCATCGCGCGCGTCAGCCGCATCGTCGCGCGCATCGGGCCCATCACCTTGCCCATCGCCATCGTCGCCTTGCCGAGCAGCGTCTCTCCGAACGCGCGAATGAAGCCGCGGCCGAGCGCGCGTTCCCGTTCATCTCCTTGCAGCTCGGGGAAGCAGCGCGTGCCGATGTAATCCATCAGCTTCATGCACTCCGGCAGTCCGTAGCCCGGCAGCAGACGATCGACGTTGAAGCCGAGCTCGAGCAACTTCGCGCGCACCTCGGGCTTGTCGACGTCGTCGCCGAGAATGCGGAGCAACCCGTTCACCGACGCGCTGAAGACCAGCCGCTGCTCTGGAGGAATCGGATTCGCCGCCATCACGCCACGCCCATGTGTGGAACGTCGTCGTCGAGCCACCACGCGCGGTGCGGCTCGACCACCAACAGCTCTTCGAACTTCGCTCCGCCGCCCGGCCAGCCGATGTCGCTGCCTTCTCGCATCCGCGTCGCCACCTGCGTCACGCACTCGTAGGCCGTGCGTTGAGCCGTCCTGAATTTCTCCAGCTCGGCCGGCGGTGGAACTCGATCTCTCGCGTTCGGCAGACGTGAGCCGATGCGCGTCACGAAACGGTACGCGCGGTCGAGAAGACCTGACGGCTCTGGCGTGTGGCCGATCGGCATGACCCGGCGGACTGTACTGCGGGTTGTGCTCCCTCACCCCAACCCTCTCCCCGAGGGAGAGGGAGTTCGCTACATCAATGAGGTGCGTTTCGTCTTCGTCTTGCTCGCTCTGACTGGTTGCACCTCGGCGTACGAGAAGGAGCTCGAGGTCTTTCACGCTGAGCGCACGCGCGAAATCACCAGCGACTGGATCACGCTCGTCGGCCGGTTTCCTCTCAGCGCTGGCGAGAATTCGGTCGGCGGCCCTGAGGCTGCGGTGAAAATTCCCGGCGCCACCGGAGTGCTCGGAGTGCTCACCGTCGGCGACGCGCTCACCTGGAGCAGCGGCGGTCAGAGCACCGTGCTCGAGGACGATTCGAAGGGCACTCCGACGATCTTCGAGCATGGCTCGCTGCGCATGCACGTCATCAAGCGCGGCGACCTCCGCATCCTCCGCGTGAAGGACGTGAAGCACCCTGCCCTCGAGACGTTCGCGGGCCTGAAGTGGTACCCCACCAACTCGAAGTGGAAGCTCTCCGGCACGTTCGAGCCCGCGGGTCCCGAGGCGACCGTCGAAGTGACCAACGTGCTCCAGCAGACCGGCCCGCAGAAATCTCCAGGCACCGTGCGCTTCGACGTCGAAGAAAAGACGTATCGCCTCATCGCCATCGCTGAGTCGGAGCCGGGCCTCTTCCTCGTGTTCAAAGACGAGACGGCAGGACACGGCACGTATCCGGCGGGGCGTTTCCTGCACACGTCCGTGCCTGCGGCCGATGGTTCGGTCACCGTCGACTTCAATCGCGCCTACTCGCCGCCGTGCGCGTTCACGAAGTTCGCGACGTGCCCGCTGCCTCCGAAGGGCAACTCGCTGCCGCTGAAGATCGAAGCCGGCGAGCGCGACGACGCACACTGATCAGCGGAGCGCATCACGAACGGCGTCCAGCTCCGACTCGTCGTCTGGCGTGAGCGTCAGACTTCCATCCGCGTGCTCGACGATGAGATGCGTGCCCGCTTCGCGCGACACCGAGCGAATCGCGTCGAGCGCGATGGTCTTCCTGCCGACGATCAATTCACGCGCGGTGACGACCACGTTCGCGCGGAGCGGCATGAACGACACCCGCCACATCGTCCCCGAGAACCGCAGCGGGAGCTGATCAGCCGTCGGGATGAAGCCGAACTTCGCGCTCCACGCCTTCACTTCAGCGTCGAGCTGCGAGCGCAGGGATGCGAACTCCACAATCGAGGCATGCTTCCCGTCGAGCCGAGCGACCGCGGCGTGCGCCGATTCTTCGCTCTCACTCAACGAGACCTGTTCGACGGGGCGGCCGCTCTTCCACGCTTCGAGCGCATCGCGAAGGCGCACACTCGCCGCTTCGAGCACCTCACACGCACCTTCAGCGCGAATGCGAACGTCGTCAGTCACTTAAGGATTGGTGACGACCAGCTTCGCGCCGGAGAACGCCGAGTACGCACGCACGCCGATGTGCCACGTGCCCGCCTGCGGAGTGCGGAAGGTGCACGTCTCGTCGTTGCCGTCCTTGTACGGGCGGCAGTCGTACGAGTTGGTCGCCGTCGCCGAGCCGAACTTCACGTACAGGTCCGCGTCGCCCGTGCCACCCGAGAGCACGACGGTGATGCTCTGGGTACCGGGCGCGACGGTGAACGTCTGGCGCAACGTCGTCCCTTTGGTGGCGCGCAGATCATTCAACGAGAGAATCGTCTGCGTTCCGCTCGGCGGCGGCGGATCGACCGGAGGCTGCGACGAGGTGCCGATCTTCGAGACGATCCACGACGCGAACGACGGAACGCGCGCGTACATGCCCGGCGTGTTCGGTTCCGCGCAGCCCTCTCCCCAGCTCGTCACGCCCACCAGAATCGCGACGCCGTTCTTCTTCACCGTCATCGGCCCGCCGCTGTCGCCCTGGCAGGTGTCGCGGCCCGAGCGGTACGCGCCGATCTGATCCGCGCTCAGCGTGCCGTACGAGTTGCGCACCGCCGCCGCCGTCGAGATGTCGAGCTCCGCGCGCTGCAGTTGATTGGGCGAAGCACCGTCGGCGCGCAGCGTGCCCCAACCCGTCACCGTCGCGACTGCACCGGGCGCGAAGAACGTCGCGTCGGCTTCCGTCGCGATGGCGATCGCCTTCGCGTTGGGCCCGGAGAGATCGAACGGCGCGTTCACCTTCACCAGCATCAGGTCCTTGCCCTGCTCGCTCGTGACGTAGCCGGGGAAGGTGATGACCTGCGCGACGGTGCGAATCTGCCCGTTGGTGCGCATGGTGGTGAGCTTGCTGTGGCCCGCTCCGATCTTGTCGCCGACCGCGACTTCGCAGTGCGCCGCCGTGACGATCCAGTTCTCGTTCACGATCGATCCGCCGCAGTACTGGAAGAAGCTCGAGTCCATCACCGCGACCTGCCACGGCGTCACCGCGATGTCGGAATCCACGCCGCCGACGATGCGACCTTCCGCCGTGTCGAACTCGTCTTGCTCGTTGCCTGAGAGCACTGCCGTGTCCGGTCCGCAGGCCAGAAACAGCATCGAGGAGAGCGTCGTGATCTGGATCAGCGTCGTGGGAAGCTTCATGGCGCCGGCCGCAAAAGCATCAGACGCGCCAGCAATAAGTCATTGATTCAATTGATCATCGCTAAGTGCCCTATTGGACGAGAAATTGCGATGATCACTTACAACATCAATATTTTCAAATACTTAAATTGACTCAATTTCAGTCGGCTGTCCGAGATCAGAGCGCGTGTGCACATGTGACCGTACGACTACAGAACACCCTGTTGTGGGGTACCGACCTCACAAAGTGGAGGGCAGAGCGAGTGCCTGAGTCGAGAAACTGGCGACGACGAGTGCGCGCATGGCGAGTTCGGGCAGGGGGTTCTGGCAACGGCTCCACGAGCTTCCCGCGCTGGAGGGCTCGTGCCGCGAGGAACGGAGGCACCTCGGTGGAGCTCTGCCAACCGAAGCAGATGCAGGTAGTCGTTGGTGACGAGCACCGGCTGCAGTTCCACCTCCTTGTTGCCGAGGTGCCACACGCGAGGGCCCGACGTTCGCCAACACGCGCAGGGGACGCGGGCGAGATCTCCGGGGGCCTTGATCGGGTGGGCCTTCAAGAACGCAGGTGAAGCGACGAGTCGGTGGCGATAGCGAGTCAGCGTTCGGCCCACGTACCCGGCCGTCGCGCGGTCACCGACCCGCAGCGCGACGTCAATCCCGTCGGCCACCAGGTCGACGCGCCGGTCAGTGACGAACACATCGAAAGTCACCGCCGGGTATCGCCGGCTCAACGCGCGAAAGAGTGGCCACAGCACCTCGAGGTGCGGCGGCAGCGAGAGCCGCAATTGACCGGCGATGCCAGATGCGTGCTGGAGCCTTTGTTCCGCGTGCGCCAACGAGGCCAGCGCGGGCTGTGCATCGGCGAGCAGCTGATTGCCAGCCGCAGTCAGCGTGGGGAGAGGAATACCCGACCGCCGGGCGCCGCTACATCATCAACCCCGAGCTGAAGGCACCATGACCACCAGAGTCCGCACCCGGTCGTGGTGCACCAGGTGCTGGAGTCGCGCTTCTAGGAAGCGACGCCGAAGCCCGCACCTTCGTGCTCGCCGATGAGAATCAGCGTCTCGTCGTCCAGCTTCCAGAAGAAGTTCACCGCGTCGGTCAGGTAGTCGTTCTCGTCCTGCCAGAGCTCGAGCTTCTCGTCGGTGAGCTTCTTCTTACCGACCAGCTCGAAGTCGAAGAACGCCTCGGCCGTGATGTTCGGGAGCGCGCCCTTCCCTTGCGGAGCCGCGCCGTGGAGTGTGACGCGCTTCGCGAAGAGATCTCCCTCGTCCCTGATCAGCTCGCCGAGCTCACCGATGTTCTCGGTGACGAAGTTGGCGGTGAGAAAAGGCTCGAGCGCCTTCGCGAACTTCTCCGGGTCGTTCGGCGGCTTGTCGAGCAGCGCCTTCAGCTTCGGCGGGAGCTTCTTCGGCTTCCGCTCTTCCGGACTGCCTCGCTTGATGTACGCGACGAAGGTCTGCTTCACGTGGCCTCAGTGATTGACCGTGATGGTCTGTTCGCCCGGGCCGGTGCGCACCCAGAGAGAGCTGCCATCGCGGAACCAACCGCTCGTCGCCGCGTCGAACGCCGCGCGCGTGGTGAGCTCGCTCAGCCCCATCACGCCGGTGACGTTGCGTGACTCGAGAAAGATGCGCGCCACGACTCCGTTGGTGGAGCGGCTGACCGTGACGGTGCTGCTCGTCGCGTCGCGAACCGTGGAGAGCTCGGTGGTCGCTCCATCGGCGTCGTGAACGGTGAACGTCTTGCGCGTCATCGACGGCCACGCGAGCACGGTGAGCTTGTCTTTGCTGCTCGTGCTCCCGAGCGCGTTGGCGTCGTCGATGACGTCGAGCGGAATCACGCTGCCTTCCTTCACGAAGAGCGGAATGCGCGAGCGATCGGTCGAGTCGTAATTGCTGATGACCGTGCCGCCGTCGGTCACCACGCCGCTCCACCAATCGATCCACCGCGCCCCGGCAGGGAGCGGCACGTCACGCACGCCGGTGTCGTCGAGGATCGGCGCGACGAGGAAGGTGTCTCCGAGCACGTAGCGGTAGTCGTGCGTCCAGTCGGCGACATCTCCGATGGGCTGCATCGGCACGGCCGCGCCCGCGTACGCCGCCTGGGCGATGGAGAAATTGAACGGCACCAGCGCCTGGTGGAGCTTCGACCAGTAGCGGTACGTCGAGATCGTCTCGTCGGTGTTGGGCGTCACCGTCCACGGCGTGAGATTTCCGCGGCCGTGCAGCTGCATGAAGGGGCACATCGCACCCACCGCGACCCAGCGCACGAAGTTGGCCTGCGAGAACGGCACCTGAATGCTCATGTTCACGTCGTCGAAGTCGAGGTACCCGCCGACGTCGCTGCCGAGCACCACGTAGCCCGCGCGCGCCGAGCGGAACATGTGATCGAGCGCGTCTTCGAGGCCGACCCAGTCGCGCCGATTGTCTCCGACCCACGCGACTGGAGCGTGTTCCGGCCGCGCGAAGAACCGCCCGTCGAACACGTACGACTTGTCGTACGGGCGAACCATGGTGATGAACTCTTCGCGACCGCGGCGCTTCAAGCCGTGAATGAGGAAGTCGCGGTAGTACGCCTCGGAATATTCCTGCAGCGACTTCATGCCCGCGGCCGTCTTGATGGGCTGCGTCGTGATGTACGACTCACCGAAGTCGAGCTTCCAGCCCGCGATGCCGAGCTTCAGCAAGTCGTCCTGCTGTGCGCGCCACCACTTCACGGCGTCGGGGTTGAAGAAGTCGACACCCGCGCCCTGGCCCTTCCACCACGTCTCCAACTTCGCATCGTTCACGAAGTAGTTGTTGCGGCGGCCTTCCGCGAAATTCGGAGACGCGCCCATGTAGCGATCGCCGCCCATCTCAGCGTCGAAGCTCGTCTGGTTCACCATCTGCGTGGTCCACAACACGATGCGCACGCCGCGCTCGCGCATGTCGGTCACCAGCTTCGGGAACTCGGGGTAGCGCGTCGGGTTGGGGACGAAGGTGTTGTAGTTGGTCTCCCACGGGCTATCGAGGACGAGCACGCCCACCGGGATGTCGCGTTGGATGAAGCCGTCGACGAACGCGTACGAGTCGGGGCCGGTGCTGATGTCCTTGCTGATCCACGGCTCGAAGGCCCAGCGCGGCGTGTAGCGAGGCAGCTCGGTGGGATCGCTGTCGGTGCCGATCGTCGAGAGCTGCAGCTGACTTGCGGGAGAACAGGTGAGCGCGAGGAAGGCGACGGCGACGACGGAGAAACGCATGGCGCGGGAATCTGCTGACACGCGCGCGCTGGAGCAAGCGCCGCTTTGGTCACGTATTGGCCGTCGACCGCGCGCGCATTTTCACTGACCCATTTCGCGCCACTCGTGCGACGAATCGCCACATGCACGCTCTCGTTGAAGGCGAGCGAAGACCGGGCGCGCGCTGAAGATCACCACCGCGCAGGAATATGGAGGCGGCAGCTCGCGCGCGATCGAGACGTATTCGACCGGAGGTGGCGTCTCCGAAATGACCGAAAAAAATCGACTCAAAATGGAATCTGCGCTGACAGATCGCCGCTGAGCCCGAGACGCGGTGCATCACGACAACCAGGGCATGCGAATCGCTGCCCCGAAGCCGCCCATCCCGCGCTGTCCTCCGATGCAGTTGCCCGAGGGCGTGAAGAAGCACCCGCCGAAGCACGAGAAGAAGCACCCGCGTTCGTTCACCATCGCGACGGTGAATGACGACTTCACGACTCCGAAGTTGTCGAACTTGAGCTGGGTGCAGAAGCGCGCCGACGTGATGCTCGCGCAAGAGACCAAGTCGACGAACCTGCGCGAGACCGCGTGGCTCAAGAACGAGAAGAAGTTCGGCATTCACCAGAAGTTCGGTGACGAGGCGAAGGCCGGCAGCTCGATCGTCTGGAAGAAGAGCGATCGCATCGAGGCCGGAAAGCGCGGCTTCGCGGTCGGAGTGACTCCGCAGGGCGCGAAGATGCTCACGCGCTACATCAACTTCACGGACATGAAGATCGACGGGAAGAACGTGCGCATGGTGTCGGTGCATCGCCCGCCGCTGCGCTTCAAGCGGCTGTGGGGTGACTTCGACAAGGCCCTGACTGCGTTCGTGAAGAGCCACAAGGGGTCGATCATCGTCGGCATCGATTCGAACGAACACAACCCGCGGCAGTTGGCGCGCATGACCGGGCTGCAGTGGCATGCGGTCGGCAACTCGATCGACGGCTTTCTGACTTCGCGTGACGTGAAGTTCGACAACATCAAGGATGCGGAAGGGCTCGAGCGATCACCACCCCGTGCTCGCGCGTGTGCACATCAAGAAGTGACGGCTCCGATACACTCGCGCCGTGGACGTCATCGTTCTCGGCGTGGGTGGTGTTGGCTCGAGCGCGCTGATGCATCTCGCTCGGCGCGGGCTGAGCGTCGTCGGCTTCGAGCAACACGGCCTCGCGCACGATCGCGGCAGCTCGCACGGCGGCACGCGCGTCATTCGCAAGGCGTACGGCGAAGGCGCAGCGTACGTTCCGCTGCTGCGGCGCGCGTACGAGTTGTGGCGCGAGCTCGAGAACGAGAGCGGCACTTCGCTGCTGCACCTCGTCGGCTGTCT
>JAEUJS010000604.1 GCA_016792935.1 Archangium sp. | reverse complement strand
GCGTCGATCTCACTCGAGAGATCTGGACCCGCTCCGCCGCGCTCGGTGAACAACGATTGAGAACGGCACGCGTCGATGAAGAGCTCGACGTGATCTGCTCCGAGGTCGAGGAGCGCGAGCTTGAGTTCCTTGCCGGTGATGGCCGCGAACTGCGCGCCTTCCGGCTCGAGAATCAGACGGCCCGTGAGTCCGTGGCCCGCGAAGAAGAAGAAGACAGTCGAGGGCCGCTTGCTCGCCTTCAGCTTCGTCTTCAATTCGCTGAGCGCGTCTTCGAGACCCCGTCGCGTCGGTGGACGCGTGGCCGGAATCGCGAGGCCCGCGCGCTCGAGCGTGGAGCGTGTCGTCTCGTCGACGTTGGTGAGCACCGTGACTCCGCCCTCGACTGAGAACGCGGAGAACCAGCGCGCCATGCGCAACGCGTCGTCATCGGCGAACCGCAGATTCGGGAGCGGTGCGCGACCGTCTTGTGCGGGCACGCCTCCGTTGTGACCGACGACCACTGCGTACACGTCGTTTCGCCCCCCAGCGCCGTCGCCCCTGGGGGCTTCGGCTGGCTGTGCGGCCAGCGCCAACGCGAGCACGATCGTCGATGCGAACATCTCCTCACCCCAACTCTTCGGCCTACTCCGTGATCACGACGATGCCCGTCGCGAGTCCTCCGTCGGTGGTGGCGGACAACTTCCACGTCCCCTTCGTCAGCGCCTGGCTGCCGTTTGCGTCGAACACCACCGTCGCTCCATCCGCGCCCTTCGCCACCACGGTGACACCGTTCGGCGCCTTCACCTGCAACCAATCGCCTTCCGACGCGCGCGCTTCACCCGACTGCGGGAATTGCGCGACGAGTCGCACGGCTCCTCCGCTCTTCGCTTTTGCGTAGACGGAGAACGACAGACTTGGAGCGACGTCGTTGCCTCCACCACGCAACGTGATTTCTCGCTCGGGATCTTCAACGGCGGGCGGACGCGTCACCACGACGAGCAACAGCGCGGCGGCGACGGCGGCGAACGCTCCGAAGAACCACCAGCGGCGTGAAGGCGCGGCCTGCGGTTTCGGAGCCTGCTGCGCATCGAGCGTCGCGTTGAGTCTGGCGAACAGCGCGTCGTGTTCGGACTTCGTCGGCTCCGTCGTGCCTGCCATCGCGCGCGCGGCGTTCACCATGCGGTCGTAGTGCGCGCGGCACTCGTCGCAGGTGCGCAGGTGCTGGCGAACGCGGAGATCTTCCACCGTGCTCATCTCTCCACTCGCAGCCGCTTCGACGTCTTCCTTCCACTCGGCGAGGCTCATGGTGCGCCCCCGGAGACTTCGATGAAGGGCGTGAGTGCTGCGTCGCCTGCTGCTTTCGCCACCAGCTTCTTCTTCACGTACTTCGCCTGACGCACGGTGACCCCGAGCGCGTCAGCGACCTCTTCATTGGTGCGGCCTTCTGAGAACGCGAGCTGCAGCACCTTCGTCTCCTGTGCATCGAGCCGCGTGCGGAACGCATCGACCGCGCGTGCGAGCGACGACTGCATCGCGACCTCATCGGGCAGCGGCGCGTCGAGCCACAACGCGTCGTCGAGATCATCGATGGGAACCGACGCATCGGGCCGCCGTCCGCGCGCGCGAATCAACTCGCGGCACCGGTTGGCGGTCAACGCGCGGAGCCACCCGCCGAGCGGCCCCTTGTTGACGTCGAACTGTGACTGCATGCGGTGCACGGTGAGCCAGACCTCCTGAGACGCTTCTTCTTCCTCGAAGGCGCTTCGGAAGAACCGGCGCACCCAGCGACGCACGCGTTGCGCATAGAGCGCATACACCTCGGCCCATGCGTCTCGCTGACCGCGCGAGAACCGCACCAACAGCTCGGTGGGCTCGGTGCTGCGTTGCGACTCCAAGTGTCCTTCTCTCCTCGCGACCTCCTACTAGGCCGTATGCCGGGCGCTGAATACGGGACAAACGTGTCGCGGTTTCACCTGCTAGAGCGCCGCCCCATGAAGCGCGGAACGAAGATCGCCCTCGGAGTCGTGGTTCTCCTCGTCGTGATGCAGGTCGTTCGGCCCGCTCGTGAAAATCCCGCGGTGACCGGCGACCTCGTCGCGCCCCCCGAGGTGAAGTCGGTGCTGAAGAAGGCCTGCTACGACTGCCACAGCAACGAGACGGTGTGGCCGTGGTACTCGAACGTCGCTCCGGTTTCGTGGCTCGTGGCGCGCGACGTGAACGACGGCCGCAAGCACCTCAACTTCAGCGTGTGGGACTCGTACGAGCCCGGCCGCAAGGCGCACAAGCTCGAGGAGATTGAAGGGGAAGTCAGCGAGGGCGAGATGCCGATGGCCATCTACGTGCCGCTCCACCCCGAAGCGAAGTTGAGCGACGCCGAGAAGAAGCTCATCGTCGACTGGGCGAAGCAGCGCTGATTCTCACCGCAGGTCCGACTTCACCGCAGCGAAGCGGCGCATGGTGCCCTCGCTGCGCCGATCTTCTTCGAGAATGCGAAAGCCGTTCGCTTCCACGGTCGCTTCGGTGCGGCGGTTGGGGTGACACCCTCCGGCCACCACAGTCCATGCGGGCTGAATGGTGTCCTGCACGCGGCCGTACCAGCCCTCGTCGCGCACGTGCTCGAGCATGCGCAGTTGCCCGTCGTCGGAGAGCACGCGTCGAACTTCACGGAGGCCGACTTCAGGGCGCGGCACGCTGCAGAACACGAGACTCGAGACGACGGTGTCGAAGGCTCCGTCGCGGAAGGGGAGCGCTTCGGCGCTCGCCCGCACCAGCAACGCCCGGGGAGCGCGCTTCCTCGCCACCGCCAGCGCGTCGGCGGCGGGCTCGATGGCGATGAGCGGCACGGCCGGGTCGTAGTGCGTGAGGTTGCGCCCCGTGCCACAGCCGACTTCCAGGGTGCGTCCGCGTGCGCCGCTCGCCAGCCAGCGGCGCCACCGCGTCAGCCCCGTGCGCTCGAGGACGAAGCACATCGCATCGTAGAGCCAGGGGATTTGTTCGACACCGCGCATGCGCTCCTCCGACTGTCACGGCGGCGGAGTCGCCGAACATGGCAACACGTCGCACGACTGCACGTAGACGCCGGTCGGCCCGCTGAGCGTCGAGCGGATTCGCTGGCGCGGCTCGAGCAACGTGCTGCGCGAGTCGATGGCGTTCACTTCGATCGCGATGTCCACGCACTCCACGAGCAACAACGGGCTTCCCGGCCGCCACCACACCCAGCTCACCGGACACGGCGCCTCCGCCGGAGTGCTTTCCAGCGTCTTCGCGTCGATGACCGCGAACTTTCCGCCGCCGAACAACGCGAGGTGCGTGCCTTCGGAGTTCACCGTGAGATGCACTCCGCGCTGCAGCGGGAGCGCGCGCGTCGCGGTGACGGCTCCATCAGCGGCGAGCGCGATGAGCTGACCTTGCGTCTCGAGTGCGACGACTCCGTTCGCGGTGCCGACGAGCGCCGCCGGAGCGAAGTGTCCTCGCTCGACGAACTGCTTTCCGTCGAAGCGCATCAGGCGCGGGCTTTCGGTGTCGCCTCCGCTCTGTGAAATCCACAGCGCGCCCGAGCCGTCGAACGCGCCGAGCGTCACTCCGGTCAAAGCGTGCGGTGCGGCGATCACCTCAGCAGGCGAGCCTGCTGGGCTACGCGGATCGACGCCGCCGCAGACGACGAGCTTGTTGGTGGACCACGCGGCCGCCGTCGAGAGATCGCGGCTCACCGCCCAGCCCGTACGCTCCGGCACAGCAGCGAGCAGGCACGCGTTCAATCTTCCGAACGCGGGATCAGTCGCGGGAGAGACCGCGAGGTACGGAATGCTGGTGATGGACAGATAGATGATTCCGCCGAGCGCAGCCGTGAGCACGCCCGTCAGCGCCAGCGTGATGAGCTGGAGCCGTTGAGAACGCGTTCGTCTGTCGCCAGCAGCCGAGGTCATGGCCGGCGAGCGGGAGCCCGGGAAATCGTCACTTCTTGAGTTTCTTCTTTCGGCTCGGCCGGCGCTCTTTTTTCGAGAGCAGCGCGTCCAGTCCTTCGGGGAGAGAATCGAAGGCCACTCCGATGCGGCTGAAGATCGAGAGCTGCGGGTTGCCCGCTTCAGCCCACGTCACCGTGCCGCGAAACGCGACTTCCTTTTCTTCGACCAGAAAGAAGCCGTGCACCTGCGAGCCGGGCAGGAAGACCTGAGGGAGCTCGGCCTGGAAGCCGCCGCGGCTCACGTCTGCGGTGAGGGCGGGGAGACGGCGGCCCAGCGAGAGAGGAAGACGCAACGTGCGACGGAGCGATTGGCGGCGCGAGGTCTCGGTCATGGTCGAGACACGGTGGCACAGGGATGTTGCGCGTCTAATTTTCAGCTCGATTCCCTCGGCGAGTCTCCGCCTGCGGCTGACGTTTCGCGCGCCCGAGTTTACGTCTGGTCGAAGTGGTACCCGCGCTCGCCGTGCACGTGCAGGTCGAGGCCGTCGCGCTCTTCCGCGTCCGTGGTGCGCAGGCCGAACACTTTCCCGAGCAGCTTCGCGAGGACGAACGTGCCGAGGCCCGCGAAGACGATGGCGACGCCGACGCCGAGCGCCTGCTTGCCGAACTGCGCGAGACCCCCGCTCACCGGCGTGAAACACAGAACGCCCGTCATCAACGCGCCGATGATGCCGCCGACGCCGTGCACGCCGAACGCGTCGAGCGAGTCGTCGTACTTGAGCTTCGTCTTGAGCTGCACGGCGTAATAACAAACGAGCGACGCGAGCCCGCCGAGGAGCAAGGCGCTGCCCGGCTTGATGTGGCCCGCCGCCGGAGTGACCGCCACCAGCCCCGCGACGATTCCCGACGCGAGGCCGAGCGAGGTGACTTTTCCGTGGTGCCGTTTCTCCACGAGCATCCACACCAGGCCTGCCGCGGCTGCTGCGGTCTGGGTGGTGGTGAAGGCGAGACCGGCAATCGCTCCCGCGACCGGAGACTCGACCGCCACCGCGCTGCCGGCGTTGAAGCCGAACCAGCCGAACCACAACAAGCCAGCGCCGGTGAGCGTGAGCACGAGGTTGTTGGGCAACACGGGATTTCCGCGCGCGACATCGCGACGCGGCCCGAGCATCAGCGCGAGCACGAGCGCCGAGATGCCGGCGGCGATGTGAACGACGGTGCCTCCGGCGAAGTCGAGCACGCCGAGCTTGAAGAGCCAGCCGTCACCGCTCCACACCCAGTGCGCGAGCGGCGCGTAGATGAGCGTCGACCACAAGACGCAGAACCAGAGATACGTCTTGAACTTCATGCGCTCGGCGACGGCGCCGCTGATCAACGCCGGCGTGATGATCGCGAACTTCCCCTGGAACATGACGAACACGAGCTCGGGGATGTGCTTGTCGCCATACAACTTCGTCGGCGCGATTCCCTGCAGCGCGACGAAATCCCAATCCCACCCGAAGACGCCGCCCACCGTTTTTCCGAAGGCCAGGCAATAGCCGACGAGCACCCACTGCACGCCGATGACCGCCATCGCGACGAAGCTCATCATCATGGTGGTGAGCACGTTCTTCTTGCGGACCATGCCGCCGTAGAAGAGGGCGAGGCCCGGAACCATCAACAACACGAGCGCAGAGCTCGCCAACATCCACGCCGTCGAGCCGGAATCGATCAAATCAGCCGGCGATCCGGCTGGGGCGATAGTTGGAGCCTGCTGAAGCTCTGTCATCTCCATGGATGAGCTTCACATAGTCCAATCAGTGCTTCTTGAGGCAAAATCAGCGATAAATCTGCGTTCTGAGCCGCGAAGACGGGCTCGAATCACCAGAGGACCGCTCCTCCCCAGCGTGGGGGCTGCACTCCACACCATTTCTGGTGGGAAAGCGGCCAACCGCTTGATTCCACGTTCATGATCCGTTGGCGCAGGGCTTGCGAAGGACCTGCGCAAGGAGACGAACCATGAACAAGAACCTTGGGCTGATGTTGGCAGTTTTCACGCTGGTCTCTGTGCCTGCGATGGCGCAGTCGATCGACAACCCGGAGTGCCTCGGCACTGAGTGCGGCGCCCCGAACGAAGAAGGCGGCGGCTGCGGTTGTGGCTGCGGCTGCTCGGTGTGGGTCGCGATGACGGACGACGGCAAGACGCTGTCGTACACGGATGATGGTGACGGCGACGGCAAGTCGGATGACCACGACAACTGCACGTTCGCGAGCAACCGCGACCAGGCGGATGGCGACGGCGACGGCGTGGGCGATGCCTGCGACAACTGCTCGGGTGCGTCGAACTTCTCGCAGCTCGAC